>JAAYEH010000600.1 GCA_012728855.1 Rhodopirellula sp. | reverse complement strand
TGTACCCCGTCCCCGCCTGCAAGGTCAGCACCGCGGTCTCGGCGGTTTCGAGCGTCGTGTCGTTGATCACCTCGAGCGTCACATCCACCGAGGACTGACCGGCGGGGATGGTCACGCTCGTCCCGGTTACGTCCGCAGTGCCCACCTTGAGCACGTAGTCACCTCCGGCCCCGCGGGCGGCGGTTCCGCTCTCGGCAAAGGTGACAGTCACCGCAGCGGTAGTCGAACCGGTCCGCGTGATTCGGTATGTGCCGTTGTTCGACGGTTCCGCCGCCGCGGCGTCGGTCGCCGCGATGGTGACGACCGGCGTATCATCGTCGGCAATATTCACGGTGGCGCTTTCCTCGGCGCCGACCGTGTACCCCGTCCCCGCCTGCAAGGTCAGCACCGCGGTCTCGGCGGTTTCGAGCGTCGTGTCGTTGATCACCTCGAGCGTCACATCCACCGAGGACTGGCCGGCGGGGATCGTCACGCTCGTCCCGGTTACGTCCGCAGTGCCAACCTTGAGCACGTAGTCGCCTCCGGCCCCGCGAGCGGCGGTTCCGCTCTCGGCAAAGGTGACCGTCAGCGCCGCGCCGGTCGAACCCGTGCGCGTGATTCGGTATGTGCCGTTGTTCGACGGCTCCGCCGCGGTGTTGTCGGTCGCCGTGATGGTTACCACCGGCGTATCGTTGTCGTCGGCAATACTGACGGTGGCGTTGCTTTCGGCGCCGACCGTGTAGCCCGTACCGGACGACAAGGTCAGCGTCGCGGTTTCCGTGGTCTCGACCTCGTCGTCGTCGAGCACTTCGAGAGTGACGTCCACCGACGCCTGGCCCGCCGGTATCGTGACCGTTGTGCCGGATACCACGACGCCGCCGACTCGCAGGACATAGTCGTCTCCGGCGCCCCGCGCGGCGGTTCCGCTCTCGGTGAATGTGACGGCGAGCGCCGCCACGGTGGAACCGGTCCGCGTGATCCGGTATGTGCCGTTGTTCGTCGGCTCCGCCGCCGTGTCGTCGGTCGCGGTGATGGTTACCACCGGCGGGTCATCGTCGGCGATATTCACCGTGGCGCCGCTCGGCGTGCCGACGGTGTAGCCGGCGGCGGGCGACGACAGCGTCAGCACGGCCGTTTCCAGCGATTCCGACACCGTGTCGTTGACGACTTCCAGCAGCACGTCCACAGAGGTCTCGCCGGCTGGAATGACAACGGTGGTTCCCTCCAGCACCTCGCCGTTGACCTTGAGTACGTAATCGTTTCCTGTGCCCCGCGTGGCGGTTCCGTCGGCGGCGAAGGTCACCGTCAGCGACGAATCCGTGGAACCTGTCCGCGTGATGCGGTATGTGCCGTTGCCGGACGGTTCCGCCGCATTGGATTCGATCGCCGTGATTGTGACGAACTCGTTGTCGGCGATCGTGACCGTGGCGGTGTTCAATGTGCCGACCGCGTAGCCGGCGGCCGGCTCCAGCGTCAATACGGCCGTCTCGGACGATTCCGATAGAGAGTCGTCGACCACTTCCAGCGTGACATCGACGATTTCCTGGCCGGCGGCCAGGCTGATCGTCGTTCCCTCAACTTCCGTGCCGTCGATCTTGAGCACATAATCGTCCGCCGCGCCTCGCTCGGCGGAACCGCCCACGCTGAAGTCCACGCTCAACGCCGCTGCGGTGGAGCCGGCCCGCTGGATCCGGTACGATCCGTGGTTCGATGGTTCCGCCGCAATGGGGTCCGTGGCGATGATGCTCAGCACCGGAGGCTCGTCGTCGGCGATGTTGATCGTGGCGCTGGCCGGTGTGCCGATCGTGTAGCCGTCGCCCGCTGCGAGCGTCAATACGGCGGTCTCGGTCGACTCGGCGACCGTGTTGTTGATGACTTCCAGAGCGACGTCCACGGATGCCTGCCCCGCCGGTATGGTAACGGTTGTTCCACTCACCTCCGTGCCATCGACCTTGAGCACGTAGTCGGTGCCGCTGCCGCGGCTGGCGGATCCACTGACGCTGAAGTTCACATCCAACGCCAGCTCCAAGTTCTCGGTCCGCGTGATCTGGAACATGCCATGGTTCGCCGGCTCTGCCGCTTCGAAGTCGGTCGCCGTGATCGTCACGGCCAACAGTGCCCGCTCTTCCAAGGGCTCGCATTGCAGACGACGACTTCGGAGGGGATGGCTGGTTCGGTTGCGGCGGCGAAAGCGGGACTTCGGTTGCATAGCGGCTGGACTTTCTTCGGGCACCCATTTTGCGCAGAAACGGCCGGAAAAGAGACGGCTCCCAGGGCCGTTTGCCGGCAGAGGCCGGGCTCAAGACTTCATGCTAGTCTCGATTGACCGGCACGGCAAGCTGCGCAAATTCCATTGTTGGAGCAGAAGAATCCGGCCGTAGTGCCTGTAGCGTCGGTTGTAACGACCGTATCGCTTGTTGGCGGTCGGCAGATGCCTACCACCGGCCCTCGAGGCCGATGTTCAAGCCGTGGGCCCAGAAGGTGGTCTCGCGGAAGGCGAATCTGGGCCGCAGCGGCCCCTCCAATGGCTCAATCGGCGGCGCCAACTGATCGGGATTCACGTCCAGATCGATCTGGTCGCCGGCCCGCACCACGGGGCTCCAGTAGAGAAGCGTGTAGCCGGCGATGAGAGACCATTGCGGGAAGACCTGGTATCCCACGTTGAGGCCCAGTTCCGGGATCACCGCGAAGCGGTCGCGGCTGTAGCGGCCGATGTTGGACGGCTGCGCCAACAGCCCTCCGTCGTAGGTATCGACCGGCGCATTGGGTTCCGTGATCACGGTGCTCCCCGCGATGGACACCACCTCGTGCAGGTTGCCGACGGCCGCCTTGAGCAACAACTCCAACGACCACCGCTGCCAACCCGCCTGCCATGCCATCCCGAGTTCCGCCCCGTGGAATTCGTTGCGGGTGTTGAACTGATCGTGGATATCGAACGCGACGGGCGAGAGCGGATCCAGCGAGGAAAGATGCTCCGAAATCCCCAGCCGATCGCTCATTTCCAGGTAACGATAACCGGCGATCAGGTCGACCCGCGAATAGGGCGCGGATGTATCCACCCACCATGTGTCGCAAGCGAGGTTGACACGCGCCGCGGCGGCGGCCGACTGCAGCCGCGTGCTGCTGTTGACGGAAACGGACCCGCTGAGAATATCGGGAAAGGAGACGAGCTGCGAGTCTTCTCGCGCCGGCGGGTCCGGATCGAGCGTGAACGGATCGCGCGGGTTGATATTGAAAAAGGGGCGGGCGAGGATCGGCGAACCGTTGGCGTCGGAAGCAATCGAAAAGCTCTCGCTCTGCTCGCTGAGCCAGAAATATTCACCTTGAAGTCCAAAGCGATTGTTCGCGTCGAGCCAGGCGCCGGATCGGATGCGGAAGCCTTGTCTGGGGTCGGTGAGGATTTCTTGGCTGCCGTAGAGAATCTCTGTTCCGTCTTGGCCCAGAACACCGGCTTCTTCGCGCGGTGTTCCCGCCGGACTGGTGGTGACCAGCGGCGGGATGTTCATGCCGTTCGTCCACCAGTACAAGTAATCGGCCTCCGCCCAAAAGCAACCGGCCGGCCCGCATCGCTTCACGGGCAAGGGGGCGTACGGCCCGAACGTCACCGCCGGCGGCTCGCACGGCTCGACGACATACTCTTCAAGCTGGGCAGTCCGCAGCGGCTCGCTCGTTTTCTCCTCATAGCTTGCCTGCAGCACCTGCCCGGACTGGCCCTCCGCGGCTGCGACGACCTGCTCGACCCAGATTCTTGGTTCGCGGTCGCGATGCCAGACGGAAACCCGGCCGGAGACCGTTACCTTCTGGCCGACGAAGCGGTCGATATCCACCGTCGGGCGAGGAATCAGGTGGGCGAAAACGGCGCCGTTGTCGTCCAGCAGAGAGTACCGACCCTCGTGGTAGCTCAACTTGCCGACCGCCACGTCGTTTCCTGCCAGCGCGGACGCGCCGGCCGCGCCGCCGGCCCCAGCGACCTGGGCGACCGCCGACGTCGATAGCCCGAGCAACAGACACCCGAGCGCCACCAGCAAAGCCGTCCGAGTTCGATCATGCATGGGAGAATTCCTATTGCTGAGAACTGAAAACGCTGTAGCTCGGGAAAGACGTAATACGCAGAAAGTGAGCCGCAACATAAGGGTGCCCGGCGGAGAGATTGCGTCCAGTCGAACTGGGGGCGGGGTTGTAGCAAATCCAGGCTTGTAGAGTCAAGGCCGATGATTGGATTTGTGCAGGGGAAGAGAAACCACGAAACACACGAATGACACGAAAAATGGAAACACCGGAGAACTTGGGAGGGGCTGGCTCGACGGGCACCCCGTTGCAGATCGTCGCCGTCCGACGCGGCATACGATCAACGACTCGGCTGTATCGGTCGTCTGCTGTTTCGTGTGCTTTGTGTATTTCGTGGTGAAATGACTTTGCCGGCCCCCGCCGGCGCGACGATTCCAGCCCCGGCAGGGGCGAGAGAGAATTGCCGGGGGTGCAAGCCCCTGGTGCGAATTCCTCATCATCCCAAAAGCAAAGCCCCGAAGGGGCGGCACTTGGTTCGGTTGAAACTCGTGTCGCCCCTGTGGGGGCTTTGTCGCATTTTCCATTTGCCTGGCCCCGGGGTTACACGCCCCCGGGCTATTCTCTTTCGCCCCTGGCGGGGCTGGAACGGACTTGCGCGGCGCTGTTTTCCGAGGTTCGGCTCAACCTGGATTGGCAGCCGTTCCCGGGGTCGTGCCAGGCTGTTTAGATGCCTTGGATGGCTAGATCGACGAGGCTGGGATGCAACCTTGGCGACACAATGCTCTGCTGTGTCGCGGTCGATCTCGTCGCCGAAGCGATCAGAAGTTCCAAACCGATCCTTCGGGGCAGCTCATTTTCCGGCGATGCCAGCTCTTGTTGCGGCACAGGTGCTTCCGTGTTCGGCGAATTCTCCTCGACGACCGGAACCGCCGGATCGGCTGGCGCCGCGACGTCCGCGGGGCTCGGCGGGTTGCTGGTGTTCTCTTCCGAAGGCTGGTTGGACGGCTGCACAGGCTGCGGAGTGACGGTGGCCCCGCGCCGCGTCACCCGGATCACCACCGGCTGCCCGGCGGGTTCGGTCGTGTTTTCGGAAACGATCGCCGGGCGGCTGGGCGGAGGACTTGTCGGAGTCTCCGCGTCGCCAGACGCCGGTTCGTTGCCCGCGGTCGGCTGATCGTCCTCGCCCGCGGGATCGGGAGCCGGATCGATCGAAGGCGGTTCGATGGTATCCACGGCCGCCGGGGAATCGCCGGGCGCTTCCGGCTCAGCAGCATCGGCATCGTCGTTGTCTGCGACCGCGACCGGCGGCGAACTGCTGGACAATTGGCTTGAGAGCGATGGCCGGCTATCGGTTTGCTGCGTCTCGGCCGGCGCGTTTTGCGTCGCGGGAGTTGGCTCATGGCTTTCTCCGCTGGTGCCGCCCGAAGCCAGAAGTCGTCGCCTGGTGACGCGAATCATCAGCAACCCCGACTCGGAATGCGTCTGGCTCGACTGCGAATCGTTGCCCGTTTGCGGCGTTGCTCCGCTCGCTGCATCGCCTGCCCCCGACGGATCGACGGTTGGGGTTGTATCCCCATTATCCGTGCCTGGAACGGTCGGTTCGATGGTATCGCCGGTGTCTTCATTCTGATCCGGCTCTGGGGTTGGCTGGCTCGAGTCGTCCACCGGCGGAGGAGTTTCCGGGGGTGATTCCAGTTCGGTGGCATCGGAAAGCGGTTGTGTCTCGTCTCGCGTAAACTCCACGTTGAGGCGATAGGCCCCCATGCCAAATTCGTCGTCCGTAGCACCGTCGGCGACGAGGGTGTAGGTCTGGCCCGGTGTCACAGGTATCTCGACGGCAGCCACGGTGCCGTACTTGCCCGTTGCGGTGGCAATGAGGTTTTGGAACTGGTCGTAGACGGCGATTTTGGGTGCCAGTAGGCTCAATTCCCGGGCGTCGACGGCGACGGTTAAGGTTTTGGTTCCGGCGGGAATCGTGATGCGGTAGTAGTCGACGTCGGCATGACTTGTGAGATCGGCGGAGTAGGTAGCGCTGTTCGGATCGGCGGGTTGCAGGGACGTCGCCGTCGCAAAGCTGTCGTTCGCTGCTGCCGCGTCAAAGGCATCGGGCTGACGCGCACCGTAAAGGGCTTGGATAGAGATGATGTCGTCGAGTCCGACGCCACCGGGGAGGGGACGTCCCGCATACGCCCGCATGACCGCAGACTCGGCTAGCGTGTGGCCCAGCCCTAACGAATGACCAGACTCATGCACCAAAGTCGTGTAGAGATCATTGAACCCGGTCATCGCGAAGGACGCATTCGCGTTAAGCACAATATCGCCGCCCACGAGGGACGTTGACGGAGGAACTGCATATGCGATACCATAATTGTGCGGAATTGCCGCAAGTCGGATCGTCCCCTGGAGTCCGCGCATGGTACCATCATCGGTCGATTCGAAAAAATTCAAGTTTGAATGATTGGCCCATGTCTGCAAGGCTCTCGCAAATTCGCGCTGCCAAACGTCCCGTGGTGCAACTGCATCGAGTTCAGCAAACAACACGTTTCCTGCCCCATCTGGCCAGAAACTGTACGACAGGCTCGTGTCGTTCCATGGACTTCCCGACAGGAACAGCCGATTCTCCAGCGATTCCATGCACAGAGAGCGGCTTCTTGGACGCGAACATATTGAATACCGACGCTTCGAGCGGGTACGGCGGCGATTTCTCGAAAGCATCCTTGCTTCCAAATCCTATAGGGTACAACGCCTTCTTGGCGTCGAGCGGGCCTATCCCATGCGGTTCGGGGTGTTGGCGACATACCAGCCGACCAGATTAACAATTCTGGACGATCCCTCGCGGCGTAGGCGCAATTCTTGCTGATTTGCGATTTAACCGAATCAGAGGGGACGTCTGCTCGAACCGGGAGGCGGATAATAGATATCATGCTCCCAGAAGTCAACCCCGGACGACCCCTCTTATGGCGAGTGGGCGAGTGCAATCTAGGCCAAAAATCGTCGAGTCGACCCGCCTTCCGGGTTTGGGCCTATTGCGAGGAGACCTGCCATCACCGTAGTCTGGGTTATTACGCTCGTTGTTGGACAGAAGGGCAACAACCTAATACACCGCCCCCCTTTGGCCGAACGCAATGCTCACTTCTGCCGCTAAGTCTATCCAACCTACTACGGGTAACCAATCGTCCTGTGACGCTGGGCCAGGCTGGGGTGACAAGCGGAAGTTACTGGTTTCCATCAAGATCACCCAACTCGCCGCCGAGGAGTTGATCGACGGCTATGGGATCAAGCGCGCTTCCGATTGAAACGGGATTGATCGCACGTACTGACGACACGAGGGAATCGACGCTCACGGCATTCTGCAGGGGGGCCGGGACACTCCTTGATCTTCTCGTGGCGGAGATGACGAGTGTGCTGTCTGCGTGGACTGCTGGAACTGGTGCGTCTCTCGCTGTGATATCAAAAGCTGTCGGCTTGATGAATGCGGCGATCGTGTCACTGATGGCTGTCGCTGGGAATACGGACGTAGAAGACGCAACTGACACAGGCGCATCAGACAATGCCGACGCCAGGGCCGCTGTAACCTCCGGCCCATAAGTTTCCGCAAAAAGCGACGAGAAAACGACCGCTCCGCCTCCTAGCGCGGCAGAACTGGCCGATGACGACGCGAGGAATTGACGTTTGGATATTACTCGCTGATTGGCGAAGTCCCGATGTTGGAAGATATCTCCAGGCTCAAGATGGAGTGCGTAGCCGGATCTACCAAGTCTCACTGTACCCGTGTCGAGACCAGGTTCCAACACACTGTTTTCCGGATCATCCGGAGGATACGTCTGCTGCCAACCTCCCGCAAGTACTTCTACAATGATGTAGTCGCCCGGTGGGGCAAATTGGGCAGGGAACGTAGCAAAGTCTAAGCTATACTTACCAAGGAGTTCCCCGGACTCAGTCTTATAGAAAACATATACTTTCCGGTCGTATTCGCTTTGATTCAGCTTACGATCGTGTGGGCTGTCATCCGGATACGCTCGTATTTCCCAGCCGGCCAAGCCTGCGTCGTCATCCGGTGTATCTAATTCCCCATCGGCACCATACGGCCCGTCTCCGTTAATATCATTATATTTGACGCCCTCGACTAAGGTGCGGGGCTCCGGGCGAATCCCGAAGTTCGGCGGCACCGTTTCGACCCAGCCGCCATGCATCGGCGGAGGAATCTGTACGTTGTGCCCAGCACCACCAGCCGGATAGGTTTGCTCGAAGTCGGGTAGCGGCGCCACGCGAACCGGATAGAGACCTGGCTCTATTCCCGCAAACCAATAGAACCCGTCTCGCTCTTCATACACCGGATGAGTTCGTGTGTTCATCCACGGCTGATCTTCATCCACATCCCACTCGCCATTGCCGTTGAGATCCAGGTAGATTCTCTGATCATTAAACCCAGGCTCGTCGTCAATTGTACCGATGACATCATCCTCTCCGTCGAGATCCCATTCTCCATCTGGAACGCGGTCGAGCCATGCGTAGCCCGAAATACCGGGAACGAAGTTTCCGAAGTCGTTTTGCGTGTGCGGCTCGTCACCGACGACTGTCACAGCGTAGCCGAAAGGCCCCAACTTTTCTCCGGGCGTCACCAAACCCGCCGTTAACACTGGCGTCAGCGGTGCGGACGGTAGCCAGCCGTCCTGGAACACCTCAACTACGACGTACCGGCTTGGCGGCAGGGCAAACCCGTACCGCCCTTGGCAGTCGGTCAACGCCGTTGCCGCCGGACCGAAGTTGTATTCGGCTTGTCCAAGTGTGCCGTCCTCATCCTTATCCCGATACACCCGGATCTCCCAACCGGACAGCCCTGGCTCATCATCAGCCGTGCCCGCGATGTTGTCTTCTCCATCCGGATCCCACACGCCGTCGGCGTTGCGGTCGTTGAATTTCCTTCCGCTTTTGTTGATGCCGTCGTAGTTGCCGAAGTCGTTCTCTGGGTGCAGTTCGTCAGCGGCGATCGTCACCGCGTAGCCGAACCAACCCAAGTCCTCGCCCGGCGTGATTAAGCCCGATGCCAACACCGGCGTGCCCGGCGCCGACTGCAGCCAGCCCGCATCGAACTGCAACACCTCGACCACCACGTAATCGCCCGCGGCCCGCACAAATCCATATCGCCCCTGATCGTCGGTCTCCTCCGTAGCCAGCGGCCCGGCGTTGTATTCGGCCTGCCCCAGTCTTCCGTCTCCATCCGAATCCGCGTATGCCCGGATCTCCCACCCAGCCAAACCTGGTTCGTCGTCGGCCGTGCCCGCGACATTGTCTTCTCCATCCGGATCCCACACGCCATCGCGGTTGCGGTCGTTGAACTTCCTTCCGCTCTTGTTGATCGAGTCGTAATTCCCGAAGTCGTTTCCCGTATGCTGCTCGCCACCGATGATTGTCACAGCGTAACCGAAACAGCCTAAATCCTCCCCGGGCGTGATTAAATCCGGTGCCAACACCGGCGTGCCCGGCGCCGACTGCAGCCAGCCCGCATCGAACTGTAAGACTTCCACCACCACGTAGGTGCCTGTTGGCAGTTCGAACCCGTACCACCCCTGATCGTCGGTCTCCTCCGTAGCCAGCGGCCCGGCGTTGTATTCGGCCTGCCCCAGTCTTCCGTCTCCATCCGTATCCGCGTATGCCCGGATCTCCCACCTAGCCAGCCCCGGCTCGCCCGCATCCCAGACCCCATCCCGGTTCACGTCATCCCACTTGTACCCGGAGATGTCCGGTTGGAAGTTCCCGAAGTTGGGACGCTCGGCCACGCCGGGCAGTCCGAGGATGGGCCGATTCTCCAAGACCCTCACGCGATGCTGGAAATCGTCGGAGTCCGGGTAGCTCTGTTTCCAGCCGTGCTGTAGTTGCTCGCGGACGATGTAATCGCCCGGGTCGAGGTTCGCGAACCAGTACTCTCCGCCGTTTTCGGTGACGGCCTGATCGACGAGTTCATTCTCCTCCGCGACGCCGTTTCCATCGTCGTCGCGGTACAGGTAGATCGTCCACCCGTCCAGCCCCACTTCGTCGTCGTCCCACCACGCGTCAGCGTTCCGGTCGTTCCACTTGAACCCGGCGATATCCGGCCGGAAAATGCCGAAGTTGGGCGGCTCGGTAGCGCTGTAATAGCCGAATATTGGCGGCGTCACCACGTGCTCGTCGGCCGGCGGATAGGTGCATTGCCAACCGTCCTGTAGCACGACACGCACCGAATACTCATCCGGTAGCACGAAAAACTGGTAGGCGCCGTTACGCTGCCCATCGTTGCCGGTTACCCGGGCCGGCTCGTCCGGATCCGGTGTCCCATCGCCGTCCAAATCGAGGTACACCGTGCGGCCGTTCAGTCCTTCCTCGCCGCTGTCCCAATCTCCGTTTCTGTTCCAGTCGTCCCAGACGTACCCGGAAAGATTCAGCCACGGCGGTGGTGGCGGCTCGCCATTGCCAAAGTTCGGCGGCTCGGCAACTCCGTAGCGTCCGAAGACCGGTGAATCGACGCGATGGCCGAAGTCCGGGGCGCCGGGGTAGGTCTGCATCGGTTCCCCGTACGTTTCGCGAATCATGACGGTGTCTTTGCCCCCGCGCGTGAGCGCGAAGTAGCCTTGAAGGCCGTCGTGATCCTGCGTCACTTCCCACGGCTCGCCGGGATCGAAGATGCGGTTGTCGTTCCAGTCGACGTAGACGACAACGCCGTTTCTTCCCGCCTCGGTCTCGCCCCAATCGCCGTCTCCGTTGAGATCGTCCCATTTATAGCCGGTGATGTCGGGCTGGAAGTTGCCGAAGTCAAGGCGAGTCTCGCGCGCACCCGCCACCACCGTGTATGGATAGCCAAACCTGCCCAGGCTCTCGTCGCCGGTGTTCAACGGCTCAGCCAGTACCGGCATCGCAGGGTAGGACTGGCGCCAACCTTCCTGCAGCACCTCCACGATCACATACTGCCCCGGATCGAGCACCATGCCGTACTCGCCCCGGCAGTCGGTGACGGCCTCGCCGGCCGGTACTCCGGCGCGCTCGTCGGGCTGGAGAGTCCCGTCGCCGTCGTTGTCACGGTAAGCGCGAATCGTCCAACCGGCCAGCGCCGGCTCGCCCGGCTCCCATGCCCGGTTGCCGTTGAGGTCATGGAACTTCCAGCCGGCCACCGTCGGTTGGAAGTTGCCGAAGTCGAAGCCTGTCGCGTGCGTGCCCTCCTGCACCGTGGTCACGTAGCCAAAGCAACCCAACTGCTCCGCGCCTGTGTTCAGGGGCAGCGCCAGCACCGGTGTGGTGGGATACGACTGATGCCAGCCGTCTTGCAACACTTCCACGATCACGTACTGTCCGGGGGCGAGCACCATGCCGTACTCGCCCCGGCAGTCGGTCACCAACTCGCCGGCCGCGCCGACGTTGTACTCGGCCTGCTGGAGTTTACCGTCTTGATTGCTGTCGCGGTACGCCCGGATCGTCCAGCCCGCCAGCGCCGGCTCGCCCGGCTCCCATGCCCGGTTGCCGTTGAGATCATTGAACTTGATGCCGGCCACAGTCGGCTGGAAGTTGCCGAAGTCCAGGCCCGTCGCGTGCGCGCCCTCCTGCACCGTGGTCACGTAGCCAAAGCAGCCCAACTTCTCCGCGTCTGTGTTCAGCGGCAGCGCCAGCACCGGCGTGGTGGGATACGACTGATGCCAGCCGTCTTGCAACACTTCCACGATCACGTACTGCCCGGGGGCGAGCACCATGCCGTACTCGCCCCGGCAGTCGGTGACGTCTTCACCGGCTGCCCCGGCGTTGTACTCGTCCTGCTGGAGTCTGCCGTCTTGATTCGTGTCGACGTAAGCGCGGATCGTCCAGCCGGCCAGCGCCGGCTCGTCCGGCTCCCATGCCCGGTCGTTGTTGAGATCATGGAACTTCCTGCCGGCCACAGTCGGCTGGAAGTTGCCGAAATCCAGGCCTGTCGCGTGCGCGCCCTCCTGCACCGTGATCACATAGCCGGAGCAACCCAAGCTCTCCGCGCCCGTGTTGAGCGGCAGGTCGAGCACCGGTGTCGTGGGAAACGACTGATGCCAGCCGTTTTGCAGCACTTCCACGATTACGTACTGCCCCGGGTCGAGCGCCAGGCCGTACTCGCCCCGGCAGTCGGTAACGTCTTCGCCGGCCGGCCTGGCGTCGTACTCGTCCTGCTGGAGTCTGCCGTCTTCATTGCTGTCGCGGTAAGCGAGGATCGTCCAGCCCGCCAGGCCTGGTTCCCCGCTATCCCAAGCGCCGTCGCCATCCAAATCGTTGAACTTCGTGCCTGCCACAGTCGGTTGGAAATTTCCGAAAGTGAAGCCGTTCTTCCGCTGCCCTTGGACCACGGTGTCCTGATAGCCGAAGCAGCCGAGGCGTTCTGAGCCGGTGTCCAGCCCGGCGGCCAATACCGGCGAGTGGGGATAGGACTGATGCCAACCTTCTTGCAGCACCTCGACGATCACGTAATCGCCGGAGGACAGTTTGAGCCCGTATCGGCCGTCGTCGTCAGTAATTCCACTACCGCCTGGGGCGGGTCCGGCGTCGTATTCGGCTTGCTGGAGTATCCCGTCCGCGTTGGTGTCGGCATACGCCCGGATTTCCCAATTCGCCAGCCCCAGTTCGTCGTCGGCCGTGTTTGCCACACCATCGCGGCCATTCGGATCCCAAATCCCGTCTCCATCGAGATCATTCCATTTATAACCGGAGATCGGTTCGCAGCAGTTGACGATCATGATGTCGTCGACATACCAGCCTTCGGGATCGACCTGGGGGGGATCTCCGGTGTTGAACACGAACTCCAGCCTGATTGTCTCACCGGCGAAGGGAGTTAGATTGGAGTTGGAAATGGCGGTGAGCCACTGATTGCCCGTCTCCGGAAGCGTGCCTTCCGCGCGGCTGAAAATCCTCGTCCGCGCGCCGCTATCCACCTCGACGACGTAGACCTCGACGAAATCACGGTCGAAGTTATCCCGCGTGTCGAGCAGGTAGTTGAACGACAGGGTCGTCTTGCCGCAGTCGGGTATCCGGGGGAGCACGGGCGAGATCAGCGTGCCTTGACGATGTCCAGGCAGATTGAAACGGCCACCGCCGGTTGACGTCTCGAACGCACCGTAATACCAACTATGATCGGGCGAATGGTTTGGCAGTTGGTCCTTCCGGCGACCGAGGGAATAGTGCCAGAGGCCCGCGAACTCGCCACCTGTGTTATCCGCGCCCCAGCCGCTGGTGCCGTCCTCGAAGTGTTCCTGGTAGATGATGTCGCAGATGTCGGAATCCGCGATGGACGCCGCTACGGTCGGCGACCCAATCGACAAGAGGCTGCGATCTTCAAGCGACTCGATTGCGAGTCGTCGAACTCCTGGTTTCGACAAGCGGCTTCCGTGCGGCGATCGTTTACCCCTTGCACCCGATAGGTTTCGTCGGGATGGGCAGCGTGATATCAGCGCAAACACGGCGCGTCGCTCCAAGTAGCCGACAGGGAAGCATGCAAAAACACCACCAAGCCATGGCTGGCAGAGACCCAAGACATTCACGATGGGGACACCCCCACAATACCAGCGATTCACCCGAAGTCAACAGGGAAAGCCTGAGGAGGCAATTATCCTATACGCCGACACTACAAAGTCATGCTCGATGCACCGGGAAAGGGGAGAATCCGTGAAGTCTGCCGTCTTTAGCGACTTTGCTGAAGCCGGGTTCTGGGCGAAAGATCGGCGAGTGTTCGGGTCGGGAATCTTTTACCGTGCCGGCCATCGATCACGGTGATGCAAGCGCTAAGAGCCATTCCGATTTTCCGCTTTTTTCGGATTCCTATCGTTGGGGGATTGACCGCCGAGAAAGGCCGTGCCTATACTATCACCGGCAACCGCGCTAACCGTCAGGACTGTTCGCGTTCGGACCAGGTAGTTTTCTTCGCCTCATCTGCTTCTTGGGCGAACGATCGGTCCGATGGGTAACGACGCGGGGCGAGTTAACGTGACAGTTCCCAGCTCCGACGGATCAGAGTCTGGTTTTTAATAGGGGCCGACGGATGCGACGGGCGCCCTCATCCTGCTTTGACGTTAGGGGACTAGATCATGATTCGGCCAAACAAACGAGGGAAGAGGTTTCTTGGACACCGCGGCAAGGTATTGAGAGTCGAGTCGTTGGAGTCTCGATGCATGCTTGCCGGCACCGTGAACGTCGTGTACACGGCCGCTACCGATCTACTGGAAATCACCGGCGACATTGATCCGAACGAAGTCGTGCTGCGAGCCGGACAGAATCTCGGCGACTACACGATCGAAGGCGTTGATACCACCATCAATGGTCCGACGTCGATTGAGGATCCCGTCACGAGAATCGTGGTCAACCTTGGCGGTGGGAGCGACAGTTTCAGGATCGAGAGTTCGAACCCCAATAATAAAGTCGTCGTCACGGCCGAGGTGGAGATCCAAAACGAAGACGGCGCAAACGTGAACAAATTGATCAATGCCCGCATCAACGATGATCTGACCGTGAGAAAGATCACCGGAAGCAGCGAAAGCACGCTGGAGATTATTGGCACGACCATCGTGGGCGTCACAACGGTCAACAACTTCGACGGAGGGCAAGGGGCGAGCAAGACAAAAATCACGTCATCTGGTTCAGGAGAATCGGCCGTTCAAAGCCACCTTCAGGACGACTTGATCATCACCAACGGCGCCGGTCAGGATATCCTCAACATCTACCAGTCCCGGATCGACGGAGACGTCACGGTAGACAACGGCGACGGGGACACGCGAACAGTGCTTGGCCAGACCCTGCAGGATCCCGTGATTTACGGCAATTTCGAGCTTACCAATGGAGACGGTAATGATGAGAATATCCTGCACGACACGCACGTTTGGGGGCACGTGCTGATTGAAAACGAACTAGGCCAAGCGCACACCGAAATTGAGGACAGCTCGGTCGGCCTTGGCGCTCCCGTTGGGAATGACGGAGATCTCACCGTCAATAGCGACTCCGGCTACGACGAAGTCCGGTTGGTCAACACGACGGTGCGCGACGACTTTATTATCAACAACGACATCAACGGCGTGGCCGCCAGCGAGTACGGCAGCAACGTGGAGATTATGGGGAACAGCCGCATCGGCAACGATTTCCGTTTCACGGGCGATAACGGATGGGACCACGTCAAATTCCAAGAGAGCAGGGTTGTCGACGATGCCTTTCTGTATCTAAACAACGGAGGCAGCTCCGTGGAATTCGTCGGAACTGCCGAACGATTTGCGGTGGTGGGAGAAAGGCTGACCATCGAAGCGGAGGATGGAAGCGACGAGATTCGCTTGGAGAGAACCACCGTAGAGGGCGATACGGAAATTGATTTGGGAGACGGTGTCGACCTGCTCGAAATCGTCCGCGCCTCAATGCTGCTTGGTAGCTCGAGTTTTACCAGCGGTGATAAGATCGATGTCTTCAGGCAACAAATCCTTCCGCCGGCCGAAGCGGTTGATATCGTGTTCATCGATTTCGACGACTTCAACGTCCACGAGTATCTCACGTCGTAGCCTGTCCCATCGACGACGTCTCCCTGCTCCGGGATGATGGAAACTAGGGTGCCGCGGTCATGGGACGGCGGCGCCCTTTTTGTTCTGCGTGCGAGGTTTGGCGGGCAGGTTCGTGCTCTCACCACCGTAAAGGTCTAAGGTGTTGCGAATTGGTCGTTTAACCGCAGGCCCAACGGGCCGCGCGCCCCAGCGGAGGGCGGCACGGCTGTCGGTCACAACGCGCGGCCCGTTGGGCACTGCGGTTAAACGACCTTGATAGGGCCGGTGCGTGCCCCGAAACGCCGGCACTCAGAATCCTTGCAACGTATTACTGGACACCCCCCACCAAGAGGTGGAAATGGTATCTTGTATGCCTCGGCATGGTTGCAGGGACTTCCACAACGGGCGGCGGGCAATTATGATCGAAGTCAGGGCACCTTCGTAAGATCGAAACCGTGGCGACCTCGTTCTCAGGTGTCGTGACAGCTCTTCGCCCGATGAAGTATCATCCCCTCCTTGTCGAAGTCGTGGACGCATCTCACTTTCCGGGTTCCAGAGACGCCCTGAACTTGCACTAGGGTCGACCAACATGAGCCGCAAGGCACGCCGATTCGGTCTGGTGAATTCTCGTCAACATTCTGCACAGAACAAGGCCGGGCCCCGGCGAGCGAACCCCCGCGTCAGGGCGCGTGCAACGCGCACTCTCTCTTACGAGCATCTCGAAAACCGCCTTTTCTTGGCCACCGATGTGTTGGTGCGCTTTGAATACGTCGATACGGTTTCCCAGACGCCGGTCGGGTCGCTGCACGTTGGAGACGATTTCGAGTTACAAGTCTATGTCGAAGACGTCCGGGACGCTCGTCCGGAAGGCCCGGCAGGTATTTTTAAGGCCTACTTCGACGTTGATTTCACCCCGAATCTTGCGTCCGTTATCGGATCGGTTGGACACGGGGTGCAATACAACGTAGCCGCTTCCGGGACTACCTCGTACGATGACGAGACGGTGTCAGACTGGTTGATCTATCAGGCCGGGGGAGTAACCGATGGTGAGCCGACTCCGCCAGGCGACCCATTCCTCTTGTTCAGCGTACCGTTTCACGTTCACTCCGCAGGCGAGTTCATCCTGAACCCCAAACTGACCGACGATGATTTCAAGCAGGTCGCATTCACCGACTTGATCCCCAGGGTGTCTCTGGAACGGATCGAATTCGTCAACACTTCGATCGCCATCACCGAGCCTACAGGGCCGCAGGTGAGTATTGCGGCAACAACCGACGGCAGCGAATCGGGCGCAGTCGCCGGCGTCTTCATGCTCACCCAGACCGAGATCGGTTCGACCGATACGGTCATCAGCTACACGGTCGCCGGCACGGCCGCCTCCGGCAGCGACTACACGGCGCTAAGCGGTTCGGTGCGAATTCCGGCGGGAAGCACCACGGCGACGATCGACGTCCCCGTCATTAACGACGCGACGGTTGAAGCCACCGAGACCGTCATCGTTCGGCTGACTGGAATCACCGGCGGCGACAGCGATGTCACCATCGATACCGACAACGACGAGGCGACGCTCCAGATCGCCGACAACGATAGCGCGGGCGTGAGCATCGCGCAGACCACCAACGGCACGGAGGGCTCGGCCGGCGGCCGATTCACCATCACCCAAAGCGCAACCAGTTCGACCAATACGATCGTCAGCTATACGGTCGGCGGCACGGCGACTTCAGGCAGCGACTACACGACTCCCAGCGGTTCGGTGACGATCCCCGCAGGGCAAACCACCGCCGCCATCGATATCCCGGTCATCAACGACGCGCTGGTCGAAGCCAATGAGACCGTGATCGTCACACTCACGGCAATTACCGGCGATGATCCGCAGATTTCCATCAACACCGCGCAGAATGCGGCGACTCTCCAGATCATCGACAACGACACCGCTCTGGTGCGGATCGCCGGTACAACCAACGGGACTGAAGCGGGACCGTCCGACGCGGTCTTCACGCTCACCCAGACGGCCGTCAGCACTTCGGACACCGTGCTGAGCTACACGGTCGGCGGCACCGCCACGTCCGGAGTCGACTTCACCGCCCCCAGCGGCACGGTCACGATCGCGGCAGGGGCGACCACCGCAACCGTCCGCGTGCCAGTCATCGACGACAAACGGGTGGACGCCGGTGAGACCGTGGTCATAACGCTGCAGACGGTCACCGCCGGCGATCCGCAAGTGACGATTGACCTGGCAAACCGGCAGGCAAGCCTCCAGATCGTCGATGACGACACGGCCGGCATTCTGATCACGGCCGTGGCGGGATTGGAGACATCGGAGGCCGGCGGCATTGCGGCGTTGCGCGTCGTGCTCACCAGCGAGCCTTCGGCCGAGGTGGTCGTCGATCCGTTGTCGAGCGATGCCAGCGAGGCGGCTGTCTCGCCGGGCAGCTTGACGTTTACGCCCTCCAATTGGAACCAGCCGCAGATCGTGACCGTGCTGGGGCAGGACGATCCGCAAGTGGACGGAGACATCGCCTACCAGGTGTCGACGGCGCCGGCGCGCAGCAGCGATCCGAACTACGCCGGCCTCGCCGCCGGCGGTCTGACGCTCACCAACCTGGACAACGACGACCCCGGCTTCCTGATCACGGCCCAGACCCCGCTCACCACCAGCGAGTCCGGGCAGTCCGCTACGTTCACGGTCGTCCTGGTAAGCCAACCGACTGCCACGGTCAACGTGGATCTTGTTTCGAGCGATCCCGACGAAGGGACGGTTCAGCCGGCGACCCTCGCGTTCAGCCTCGCCAACTGGAACGTACCTCAGACGGTCACCATCAACGGCGTCGACGATCCGGCAGTCGACGGAAACATATCCTATCGGATCACCGCGCAAACTCGCAGCGGCGATGCGAACTTCAACGGCCTCACGACGGACGATGTGGAGGTGGTCAACACGGACGACGACACGCCCGCGATCCTGGTAAGTCCTCTGGCCGGGTTGGGAACGTCCGAGGCCGGCGCCTCGGCGACCTTCCAGGTCGTGTTGAACGCCCCGCCCACCGCGGACGTGACGGTGCCAGTGGCCTCCGGCGATACGACCGAAGGAACCGTCTCGCCGCCAAGCCTTGTCTTCACAACGTCGAACTGGTCGACTCCCCAGATCGTCACGGTCACCGGCGTCAATGACGACGTCGCCGACGGCGATGTCGCATATTCCGTAATCGTCTCGCCGGCTACCAGCAGCGATGCGAACTACAACGGTTTCGACCCTCCCGACGTGGCCCTGACCAACCTGGACGATGACACGCCCGGCATCCGGATCTCGCCTGCCACCGCAGGCACGACGACTGAAGCGGGCGGAACGGCGACCTTCTCGGTCGTGCTGAGCAGCCGGCCGACGGCGAACGTGGTGATCGGCCTCTCTTCCAGCGATTCCAGCGAGGGCGTGGCCTCGGCGATCCAGTTGACGTTTGCGCCCGCCACCTGGAACGTGCCTCAGACGGTCACCGTCACGGGCCAGGACGATCACCGGATCGACGGCGACGTCGCCTACACGATCGTCACTGCCCCGGCGGCCAGCGCCGATTCCGGCTACGCCGGCTTGAACGCCGCGGACATTCCCATGATCAACGTCGACGACGACGTGGCCGGCATTGTGGTGACGGCCCTGAACGGACTCGAGACCACCGAAGGCGGCGGCATGACCGCGCTGTCGATCGTGCTCACCAGCGAACCCACCGCGGCCGTAGTCATCGATGTCTCTTCGAGCGATACCAGCGAAGGAACCCTCTCGCCCGTGCGGCTGACGTTCACTTCCGTCAATTGGGATCAGCCGCAGGTCGTCGTGGTGCAAGGGCAAGACGATCCGCAGGTCGACGGCGATGTCGTCTATACCGTGGTGACCGCCCCGGCCGTCAGCAGCGATCCCGATTACAACGGGCAAAACGCCGCGGATCTCATTTTCACCAACCGCGACGACGATGAGCCCGGCTTCCTGATCTCCGCCCAGACGCCGCTGACCACCAGCGAGGCAGGCCAGACCGCGACGTTTACCGTGGTGCTGGTGAGCCAACCGACCGGCACGGTCAACATCGATCTGAGTTCGAGCGATGCCGGCGAGGGGACCGTCCAGCCGGCGACGCTCGCGTTCACCACCGCCAACTGGAATACTCCTCAGACGGTCACCATCCGCGGCGTCGATGACGAGGATGTCGACGGCGACGTTTCGTATCACGTCGCCGCGGAGTCGCGCAGCAGCGACCCGAACTTCAACGGTCTCACCGCGGAAGATCTTGAGGTGGTCAACGTCGACGACGACTCGCCGGCGATTCTGGTGACTCCCGTGACCGGACTGACGACCTCCGAGGCCGGCGCCTCGGCAACGTTCGAGGTCGTGCTGAACGCTCCGCCCACCGCGGACGTGACGGTGCCAGTGGCCTCGGGCGATACGAGTGAAGGAACCGTCTCGCCACAAAGCCTTGTCTTCACAACGTCGAACTGGTCGACTCCCCAGATCGTCACGGTCAGCGGCGTGGATGACGACGTCGCCGACGGCGATGTCGCATATTCCGTAATCGTCTCGCCGGCTACCAGCAGCGATGCGAACTACAACGGTTTCGACCCTCCCGACGTGGCCTTGACCAACCTGGACAACGACACGCCCGGCATCCGGGTCTTTCCCGTCACCGCGTTGACGACGACCGAAGCGGGTGGCGCGGCCACTTTCTCGATCGTGCTCGACAGCCGGCCGGCGGCGGATGTGGTGATCGATCTGGCTTCGAGCGATGCGAGCGAGGGCATCGCTTCGGTAACCCAGGTGACGTTCACGCCCGGCACGTGGAACGTGCCCCGGACGATCACCGTCACGGGACAGGACGATCATCGTGTCGACGGCGACGTCGCCTACACGATCGTCACGGCCGCGGCCGTCAGCAGCGATCCCGCCTACGCGGGTTGGAGCGTTGCGGACGTCTCTCTGACCAACATCGACGACGACGTGGCCGGCATCCTGGTGACGGCGCTCAACGGTCTCGAGACCACCGAAGGCGGCGGCATGACCGCGTTGTCGATCGTGCTCACCAGCGAGCCTGCCGCCGACGTGGTTATCAACGTCTCTTCCAGCGATACCAGCGAAGGAACTCTCTCGCCCGTGCGGCTGACGTTTACCTCCGTCAATTGGGATCAGTCTCAGGTCGTCACCGTGCAAGGGCAGGACGATCCGCAGGTCGACGGCGATGTCGTCTATACCGTCGTGACCGCCCCGGCCGTCAGCAGCGACCCCGACTACAACGGCCGAGACGCTCAGGATCTCACGCTTACCAACCGCGACGACGATGAAGCCGGCTTCGAGATCGCCGCCCAGACGCCGCTTACGACCAGCGAGTCGGGCCAGTCGGCCGCCTTCACCGTGGTGCTGGTGAGCCAGCCGACCGCCACGGTCCATATCGATCTGAGTTCGAGCGACACCGGCGAGGGAACACTCCAACCGGCGACGCTCGCTTTCACCACCGCCAACTGGGACATCGCTCAGACGGTCACCCTCAGCGGTGTCGATGATCAGGAGGTCGACGGAGACATTTCCTATCACATCGCCGCGGAGGCCCGCAGCAGCGATCTCAACTTCGACGGTCTCGCTTCCGACGATCTGGAGGCGATCAACCGGGACGACGACGCACCGGCGATCCAGGTGACTCCCGTGACCGGGCTGACGACGTCCGAGACCGGTCAGTCGGCGACTTTTCAGGTCGTTCTGAACGCCCCGCCCACGGCGGACGTGACGGTGGGAATCTCCTCGAGCGATGCGAGCGAGGGGGGTGTTTCCCTGCAGACCCTGATCTTCACATCGACGAATTGGGCCACACCTCAGGTGGTCACCGTCACCGGCGTGGATGACGACGACATCGACGGCAATATCGACTACACGATCGTCCTTTCGCCTGCCACCAGCAGCGACCCGAACTACGGCGGTTTCGATCCGCCGGACGTGGCGCTGACGAATCTGGACAACGACACCGCCGGAATCCGCATTATCCCCAGCGGCGGAAGCAGCACGACGGAGGCGGGCGGCGCCGTGGATCTGTCCGTCACGCTCAACAGCCGGCCGACGGCGGACGTCGTCGTCGCTTGGACCTCCTCGGATGAAACGGAAGGGACAGTCGCCGCCGGCAGCTTCACCTTCACCGCGGAGAACTGGAATATCCCGCAGGTTCTCACGGTCCAAGGCGTGGGCGATGCGGTGGTCGATGGTAATGTGCCCTATGCGGTCGTGGCCACCGCCAGCAGCGGTGACTCGCATTATGGCAGCCTGGGCCCGGTCGAGGCCGCGCTCACCAACCAAGACGACGACTCGGCCGTCGTGACGATCTCGGCGGCCGACCCGGTCGTGGAGGAAGGCACGGGCGGATCGAACACGGTGGCCACGTTCCGCGTCACCCTCTCCGGCACCGTCGAGGGCGGGTTCACCTTCAACTACCTGCTGGAAGACGGGACGGCAACGACCGCCGGAGGCGATTACCTGGGCAGCGGCGGCTCGGTTACCTTCGCCGGCACCGACGGCGAAACCCATTCGGTCACGATCGAGATCAATCCCGACAACCTCGTCGAGCCCGACGAGACCTTCAGCGTCGTCGCGGCGGCCCTGTCCGAAATCAGCGCCAGCGCAGCGGAACGGATCGACAAGGAAGGCAGTCCGCTGGTCTTCACCATTTTCGACGACGATGACTTCACGATCTCCTTCTCAGGCGTTTCCCTGCCCGAGGGAACCGGCGATGCGAACACCTCGCTGGATTTCGAGGTGGCGCTGTCGAATCCCGTGCAAGGCGGATTGCGAATTGTTTACACGACCAGCGACGGAACCGCGACACTGGCTGACGGCGATTACCTCGACAACGACGGCGTACTCGAATTCACCGGTTCCGAACCCCGGTTCATCCGCGTCGAGATCCCCCAAGACGCCAAGGTCGAGCGCGACGAAACACTCGTCGTCTCGCTCGATGAGATCGTCTTCCTCGATCCGGCGCTGGCGGAGATTTTCGACGTCGAGGGCGGCACGCGGACCGGCACGATCCTCAACGACGATACCGCGACCATCTCGTTTGTCGGCGCCTCGAGCGTTGCCCTGGAATCGGCCGGCAGTCACGAAGTTGAGGTGAAATTATCGGTCGCCAACGGCGGGACACTGAGCGAAGACGTCACCGTGAACCTGACTGTCGATCCCAGCAGCACGGCTCTCGCGCCCGACGATTATGCCCTGAGCGGCACCAGCGTCACATTCGCGGCGGGCAGCGCCGACGGTGCGATCCGCCGCATTACGATCGCTGCGGTGGCGGACGACGTCGATGAGAGCGACGAACTGATCCGCCTGGGCCTCGCCCTGGCCGGCGACGGGATCGGCGGCGCGGTGACTGCCGCCTCGCCCGACGTGCATGATGTGACCCTCACCGAAGACCCGATGACAGCGGGCGTTTCCGGCCGCGTCTGGTTCGACGCCAACAACAACGGCCTTCGCGAGGAAGGCGAGATCGGGATCCCCGGAGTCACGGTAACCCTCTCGGGCGCCGACCTCCGCGGGCAAGTGGTGGCCATCGTGGTGATGACCGACGCCGACGGAGTGTATCGCTTCGAGCAAGTTCCCGCGGGAACGTACTCCGTTCAGGAAACCCAGCCGAGGGCCTTCGTCGACGGCATCGACGTCCTGGGAACCATCGACGGCGTGGCAGCGGGAATCGCAGGAGATGACCGGTTCTCCAACATCATCCTGGCGCCGGACAAACAGGCCGTCGACTACAATTTCGGAGAACGCAGCCTCGCGAGAACACCGGTCTCACCGCGGTTTTTCCTGGCCTCGACACCCCCCTTGCAGCAAACCATCCGGGAAGTGGTCGCGCGGGCCGAGGAACTCGCAGGAGATGCGGCGCGTGCCGAGATGATTCGCGGCGGCGAGGCGCCCGAAGTGAGACGCATCGGATCGCGCGTCGAGTTCCTCGGCACCACCTTCAGCGACGCCTTCCTGTTCGTGCCCGCGGGAAATCCCCTTTCACCGAGTGCGGCAGAGCACCTGGTAAGGGCCAACGGGATCGATTGGACCTTTGACGCAGCGGAGGTGCGTACCTTTGCCATCAACGGGTCGTCCGGCAACGATACGCTCGAACTGCGCGATTCGCCGGGCAGCGATCTTCTCGAATCCGCCGGCAATCGGCTCACCCTCATCGGCGACGCTTCCCGCTTCGACGCCCTCGCGATCGAAGTCGCCCGCGCCATTTCTTCGGCGGGTGGCGAAGATCGAGTCGAACAAGAGGCCATTGATTTCGTGCTTGAGCTGGAGGGCTCTTGGATATCCGAATGAAAGGAAAGAACACTATCCGCATCGGCGGGGTCTGACACCCCTTTGGAGTCGCCATCCGTCTTGTTGCCTCGCGTTGCCCGCGATACAATCCACCCCCGCCGGAATATCGTCCGGCAGCCGGAATTCTCTTTGCACGGATGATGCCCATGGACCTTCAGATCGTCAGCCATTGTTGGAACTACTCGCGGATGCTGACGTATCAACTCAGTTCGCTGGTGTTGCGTCCTCCCACCGAGTTGTCGGTGACGATGACCGTTTTCCACAACGAGGAGGATCGTCGCACGTGTGAGGTGTTGAAATTCTTTGGCGCGATGGAGATCCCGCGCGTTCGTTGGAACTGGTGGAATCTGGATCAACCCCGACTGTTCCGGCGGGCGATCGGTCGCAACCTGGCTGCGCTCGAGAATCAAGCCGACTGGGTCTGGTTCACCGACTGCGATCAGATCTTCCGCGGGTGTCTCGATCCCCTAGCCCGGCAGTTGCAGGACTGCGAGGCGATCCTCGTCTATCCCCGCGAGGTCGGCTGCAGCGACTACCAGGAGTCGGACAGCCCCATCCTCAAGCGATTGGACGAAGGGCCTGAGGTCATTGACATCAACGTCGCCGATTTCCGCCCCGTCCGGCATGAGAAAGCGATCGGGGCGCTGCAAATCGTCCGTGGCGACGTCGCCAGACGAATGGGTTACTGCAAAGACATCCCCAAGTTTATGAAGCCGCAGCCCCGTTGGAAACGAACCTTCGAGGACGTGGCCTTTCGGAAGTCCCTCGGCACGCAGGGCGTGCCGATCGACGTTCCCGGCTTGTTCCGTATCGAACATCGGCGCAAGGGCCGGCGACTCTGGTTCCGCGCCACCAAACGGCTGTGAAGTCTTTGTCCGTAACGCTCGTGCCGCTTGCATCGTAGCCGCAAGAACGTTAGCCTGCATCTTCTCCCTCCTACTGTCCGCCCGGTCGATTCTGACGGACCTCGCTGCGTCACACAGCACGGAGGGTGGACGTCTTGATCGCGATCGCTTGCTTGAAGGAGCCTGCCATGAAGTCCCGCCGTCCTCTCTGCGTGGTCTTGCTGTCAATCTTTGCTGCCACCAGTTTCGCCGAAAGCTACCAGCCGAAGAGCAACGTCACCCGCGGTATTTATGCCCCCATCGCCGCTGCGATGCAGGGGTCGGTCTGGAGCAAGTGGGGCGACGGCTTCACCTACGTCGACGACGACGCCCACGGCGGCCGATCGAGCGTGCGTTGCACCGGCAACGCCGGGGCGGCGGGCGGGGGAGTGGGGCAAACCATCGAGTTGAACCAGAAATCGCCAAAGCCAGTGAAGATCGCCGGCTGGAGCAAGTGCGAGGAGGTCCCTGGAGAAAAAGGGTATCACTATTCGCTCTACGTCGATTTCTCACTCGACGACGGCACGTCGTGGCCGATGAAACTCGCCACTTTCGACACCGGCACCCACGACTGGCAATACGCCGAGACCGTCGTTACACCGCCGAAACCGATCCGATCGGCCCGCTTCCACGCCTTCCTCCGCGAGCGGGACGGTGTCGCCTGGTTCGACGACCTCTTCTTCGGCGAGAGCGACGGACCTAATCTTCTCAAGTCTCCCGGCTTCGAAAAGGACGATCGGGTGGACCGCCGTGGTCAGGCGACTCTCTTCCGCGATCTCGCGGAGCTTCGTTGCAACGCGTTACACAGTTATCTGAGCGGATCTTTGGAAGCCTGGGACGAAGCGGTCGACAAGGAGAATGCCATTTCCGCGTTTCTCCGCGTTGCCGACGAGCACGGCATCGGTGTCTGGCTCACGCTCGGCATCGGATCGCTGCCGATCGCTGATGCGCAGGATCCCAACTTCCCACAGTACGACTGCGTAAACAACCGTTGGGGACAGCGCTGGACGGCGGCGCTGGCCAAGGCGGCGCGGTATCCGTTTGCCGGCCTCTCGATGGTGCCCGACGAGTACAACTGGAATACCTCCCATATAAAGGAGGCGTTTGCCAAGCACCGCGACGAGAAGGTCCGCCAGTTCTACGCCGGGCTGGGCACGTACTGCGATTGCCCGGTCTGCCGCGAGAAATTTCAAGCGAAGTTCCACGAACCTTACCCGGCCGAATTGCCGGGAACCTTGCCCTCGGCCGACGCCGCCTATCGCCATTGGCTGCGACTGCGCTACGACAGCACCACCGATTGGATTCGCCGCTCGTGCGAGGCCGTGAAGAAAGCCAACCCGGCGATCCGCACCGACAGCCTCATCTGCGTCACGCCGATCTGCTCCGACTTCTGGTACGGCCCGGGACTCGCCTGGGACCGGCTGGGCTACGAGGCGGGGTTGGAATACGCCACCACGGATCCGTACATCCAGTTGCACAACTACCTGGGCGACAGCACCCACTGGTACGTCACCGAGACCACCGAGCACCTGGCGGCGGCCGGGCCGTCCCGGCGTTGCGGGATCGTCCTGGAGGCATCGAGGTTGCGGAGCGAGCATCGCGAGATCGATCCGGTGGAGATCTACGGCAGCGCCCTGACCTCCGTCTGGCACGGGGCCGATGAACTGGCCTGGTGGCATCACAGCCACGTGATGGACGTCAGTCATACGACCGATCGGCCGGAAGTGAGCCAGGCCTGTGTCCGCGGCGTCTACGGCCTGTTGGAAAAGATCGACCCGTGGCTCGAACAGATCCGTCCGCGGCCGAGCGTCGCCGTGCTCTTCTCGCGGGCGAGCTGCGACATGTGGCGGTTGTATCTCCAGGCAAAAGACACCGTTGCACCCTTCGACGCCCGTGGCATCAAGGATCCCCGCCACGCGTCGATCGTCCAGAAGGAAGTCCTCTATCTGCTGCTGAGGACCGGTGTACCGACGACGCTCTACTACCTGGAGAGCGTACACCAGGAAGAACTGGATCCGCACCAGGTGATCGTCGTCCCCTTTCCCTTGGCCATCGGGCAAGAAGAGGCGGGGCTGTTGGCGAAGCTCGCCGCGGCGGGAAAGACCGTGGTGATCTGCGGCGAAAGCGGTTCGCTGGACGAGGACGGAACGCCTTACCAGCGCCCGGCTTTGGAATCACTGCTCAAGCAGCAGAACGTGAGGTTCGTTGCCGCGGAGGTGCTCGATCGACTGGCATCGCATCGCGAGAACGAGAAGCGGACTCGCAAAGAGCGCATCGTCCCTGCGCCGGTCGATGCCGGCGCGGCGGGCAAACTTCTCTCGGCGATCTCCGCCGCCCCGCTCCTCAGCGGTCGCTTGCCCGAGGGGGACGACGTCGAACTCTGCCTGGCCACGAACGCGCGCGGCGAGCGGCTTTTCCTGGCGATCAATTGGGACGGCGCCGCGCGAACCGTCAAGCTGGCCGATGACTACAGGCTAGAGGAGGTTCCGGAGGAAGGCTATCGGCTGGGGCCGGACGGCCGCTGGACGCCTTGGACCAATCCGCTCGGCCCGCAATTGCGGCTGGCGCCGCAGGAGGCCGTCGTCGCTCGACTTCAAGGAGAAAAACCATGATCGTTCGCCGGCTGTTCCTGTTTTGTGCCGTCAGCCTCACGGCGTCGCTCCCGGAGGCTTCCGCGGGCGATCTTGATCGCGAGCCGAGCAGCCCGGCTGCTGAAGTCTTGAAGATCGATTTCGAGCAGGGCGCCGACCCCGTGCGGTACGACGGGCTCGACTTTCGCGGGGCAACTGCCGAGATCGTCCCGGTCGGCCCGGACGGCACCGGGCACTGCTTGAAACTGGTGACCGAAAAGCCCGCCACCGCCTGCGCGCTTCGCATCACGCGGCCGGTCGAGGTGGTCAAGAACCTGGTTCTCTCCTTCGACTACAAGGCCGAGATCGAGGAAGGCTTCGAGGGGGCATACCTGGGCATGAGCTTCTTTGTCGATGGCCGGCAGTGGTTCTGGACCAGCGACGATTTTTCCAGCCGGTGGCGGCAGGCTCAGGTGGAGATCGGCCGACTGAAGGATGATGAGTACGTGCTGGAGCCGGGCGTCGTCTTTTCGCAAATTCAACTGTACGGACGCGTGAAGGACAAGCCGGAGCTGGAGCGTAAGACTCTTGCGAAAATCACCGTCTGGTTCGACAACGTGCGCATCTCCGCGGGGCCGCGGCCTTCCACGCGCACCGATCACTCGCGCGACTCCTACTCCGACCCGCCCACGTTCGGTTGGCCCCAGCCGGCCGGCGAGCGTTCGCGACGCTTGCAGTACTCGCGAAGCCCCGATTTTCCCGCCGATGCGACGACGACCGTCGATGTCGACCGCAACTTCTACATGCCGCCGGAACCGATTGGGGCGGGCACGTGGTACTGGCGCACGTGGACGGAGAACTTGTTGCTGGAGGGCTGGACGCCGATCGAGCAAATCGTCGTCGTGCCGGATGCCCACCGTTTTACGACCCCGCCGCTGCCCGTCGCCGAGATCGCCGCCATGGCCCGTCCGCGGTTGCTGGAATGTGCCAAGATCGGGGAACCGCCGCTGACCGACGAACGGATAAAGCAACGGATCGCCTCAGCCGAGAAACTCTTCAAAACCGGCGTTCCGGAGCATCCGGGGCCGCACGTGCCCGGCGACCCGCGCTGGCCGACCTGGATCGACTGGTACGGCAAAGTGGCGGGCAAAATCACCGGAGGCACCGGCCGGCGACTGCAGACGATTGCCCAATATGCCATGCTCACGGGCGATCCGCAGGTCGTCGGCTGGGCTAAAGAGCTTGCCTTGGAAGCCTGCAAATGGGATCCCGAGGGGGGCAGCGCCATGAGTCGCGGTGATATTGGGGCTCACCACCTGCTCCGCGGCTTGAACTGGTGCTACGACGCCTGCCGCGACCGAATGACCGATGCGGAGCGCGACACTCTGCAAAAGGCGATCGTCGAGCGGGCGGGACAGTTCTGGAAAAGACTCAATCCCTTCCGGCACGGCGAAGCGAACAACCACGCCTGGCTCCAGGCTCTCGGGGTGGCCGAGTCGGGACTGGTGCTGGCCGGCGAACATCCCGAGGCGGGCGATTGGGCCGAGTACGTGCGGCAGTTGTACCTCGGCCGCTTCCTCTGCTGTCTCGGTTACCAGGGCGACAACAACGAGGGAATCGCCTATTGGGGCTACGGACTCGGCTTCATCATCGACTACGCCGATCTGATGAAAGGGGTCTCGGGCATCGATTTCTACCGGCACCCCTGGCTCAACCAAACGGCGCGATTTCCTATGTACAGCGCGCCGCCGGACGGTTGGGCGGTGTCGTTCGCCGACACCGGCATGCCCAACCACGGCGTCCGCGGACCGGCCCAAGCTTCGCAGGTTCGGCAGTTGGCGCTGCGAACCCGCGATCCTTATGCGCTCTGGTACAGCGGCGCCCGCGAAGCCGTCGACGGGCTGGAACCGCTCGCGCCGACCGACCTGCCGCAATCGATCCACTATCGCCACATCGGGGTGGGCATCTTCAACACGTCGCTCGCCGATGGGGCGGAGAACGTTGCCGTGGCCATGCACAGCGGGCGATATCAGGCCGGCCATCAGCACCCGGACCAGAACAGCTTTGTCATCCATGCCTACGGCGAGAAACTGGCCATCGACGGCGGCTACTACGACTGGTACGGCAGCCCCCACTTCAAAGCCTACTCGATGCAGACGCTCGCCCATAACACGCTTCTCGTCGACGGCGAGGGGCAAGCCGCCTGCACGGACGGCGCCGACGGGCGCATCGCCGCATGGTTCGACTCGCCCGGCTACGGCTATACGGCCGGCGATGCGTCGGACCCTGACATCTACCGAGGACGTTTGAAACGGTTCGACCGCGCGATTCTTTTCATCAAGCCGGGTTTTGTCGTGGTCCACGACGCGGTGGAAGCAGCCGGACCGGCGAAGCTCGACTGGCTGCTCCACGCCGTCGCTCCCATCGAGACTGACGCCGGTAAGATGTCTTTCGTAATCCCGGGCGAGCGAGCGGCGCTGCGGGGGAAATTCCTCTGCCCGCCGGGTGTACACCTGCAAGTAACCACCGGTTTTCCGGTCGAGCCAGTGAACCGCTACAGCACGGATCCGGTTCCCCGGGAAAACTACTTTCCGGAATGGCGTCTCACCGCCACTGGCGCCGCTACGACGGAGACGACCGAGTTTCTGGCGGCGATGCAAATTCGGCGACAGGCCGGCCCGGCCGATCCGATTGCGGAAATCGCCTCATCGAGTGCGGAAAATGCTCATGCCATCGAAATACGCTGCAATGGTCGGCGTCACCTGGTACTCATTCGCAAGCCGGGGGCCGGCGGGCCACTCCGGACGGACGGCCTCCAGTGCGACGGCCAAGTCGCGGCGATTGAATTGGACGGCGAGGGTACAATCAGAAGGGCTCTTGCACTCGGCGCAACTCGACTGCAACACCTCGGCCAAATGCTCTGGAAGAGTGATGCCCCGGCCGATTGGGCTATGCCCGACTCTTCGGTAGGACTTTGACCTAAAGGCGGCAGTGAATGGAACTTCTCGAACAGGCGGCGATCGGTCTGATCGCCGGGTTGCTCGGCGGAATGTTGGGCGTCGGCGGCTCGATCGTGATCATCCCGGGGCTGATCCTCTATCTCGATCAGACCGGCGGCTACTCCGGCAGCGACCAGCACCTCATCCAGGCCGCCGCCATGATCTGCAACGTCTTCGTGGCGGCACCGTCGGTTCTAGCGCACCTCCGCGCCGAAGCGGTGATGGGATCCGTCGTCAGAATACTGATTCCTACCGCGCTGGTCGGAATCTTCAGCGGCGTGGCCGTGAGCAATAGCTCGTCGTTCGCGAGGGAAAACGGCGTCTATCTGGCAATGATCCTGGCCGCCTTCCTGCTCTACGTGGCTATCTACAATGGGGTGCGGCTGTTCGGCCACACCGATTTGGAAAAGACATTCGATGCCGACAAACGCATTCCAATATGGCGGATCACGGCGGTCGGGATTCCGATGGGGTTTTTGGCCGGTCTGTTGGGTATCGGCGGCGGCGCGTTGGCGGTGCCGATCCAACAATTGGTTCTGAGATTGCCGCTGCGCCGGGCCATCGCCAATTCAGCGGTAACGATTGTTGCCGTTTCCTGCGTCGGAGCGATCCACAAGAACCTGACGCTCCCCAGCCACGGCATCTCCATTTTGGCCTCGGCTCAGCTTGCCGCCATGCTCATTCCCACCGCGATGATCGGCAGCTATCTGGGCGGCCGTCTTACCCACAGACTTTCACGGCGAGCGCTGCGAGTAGTCTTCATCGTGTTCCTTACTACGATGGCTTACCTGACTTTCAGCCGAGCCTGGAATGCAACAACCTCCCCACCCGGGACGGCAAGCCAAAGTACGTCAGGTCTCTACCCCACCGCGGGAACTGCCTGCTGACAGCCCTCCGTACCGGAGCGGCCAAGCTCGCGGATATCCTCCTTCTTGGGCAATTCGGCCCGCCGCACATTCAAATTCGGCGGGGCCGTAATCCCCAACCGCACCCGGCCACCGCCGATCTTGACAAGTCGGACACGGATGTCGTCGCCGATCACGATTTCTTCGTTCACCTTGCGAGATAGGACGAGCATAGTTTTCTCCCTGAGGCGACGCCAATCCTCTGCTCGTTGGCCCTGATACGATCTAAGATGTGCCCATCTAAAATCTATCTCCCAAGCCGGCCAGCTACTATCCGGCAGAACGCGGTCCGAACGTAGGAAAAACACGCAAAACAAAACTAAGGACAATCCTTAACCCTTTGGGGGTGTTCATCTGATCGATGAATCGCCGACTTGTCGGTGCCCCCTGGTACTGGAAGGTGGCGTTTGCATATACTACGGGATACATGGGCGATCCGAGCCCGTAGCCGAGTCGTTGGTTGAACGCTTTGGAAGTGCGGAAATGGCGCCCGGAGTTAGGTTTATGAGGATCACTGCGATGACACACGGTGGGGATGCCGACAGTCGTATGGAATCGAGCCGATATCGAGTTCTGATCGTCGACGACCACCCGATCGTGCGGCACGGTCTCGCCGAGTTGGTCGGCCACGAACCCGATCTTCAGGTCTGCGGCGAGGCGGGCGACACCCCGGAGGCCCTGCGCCAGGTCGAAGCCACTCAACCTCATGTCGTGATCGTCGATATCTCGCTCAAAAGCGGCCACGGAATTGAACTGATCGAACAAATCAAGGCCAAGTATGATCAGATCAAAATGCTCGTCTCGTCGATCCATGACGAGTCGCTCTTCGCGGAACGCGCCTTGCGGGCCGGGGCGATGGGCTACATCAACAAGCAGGAAGCCACCGAAAAAGTCATCGACGCAATACGCCAGGTGCTTCGCGGCGAAATCTATCTCAGCCCGCGAATGTCAAACCGCCTGCTGCACACGGTGGTGGGCGGCGACCGCTTGAACGAAGATCCGATCGGGGGCCTTTCCAACCGGGAGTTGGAGGTCTTCGAGATGATCGGTCAGGGACTCACCACGAAGCAGATCGCCGGCAAGCTACATCTGAGCCCGAAAACGATCGAAACGCACCGCGAAAAGATCAAAATGAAGTTGAATCTCGCCAACAGCACGGAACTCAGTCACCGCGCCGTGCAGTGGGTTCTCGAAAATCGCTAGGCCAACGCCACGTTTGCACAAACGGAACCCAAGTACAATCTGACGTATATGAACAATCGGCCCACGGGAAATCTCTTTCCCGTGGGCCAAACAGTCGCCATCCCGTCGTTCTGGCAGGGCTAGATCGCTCGTCCGCGGCCGAAGCCGCCGAACACCAGACTGACGACAAACAGCACCAGGAACACGAAGAAAAGAATCTTCGCGATTCCCGCGGCGCCGGCGGCAATTCCACCGAATCCAAATAGTGCGGCCACCAACGCGACAATCAAGAACAACAGTGCCCAGCCCAGCATGGTTTTTTCCTCCTCTGAAGGTGGTGATTCGGTTCACGGATGACCGCGACTATTCGCGCAGCCAAGTGTCTGCTTTCGTTCCTCAATACGGCGAGGTGTTACCTGTCTTGCATAGCATACGGCATGCCAATCCGGGGAAGAACACGTCGATCCGATCACTCCCTCAATAACGCGCAACGGATCGAAACGGGTGAAGTACTGGTCTTTCGCCGCGATGCCGACGACATCGTGAAGGTGAATGTACCTGTATTTGACCAAACCACGATTCGTTGCGGTGCCTACTCCCCTTTTTTGGCGCGAGATGCAGGACAGAATGACCAAGTCGGCGGTCAACTTGTCGCGGACTTCGTGTATCGGGCTTTCGGACGGCTTGGGAATTCGGCCTCCCCCCTTTGCTCCTTTGGCCGACCACGCCACGCGCGGGAAGATATTACAGTCCCTGCATGTACCGCTTCGCTCGATCCGCGATTCCGCGGTCCTTGCAGGTCTGGGCCACTTTCTCCAACGCAGCGCTGAACTCCTTGAAATTCGGTGTCATCAGTTCGCGGCGGTGCGCCAGTTCCACGATCGCCAGGCTTGCCTCCCGAGAAACGTCGGACTGTTCCAAATATGGCGCCACCCACCGCAAGGTCTCCAAGCAACGGGCGGCCGAAACTCGACTCAAAACGAGTTTCTTTTCATCCAATCGCCAGGCTTTCTCCATCGCCTGCTGGAATTTCTTCAGGGTCGAAGCGGCAGGTTCATCACTCGGAAGGCTGATCACCCGGACGTACGCCCGCAAAGCCCAGATGCGATGCTCCTGATTGTCCGAGGTATCGACGATCCGCATCAGCGCATCGGCCACGGCGCCGTCGGGCCAATTGCACAGGGCGCGAACGGCAGCATCGCGGATCTCGGCGGCGTCGCTGTTCAGTGCCGCCTCCACGGCCACCAGTGCTTCTTTGCCGCCGATCCGTCCGATGGCGGGGAGCAGAATGCACTTCTCGCCGTTGCTGCAACCGGCCAGGATCTCCAGCACCGGCGCCGCTTCAGGCTGGGAATCGGGGACTCGCCCTGCAAGCAACATCACGGCCTTCTCCCAATCGTCGCGCTCGCGCCCCTTTTCCGACTTCAGCAGCAGCGCGACGACGGCCGGAATATGCTCCGGCTGCCCCACATTGCCGAGGGTGCGAATCGCCCGGCTGCGAATGCCGGCGTCTTTGCCGCTTGCTTGCTCGAGCAGTGCGGGCACGGCCACGGCGGTCCGACGGGCATCGATCACGTCGATCAGTGTCGCTCGCGGCCCCACATCCGCCGCCTTCATCGCCTCGACGATCGCTTCGTCGACACCGGTGCCGAATACCGCCTGCAGAGATTCTCTCGCCGGGCCACTCCGCTCGTCGCCCGCGGTCACTGCCGATACCAACAGGGGTACAGCGGCCGCGTCGCCAAGCTTGGCCAGCGCGAGGATTCCGGCCAGCCGCACTTCCGGCTCGTCACTGCCGGCTGCTTCCAGTGCAACGGGGCCGGCCGACTTGTCGCCCCGCGCGGCAAGCCCCGATAGCAGCAAGACCTTTCCCTCCAATGGCAGCTTGGAAAAAGCCGCGGCGAATTCCTTCGTCGCCACCTCGCCACGAAGTTCGCCGAGGTAGCCGGCGGCAATTTCACGGACATCGGCGTCGCCGCTGTTCAACATCCGCAGAACCAATTCCGCGACGGACGAACCGGCCGATCGCAATTGTCCTCGCAGGGCAGCCAGGCGTATCGCTCGGGCCTCCTCAGCAGCCGCGAGTTGGTCGTAAATCGCCGCGGCGCCGTTCGGATTGCCCTCGGCCAACATTTGGTCGGCACAGCGAAGCCAGGCGTCGGAGATCGCGCCCCGCAAATCGGCCGAGGCGGCAAGCCTTGCCTTCGCCAGCGCGTCGGCCGCTCGGGCATTGCCGATTTTGCCCAGCGCGCAGGCGGCCGTCGCGGCGACCCGCTGGTCCGGACCGCGGATCTGCGCCGCCAAAAGGTCAACGCTGGCCGGATCGCCGCGAAAACCGAGCGAGCCTACCAGAGCGATCTTGGCCGGCGTCTCGTTCGCGGCACGCAGCGCGTCCAGCAATCTCGCGTTCGCCTCCGCCGCGGGATTGTTTTGCAGGGCACGCCGCGCGGCATCGCGGATCTCCGGGTCGGGTTCCTGCATCAGCTTGGCAACGGCGTCGACACACTCACCACGGCCGATGAACTCCAACTGCTTCAGCAGCCAGAGCCTCGCCGGCTTGGCAGTCCCCGGCCCCAGTTTTCCCGCGATCACCGTGCAGGCTTCCGCCCGCGCGGCCTCACGGCCGGGCGTCCCCAGGGCGAAGCAGGCCTCCTGCAATCGCTGTTGCGACTCCTGGCGATCAGGAATGTTCTCCGCACCCATTGCCGGCAGGCATTCATCGAGCAAGGGCCCCACGGCGGGCTCCTCCGCCACAACGACCGAGACAGCCGCCGTCCACAGGACGATCACAGCGAGCGATTTCGAATGGTTTCCTGGATTCATCGATCGATTCTCCTTCAGAGGTATTGCCGGCGGAGGTTCAGCCCAGAGTCCACGGTTCGCGCCGAGGGCGGTCGAGCCAGCGGTCTGCCTCGGGATCGCCGACAAACTTCTCGTCGGCCGGATTCCAGCGCAGCGGCCGATTGAGCCAGTAGGCCAGGTTGCCCAAATGGCACACGGTCACCGAGCGAGCGCCGATTTCCACGTCGCAGATCGGCCTTTGGCGGGAGCGAATCGCGCGGATCCAGTCGTCGTGATGTCCTGGGCTTCGGTAGAGATGCACTTCGTCGGGGCCGATCGGTTTCTCCATGAGGTTCGACGGCCAGGTCTGCAGGTGGCCGCGGTTGACTTCGATCTTGCCGTCGCTGCCATGGAAGACCACGCCGTTGCCGCCGCCACCGTGATACATCGTCACACCGTTGGCGTAACGGTACGTCAGCAGTTCTACGTCCTGACCGTCGGGCGGAATGATCTCCACCGGACCGGTATCGTCGGCGCCCATGCCCCACTGGGCGATATCGAAATGGTGGGCGCCCCAGTCGGTCATCCCGCCGCCCGAATAGTCGCGATAACTTCGCCAAAGCGGGTATCCCGTGAAACTCGGTGGCGGGCAAAGGATCGAGTGATAGGGCCGCCAAGGGGCTGGGCCGAGCCAGAGGTTCCAATCGACTCCTTCCGGAACAGGCTCTTCCGGCAGGTAGCAGTCGGTCGACGGCCCACCGACGTTGACGTGGATCGATTTCAGTTCGCCGATTCGCCCGCTGCGAACCATTTCGCAGGCGAAGCGGAACTCGCGGCTGGACCGCTGTTGGCTGCCCGTCTGAAAGACCCGTCCGTACCGGCGCGCCGCATCGACCATCGCCCGCGCTTCTCGAATCGTCAGCGAGAGCGGCTTCTCGCAATAGATGTCCTTGCCGGCCTTGGCGGCTTCGATGGCGGGAATGGCGTGCCAGTGGTCGGGAGTTCCGATCACCACCGCGTCGATGTCGTCCCGCGAAAGAAGCTCGCGAAAATCCTGATAGACGCCCAGACCGTGTCCGCTGCCGTACCGCTGCTCGACTAATTGCTCCGCGGCCTGGCGCTTGCTCTGTTGGACATCGCAGATTGCCAGCACCCGCACGTCGGCGCGCCCGCTCATCGCGCTGAGGTGATAGTAGCTCTGCTTGCCGACACCGATGAATCCGAGCCGGACCCGCTCATTCGGCGAGTTTTCTCCGGCCCCACGGACGAGCGAAGCCAGATACAGGGGTGTGCCAAACGCGAGGCCGCCGGCGGTGTTGAGAAAGCCGCGACGAGTGAGCCGGTAGGACCGATTCATGGATGCCTCTCCTCGGAGAACGGAAAATCGTGGTTACGCAAAGGCATGACGGGATAGCGGATAACGGCGATTGTATGCCGCAATCCAGACGCGGAGCAAGAGAATCGAAGTTTAGGCGTTTTGTAGCCGCGAATGGGATTGGTAGGGATCAAGCCCTTCTCGACGGCGTAGTTGACGGCCCGTTTGACGTCTTGGATGCGGGTCCGCCAGCAGCCTTTCCACCCTTTGTAAGCGTTGAGCCACTGGTCGATCTCGAGCGGGATCATCCGCCCTTGCTTGCTGGCGACCCACTTCCTTCCTTTGCGGAAGAAGTAGCCCTTGGTTTGCCGTCCTTTCCTTGGCCGAATCTTGGTCACACTGACTCGGGCGCACCATGCACTCTGCGATTTTAGGCAGCATGGGATTGGTAGCAACGGGAGCCGGTGAGACGCTGCGGGCGATTTCGCCAGAAGCGAGCAAGCGTGGGGGTGTCGCTGAGGTGGTCGGCGAC
>JAAYEH010000599.1 GCA_012728855.1 Rhodopirellula sp. | reverse complement strand
CTGATCCGCTTCAAGGGAACATGGTTCTGCGTATTCCGAGAAGGCGAAGGGCACGCTTCGCCGGACGGGGCGCTGCGCGTGATTACGTCTTCTGACGGAGCCGACTGGGAATCGTCGGCGCTGATCCGTCTGACTCAGCAAGACTTCAGCGACTTGAAGCCCAAGATCCTGCCTCAAGGACCGTGTATGGACCTGCGGGATCCAAAGCTCTGCATCGCGCCCAACGGTCAGTTGATGCTCAATTCTGGACTGGCGTACAACGACAGGCGTAACATGCAATCCCTCGCTTGGTTCTCGGACGACGGGAAGAACTGGGGCGAAGCTGTCTTGATCGGGGAGCCTGACTACTGGCTCTGGCGTGTGACGTGGCACAAGGGCGTCGCATACGGAGTTGGTCGCATTGCATCCGAACGCATCCCGCGGCTTTACAGGAGTGAGGATGGCAGACATTTCGAGGTGGCGGTGAAAGACCGGGCGTTTTTTCCGCACGTCCCCGGGGCGAGTGAGGCCACGATCCGCTTCCTGGCGAACGACACAGCGCTCTGTTTGTTGCGGCTGAACCGGGTTCCCGGCTGCAAGACCGTCCACGGTCATCTCGGGGTTGCTCGTCCGCCGTATACGCAGTGGACGTGGGAGAACCTTGGCGCTCAGATTGGCGGACCGAACCTGATCCAGTTACCGGATAAGCGGCTTGTCGCGGGTGTGCGACTCTATGACGGAAAGCAACGCACTGGGCTTTGCTGGATTGAAGACGGCAAGCTGAACGAGTTTCTCACGCTTCCCTCTGGGGGTGATACCAGCTATCCGGGGCTGGTCTGCCACGAAGGTCTGCTGTGGGTGAGCTATTACTCGTCGCATGAGGACAAGACGAGTATCTATCTGGCGAAGGTGAAGCTACCGCCGCACCACTGAACTCGTAACCCAACCCCGCGGGCACGCTCGGCAAGAGCTTTGATTTCCGTTTCGTCCGCCCGCACGTGAGATTGTCAACGCGAAAGTCGATTGGTGGAGGTGCTGAATGTTAACGGATAGAACAGCGAAGAAGGCTATCCGGCGGAAACTGTACCAATGCGTTTTCGTGATCTGCTTCTCGGTTTGGCCGTGTTTCGGCGCGAACGCGGCAGAGCAAGGGAGTGAATCCCCGAAGCTGGCCAAGATTCGAATCGCTTCCGAAGGCCGCACGTTTCGCAGGGGCGACGAAGGACCGTTTGTGCCTCTCGGCGTCAACTACTACCGACCTGGTACAGGATGGGCGCCCCAACTGTGGAAACAGTTTGATCGGGACGCAACACGCAAGGACTTTGCTCGCATGAAGGAATTGGGCGTCAACTGCGTCCGGGTCTTTCTGTCGTTTGGTTCATTCTTCACAGAACCTGAGTCTTTGGACCAAGAGGGGTTGGCCAAGTTTGATCAGTTGCTGCGGATTGCGGAAGAGACCGGGATCTATCTGCATCCCACCGGCCCGGATCACTGGGAAGGAGTCCCTGACTGGGCCGCTAAGGACCGAGTTGCGGACGACCATGTTCTTGCCGCGTTGGAGAACTTCTGGCGGTCCTTCGCCGGGCGATATCGAAACCGGCCCGCGATCTTCGCCTACGACCTGCTCAATGAGCCATCGGTATCCTGGGATACACCCGTAATGCGGACCAAGTGGAACGTTTGGCTTCAATCGCACTACGGATCACGAGAACGATTGGCGGAGGCTTGGGCTGTTCCCGAAGCGGAAATATCCTGGGGCGAGGAACTGCCTCCCCCGCAGAAAGACTCTGCTGGTGGTCGGCGGTTGCTTGACTACCAGTATTTCCGAGAATCGGTTGCCGAAGCGTGGACCCGCCGTCAGGTGGCGGCTATCAAGACTGCTGATCCTGACGCTCTCGTCACGGTAGGACTCATTCAGTGGAGCGTGCCGGCACTGCTTCCGGGCGTTCAACGCTATTCGGCCTTCCGGCCGGAGCGGTTGGCGCCTTATCTCGATTTTCAGGAGATCCATTTCTATCCTCTTGCCACGGGCTTCTTTACCTATGATGAGGAAGGTGAACGACGCAACCTAGCCTATTTGGAGTGCGTCGTTCGAGAGGTCGCAGCAACTCGCCAGCCCGTGGTGATTGCAGAGTTCGGCTGGTACGGCGGTGGTAAGCTCTCCATCGCTGGTGGACGCCATCCGGCGGCCAGCGAAGATAAACAGGCTCGCTGGTGTCGCTTGGCGGTGGAGACGACGAAAGGGCTGGCGACCGGCTGGCTCAACTGGGGGTTCTACGATCATCCCGAAGCCCGTGACGTCAGCCAGTTGACTGGCTTGCTGACTGTGGAGGGTAAACCCAAAGCGTGGGCGCGAGAGTTCCGCGAGCTGGCGCACCGTCTGAACGGCGAGTTCATCGAGCCAAAACCACTCCCTGACCGACCCAAACTCGATTGGGACCGCGCGATTATCGACCCGAACATAGCCCGTCAGTTGCGGGAAGATTACTTGAAAGCGTTTATGGAACAGAGGTGAGCGCCGGGTCTTGATCAGTTCTTGGCCAGTCATCTGAATACCCGTATCGAGATCGCTTGCTCTACGAGGAGACATTGCGGAAGATCGAAGCCTTCCTCATTTCGTTGGGGATTGGTGACAAGGGAGGCCGAGACGGGGTTCGCTGAGGCAATTCCCGAGATGATCTGCCGCGATCATACCTTTTCCGGCACGACAAACGGCGCACGGTACTCCCGAGAGACTAGTTGGTTTGCCGCCTGGCTGAACTCGCCGACGAAACGCTCCGTGTCCGGATCGAAAGTGAGCATCGCCCCCAGGGTGGCGGGCGTTTTGTCGAGGTCGACTCCATTGGCCAACAGGTGGGCATGGAACCGCTGGTAGGCGGCGGACAACTCCTTGTTGCCGTCGATGCGTTGCCGGATCTCGCTGTCAGGCATCGTCTTGCCGACCCGATGTGAAATGTTGCCAAGATGCACCAGCACAGCCGAGAGATGCCCTTGCAGCATGTCGCTCACCAGGTCGCCTGCGCGGCGGCTGCGCACCGCCTCGATGAAGTTGTGGTTCAGCGGCGGAGTCGTCGGCTGGAAGGCCATGATCTCCTTGCCGGCGGCATCGAAGGCCACATGGCTATTGACGGTGCTGATCACGTACCCACCTTCGCAGTGAATAACCTTGCCGACCGCGATCCCCTGATACGAATCCATCGCGTTGGGGCCCCAGGTGTCTTTCCCGGCAACGGCATTGGCCAGGAAAGATCTGTTTTTGGGCAGGCTGCGGAATTCGGAGAGGACCGGCGCCGGCTCGTAATCGTAATAGACGATCAAGGTGTTGGGCGTCTGGCCGTCATCTTCGTAGCCGAACCGCCCGCCGATGCTGATCACATGCCGCGGCAGACCTCCGCCGACGAACATGCGGCAACCATCCAGGTGATGAATGCCCCAGTTGCCCAGCTCGCCGTTGCCGTAGAGCCACTGCCAGTGCCAGTCGTAATGCAGATTCTGGCGTGCCAGCGGCACGAGCGGGGCCGGGCCGGACCAGAGATCGTAGTCCAGGCTCGAGGGAATCGGTTGAGGGCCGCTCACCTTGCCGATACCTGAGCGGGGTGAGAAATGTACGTGCCGGACCATCAGAACCTTGCCGAGGTTCCCCCGCCGCACGTAGTCCAGCGCTTCCGCATGGCCATTCGGTGCTCGCGATCCGTTGGGACACTGCACGATGCGGTGGTATTTGCCGGCCGCCTCGACCATCTTCCGGCCTTCGAAGATGTTGTGGGAAGCAGGTTTCTGGACGTAGACGTCCTTGCCGGCCTGGCAAGCCCAGATCGTCACCAGCGCGTGCCAGTGATTGGGCGTGGTGACCACGACCGCGTCGACTTCCTTGCTATCCAGGAGCTTGCGCACATCGTGGTAGGCGGCGACCGTCTCGTTGCGCTTCTGAAAGCTCTCGATCTCCGGGCCGAGATTGGCGTCATCGACGTCGCAGAGCGCAACGATGCGAACGCCGGGGATCTGTCGGAAACTGCGGATTTCATTTCTGCCCATGCCGCCGATCTTTACCCTTGAGCCGACACCGACCACGGCGAATCTTATATCCTCGTTGGCGCCGGCGGCTCGCAACCACGGGGAAATGCCGAGGCTGGCGGTAAACGCGGCGGAAGCCGCCGCCGATCGCTTGAAAAAACTTCGGCGGGAAGATCGGTTCATGATCGCTCCTCCAGAGTCGCAGATGGTGTGTTTTGCGGTTGGGTCTCCGCGCGGTTCGGCCTGCCGGGCAGCAGAGATAATCTTCACAGCGACCGGCATTTTACCCGGGGTGACAGCCGCTGTCGCGGCTTGGCAACCGGCTCCCCCTTTTCCTCGCCGCGAAAACGGGTATTCTGGCGGTTTTCAATGGGACAGGGGGTATGATCCAGGCCAAGTTCGATGCATCACATCATTTCGCCTTGTGCAACGCACGCCTTGCATCATAATGCCAGGCAGCCGACGCCCAGGCCGTCAACCGATCCAACATAGCGCCGGGCTCGTCGTGCGGTATCTGCGCGGCGATTGCAGCGATTCGATTATCCAAAGTTGTCACAATCAGACACCCGAACGGCGTCGCCACGTTGTCGTCCATCGGCCCTTGGATAGTTCGGTTTGTCCGATACATTCGGCCCCATTTTTGGTAAACCACTCGGACAACGCCGTGCCAACCGCCATCTCCTTATCGGTTGGCGCACGCCGTTTTCGACGGATAGAACGGGT
>JAAYEH010000598.1 GCA_012728855.1 Rhodopirellula sp. | reverse complement strand
CGGCAACCCGTACCTGGCCGTGAACCCGCCCAATCCGGACGGCGGGTTCTTCTCGCAGGACGAAGCCCACGGCTAACCATCACGACCGGATCATCACCACGGATCACGAGAACCGCCATGTCTGACCGCATATCAGCCGAAATCTGGATCGGGGGTAACATCCCCGAAGCCGTCGTTTCGGACCTCTGCGCCGCCATCACCGACGAAGGCGTCGCTCTCGAATGGGGCGAGTCCTCCTTCCAGCCGAAAACCGCGGGCGATTTGAAGACCAGCCTCCGTGAGAACGACAAACAGGTGCGATTGCTCTGGTTGTGCGACGACCAGGCGTCCTGGGGCCAGTTTGAAAACCTGGAGCGGTTCCTGCGCGAACACCAGATTCCCTTCACTCGCCGGACCGAGGGACGCTACGAGTATGATCCCGAGATTGTCGAGTACCGGCCCGTGTACGGCGCGATCACACTGGCTGCCAACCATGCCGGCCAACCGACCGTTGTGGCGGCGGAGTTGGAACCCGTTGAGCACCTGTTGGACGCCGCGATCAAGCTGGCCGAGACAGATAGCGGGGCAAACATTGCGTCGCTGATGCAGACGGCGCTGAAGCTGCTGCGCGAGCAGTTGCCGCAACCGCTGCCGCCATTGGAACCGTTTTCGATTGAGCCCACATGTGGCTCCAAGGGAGGGGAAGATGACGATCAGGAGGAAACCGAGGAAGCCGAAGCAGACGAAGAAAGCCCAGCTGTGCCTGGGGGTTGAGTACAACCCAGAGCACACGGACCCGGAAGGTCTGGCAAACGCTCTCGATCGGTTGCTGGAGACCGTCCTGTCCACGCCGGGCATCACGGACGAGTATGGTGAGCCGCACTTTGGCCCGTGTTGGGTGGCCGGCACGGACTCGCTTGGCGCTCGCCATTTGGACCTGCTCGGCGGTCAGATTCAGATCGACGTCGAGGATGGGGCAGCCAACATCACGTCTGCCCTGCAACGCATCGATCCAAGCGAGCCAGAAGGCAACGGCGACATCCAGCAGGAGCCTTGCGACGCCGAAGATGTCGAGGATCGCGAGAGCTGGCGAGCCTACAACGGCGCCCTCGACGGCATGGAGTCCCTGCTGCTGGCCCTGGCAACTGAAGGCGTGCTGACGACTGACAATCAAGCCGGCGTGGACAGGGCCCTCCAGGCAACCCTGAACGCCTTGGAGAACCATTTCTAGCCACGGCGTTTCGACCGTCAGGAGAATTACCATGTCACGTCTGGTCCTGCCAAGTGAATTGTCCCGCGAAGCCCTGGAGGAAATCGTCAGCCGGCTGCAAGGGCTGCTGTACCTCGACCTGGGACACGATGGCCGCGAGTTCTGGAATCCTGGCAAGGACTGGAGTGGCTGGGACGTCTGCCAGGCCATCCAGGAAACTCTGCAGCGGCACGGCCTCGTTCCAGGAGAAGAGCAGGATTGCACTCCGCCCGGGACGGTGCATCCCGCTGCAAGCACGGCGGACCTGGTCGCCTGGGCTGAGTCGCAGGGTTTATCTCCAGAAGACCTGGACGACGAGATCCATGATCAGGCTGGCGTGATTGCGTCGAACCTCAATAACCAGGGATTGTCTGCTCAGATTGAGTTTCTCGTCAGCCAGTTCGGCGGTGCCGAGACCCAAAAACTGCTGACCGAAATGGTGTCAGACAAAGCCCCGCAAGGAAGAACGCCATGACAATTTCGCAAAATGCGGCTCGGCAGGCTCTCGGCTTCTGCGGGGCCACTCCGAAAACCGGCCGTTTGAAGCCCCGTCAAAGCCGAGCAGATTTTGGCGACGCCGACTCGTACTGGCTGAAGGTGCGGCGCATCGGTCGCAACTACCCGTGCGGGGATGACGTGCGGGACGGAGATTTCGGCATCTACCTCGGCCTGCACGACCAAGGCTATCTCGTCGCTCTGCAAGCGATCCTTCCGGCCGACATTATCGGCTACGAGCGGTTCCATTCGCTGGGCGATCTGAAAGCCCACTGGGAACTCGACTGATCATGAAACAGGAGCAACCACGATGAACCGACGAGTCCGTAAGACCCACGAACAATTCATTGCCACCTGGAATCAGGAGGCCCGTCGCGTCCTGCTGAACCGGCGGATTGTGGAAGTACGATACCTCACGCCCGAGGAGTGCGGCCGACAGATGTGGAGCTTTTCGTGCGTGGCCATGGTGCTGGATGACGGCACCACCGTGTATCCGGCCCGAGATACCGAGG
>JAAYEH010000054.1 GCA_012728855.1 Rhodopirellula sp. | reverse complement strand
GAGCGCCTCGTGGGCCTCGCCGGCGGCGAGGAAAGGTCCGGCGAGGTCGGTATCTCGGCAAGTGCCTTCTCGGCCTCCACCGTCAGCGACTTCCGGCCCAAGTGGACATCCATCTCCGTATTCAACATCCGCTCCAAAGCGGATTTCATCATCAACCGCATCAGCCCATTCAAGTCATCCGCCGTCCATGCTCCGAACTCTGTGCTCCATGCTTCTTTCTTGCCACCCAGAATCGCGTGGCCACCATGTCCCCTCGGATTTGAGACATCGCCAACTTGGTGGCCACATGGCGGAAAATCGGCGTGTTTGACCGCCACAGATTGAGATCCCCACAGGAAGAAATCCTATCGAATTCCAATTGTTGGTTCTTCCGGGTTTCTTGTGGGTAAAAACAGTGCGTAACGGATCCCTTGGGATGTCGTCAGCCAGTGTGTCTCTGCGCCTGCCGATGGTCCGGCGACCTCGCATGGTTCGGGAAAACCGTGAACAGAGAAGAGGCACCGGTACTCCGCGCAAAAGTACCGGTGCCTCTTCTCTGTTCCGCGTCTTGCAGCCATAGCCAGGAGCCTGTGATTCTCCGGGCAGGCTTATGCGCGTTGTCGATGAATTCTATGGAAGTGCCTGGTTTTCCGGCGAGTTTGCGGTAGTCCATCTATACATGTAAACTACTGTTCATTGCTTTTTACCCACAAGAACCCCGGATGAGCCCGATTTTTTTCGCTGGTTTCCGGTTCACTGCCGGGATGTGAAGGATCGAGCGATCAGGTAGAATGGTGTTGAGAGACACGACAACAAGGAGACGGCATATGCGCCACCGCCAAGACAATGAATCCTTTCGGCAGAGCCGGGCAGGGATTGCTTCCTGCCTTGCCGCGATTTGCCTGTGGTCAATTCTTGCCTCGCCCGGACTCGCCGCGCCGCAGTCCGATCGCCCGGACGGGTTCGTTCGTCTGGCAAACGAGCAGCTCGAAATCTCGCTGGATCGAAACGACGGCAGCCTCGAACAGATCCGCGATCCGCACACCGGCCACAAGCATTTGCTCGAAGCGCTCGCGGGGCGCAGCCCGCTGTGGAGCGTCAAGCTGCGTGAGCAGGAAAAGGACAAGCTTCTGACCGCGGCCGATGCAAAGTCGTTTCGCTCGGAAGCGGTCGAAAACGAACCATCGGCGCTGCGGCTCATTTGGACCGATTTTTCTCTGGCCGCCGCGCCTGATTTGGCCGTCGAGGTGACGGTTCGACTTGACCCGCGCGAGCCGACCAGCGTCTGGGAGTTCGTCGTTCGCCGGTCGGCGGCCATCGAGGTGCGGGAAGTGCGGTTCCCGGTTGTGTCGGGAATTGCGGTTCAGGAGGACGAAGTCCTGGCCCTGCCGCATTGGATGGGAGAAAAGAGAAGCGATCCGAGGAAGTTGCTTGCCGGCACGAATGGTCGGGGGCGGCGGCTTGAGTGGCCTTATCCCGGCCACCTTTCGTTGCAGTGCCTGGCCTGGTATCGGGAGAACGGTCCCGGCCTCTATGCGGCCTGCCACGATGCAACGGCCCAGCGCAAAAGCTTCGCCGTTCGGGGCGACGAGCAGGGGCAAGTCCACATCGAGACGGTTCACTACCTCCCGCCGCAAAGCGCTCCATCCGAAGCGATTTCGCTCGGCTACCCCGTACACGTCGGCGCGTTTTGCGGCGATTGGCTGACCGCCGCCCAGCGTTATCGACGTTGGGGCGCCGAGCAGGCGTGGGCGCGAGAGAGCCGGTTGCTCAAGGGCGAAGTGCCGGACTGGGTTCTTCAAACCGGCCTGTGGGTCTGGAACCGCGGTCGATCGCCGGGCGTACTGCCGCCCGCCGTGGCGATGAAGCGGGAACTCGGCCTGCCGGTAAGTGTGTTCTGGCATTGGTGGCACGGTTGCCCCTACGACACCGGTTTCCCCGAATACCTGCCGCCGCGCGAAGGCGCCGCGCCGTTTCGACAAGCCCTTGCCGAGGCGCATGGCGAGGACGTCCGCGCAATGGTCTACATGAACCAGCGACTGTGGGGCATGACGACCAAGAGTTGGACCGAGGAAAATGCCGCGGCCGCGGCCGTGAAAGGCGCCGACGGCTCGATTCGTCCGGAGGTCTACAACACGTTCACCCGTCAGGCCTGTGCATCGATGTGCATGGGCACGTCCTTCTGGCGAAACAAGTACGCCGGCCTGGCCGAAGAAGCCGTCGAAGACCTGGGGGTCGATTCGATCTACATGGACCAGGCGTGCAGCAGCCTGCCTTGTTTCGACCCCAGCCACGGCCATCCGTTGGGCGCGGGCAGTTTCTGGACGGAAGGCTTTCAGAAGCTGGCCGAAGACATCCGCCGCCGCAGCCGCGGCAAGCCCGTGGCATTGGCGGGCGAGGGTTGCGGCGAAGCCTGGCTGCCGCACCTCGACCTGATGCTCACGCTTCAGGTCAGCCGAGAGCGCTATGCCTCGATCCTGGACGGCTGGGAAGTCATCCCTTTCTTCCATGCCGTCTATCATCCCTTCGGGATTCTCTACGGCAACTATTCGTCGCTGACCGTGCCACCCTACGACGACCTCTGGCCGGCCGAATATGCTCCGGCGAAGCCGCTGGACCTCTTGGACCGCAAATACTCCGGGCAGTTCTACCTGGAGCAAGCCCGCGCGTTCGTCTGGGGCCAACAGCCGACGATCGCGAATTTCCTCCCCTCGCAGTTCGACAAGCGGCGGCAGGAGATCGACTATATTCTGCGATTGGCGAAGCTTCGCGACCGTGCCCGCCAATACCTGGTGCATGGCACGTTTCTGCGACCGCCGCAAACGGACGCCCCGGAAGTCTTGCTCGATTTCTCGCGGCTTTCCATCTACGCCGGCCAGAAAGACCGCGTGCAGTCCTTTCAGAAGACCTGCCCTGCGGCACTGGCCGCCGCCTGGCTGGCGCCCGATGGAGCGACGGGCATCGCGGTGGCGAGCATCGTCGACCGTCCGCTGACGTTATCGTTGCGGTTGACCCCCGAGGAAGATTCGTTCCGTGACGGCTCCAAGGTTTACCGGTTGGACGAAAACGAGCGATCCCCCGCGGGACAGATCGCCGGGCAGACCCTGACGGTCCAATTGCCTCCACTGGGCGCATACGTTCTGGAAATCCCGCGCGAAGGTTCGGCGACAAAATAGCTGTGGCAATCAAGAAGGGGTCGGGAGTCTTTTTCCGTATCGGCCGCACCGCCGCTCGGCAAGTCCAACCCGGTCGGCGGCCGATACGGAAAAAGACTCCCGACCCCCTTGCGTGTTCTGCTTGGCTCTCGACTCTTGGCTCTCGACTCTTGGCTCTCGACTCTCGACTCTTGGCTCTCGACTCTTGGCTCTCGACTCTTGGCTCTCGACTCTTGACCCTCGACTCTCTCCCCCATGCCTTCTCTTCGTATCGCCAATATAAGAACCGATGTCAGCGAGCCCGAAGCCCAGTTGCCTCGTCGTGTGGCGAAGCGGCTGGGTATCCGCGAAGCGGACGTCGCGTGGTGGCGGATCCTGCGGAAGAGCCTCGATGCGAGATCTCGGTACGACCTGAAATTCGTCTACACGGTTCTCGTCGAACTGCCGGAAGGGGACATGTTGCAGCGGCGATTGGCGGACAAGCCGGCGGATGTGGAACTGTTTGTTCCGCCGCCGTTCGACGATCCCCAACCGGGCGACGAGTCGGTGGAGCAGCGGCCGGTGGTGATCGGTTCGGGGCCGGCAGGATTGCTGGCCGCGTACTTCCTGGCGTTAAAGGGCTATCGCCCCCTGATTATCGAGCGGGGACAGCCGGTCAAGCAGCGCGTGCCGGCCATCCGCGCATTCGATGCCGGAGGCGATCACGATCCGGAAAACAATTACCTCTTCGGCGAGGGAGGCGCCGGCGCATTCAGCGACGGTAAGCTCACCTGCCGGATGAGCCGCCCGGATGTCGATTGGGTGCTCCAGCGGTTCGTCGACTGCGGTGGCAAGCCGTCGCTGGTCTACGAACAGCGCCCGCACTTGGGGAGCAATCGCCTGCCGCTGATCGTGCGGAACTTTCGGCGCCGGATCGAATCGCTGGGCGGCGAGTACGATTTCGGCTGCCGGTTGGAGGGGCTCGACATCGTCGGCGGCCATTTGCGGGGCCTGCACACTTCCGGCGGTTACCTCGCGGCGACCCAGGCGGTGCTGGCCATCGGGCATAGCGCTCGCGACACGTACCGCATGTTGTTCGACGCCGGCATTCCGATGCAGCAGAAGGCGTTTCAACTCGGCCTCCGCATCGAGCAGCCGCAGGAACAGGTCAACCGTCACAAGTATGGCCGGCCCGAGTACCTCGAGCTTCTCGGCGCCGCCGACTACACGCTGACGGCTCACGCCCAGCGCGACGTCTACTCGTTTTGCATGTGTGCCGGCGGCATCACGATCCCCAGCGTCTCCGAGCCCGGCTGCATCGCCACCAACGGCATGAGCAACTCCCGCCGCAACACGCAGTTCGCCAACAGCGGCATCATGGTCACGCTCGAGCCCCATGAATTCGGCGGTTCGGACGTGTTGGCCGGGGTGGAATTGCAGCGCCGTTTCGAGAGGATCGCCTTCACGCTCGCTGGCGGCGACTACTCCGCCCCCATCCAAACCGCGGCCGATTTTCTTGCCGGCCGTACGCCGCCGCCGGGGGAGCGTTTGGTGAGTTCCTATCCACGCGGGACAAAGTCGCTCAATCTCAACGAGATCCTCCCTCCGCCGGTCAGCGCCGCGATCCGCTCCGGATTGCCGGTAATGGACCGCAAGTGGCGAGGCGACTTTCTGCCCAATGCCAATCTGCTTGGCCCCGAGATGCGCGGCAGCTCGCCCGTCCGCATCGAGCGGGACGATGCCTCTCGCCAATCTCCCGCGTGCCGGGGCCTCTATCCGGTTGGGGAGGGCGCCGGTTTCGCCGGAGGGATCATCAGCGCCGCCGTCGACGGCCTGCTCAGCGCCAAGCAGATCGTGCGGCAGTTCGCACGCTGCGGATAACGCTATTCGGGACGGACAACCTCGATGCGTCCCGTGCAGCCCACGCCCGGCCGGCACGTGCCGCGGGCGACCAGAACGCGGTTGTCGGCCGCGGCGGCAACGCCGAGCGAGCAATCAAACGCGCGCCGAACGAGCAAGTTGAATTCGGCGTCGGTCTTCAGCAGAATCTTCGGATTACCGTAACAGCCGAACCACCATTGGCCGTCGGCCCAGGCGGCGGTTTGGATGCCCATGAGGGTGTAGCCGTTGCGGATCACGTGCCGCTTGACGAAGTGAAAATCCCGGTCGTATTCGAAGACATAGTTCTCCTCGATCCCCGGCGGCAATCCGCCGACGACGAAGAAGCGGCCGTCGCGGATGCCGATTCCGCCGGCGCCATAGATGACCTGCGGAGTTTCGTGCCGGGCGAACTCCGCCAGGTCGGCGGCGTCGTAGACGTAGACCCAGGAATCGGCGTTGCCTTGCGGGTCGTTGAAACGGCCGAGATTCACGGCCACGAAGACCTTGCCGTCGTGATAACACAGATCGCCGTGGTGATTGGCCACCGGGATCTTCTTCTGCACCTCTCCGCGGGCGTTGGTCTTGACGAGCACGTCGGTAAACGCCCAAAAGATCGCATCCTTCCCGTCGGTCGCGAATCCCTGCAAATGCTTGGGATAAACGCCCTCGCAGGCGACCGCCGTGAAGGCCGGGCTTCCTTGCTCGGCGCCGGTGGCAAAGGGGGTAAATTGATAGGCGGCAATGGTAAGGATCAAGACAATCCATCGCATCATCGGTGGCGTCTCCTTTTCAGTGGCACGGGCGACAGAGATTCAAGTCCCAGGCGGCGCCAGGGGGAAATTCTTATGGCTCATCTGGGTTTCTTGTGGGTAACAAGTGATAAACCATAGTATAGATCATCGAGCCGAGCCTGTTTTTCAGGCGACAACCGGAATCCCAGAACGCGATCCGCGTCGGCGCTTTCTGCAAGCAGGTCCAGCAGATCGTCATATACCGCAGCTTGAGAAATCATGAGCCCCTCACTCTCGTGCATTGACGCCCGATCCCGGGCGAGCCACCCCCATTCTAGCGATCCTCCGATCCCTTTGTCCAGGTCCGTTTCATCTCGGTCCTGAAATCCGATCATGGATCGGTCGATCGTTCGCGGCAAGAATAAGGGAATCCACGCGGCGCGGGAGAGTTCATTTTCGACATTCGCCCGACCTGTGTCGCCACCGAATTCACCCGCTGATCGCCGAGGGTCACACGACGGAATCGCGGAATTGCCGGAAGGCATCGAGAATGCCTTTCCGGATCATCATCACCGCGAAGGCGGCAAGGATCACGCTGACCACCTTGGAAATGATCCGCACGCCGGACCGTCCCAGCAAGTTCAAGAGGTAGTGCGAGAACCAGAAGACGGCCCCGGCAATCACCAGATTGGCCAACATCGCCAGCACGGTCGGAAGCGTGCCGTACTGGTTGGCCAGCAGGATCATGGCGGTCAGCGAAGCCGGGCCTACCGTCAGCGGCACGCCGATCGGCACGGCGCCGACCGTCTGTGGATCGACTCGGCGCTGCTGCTTGCCGACGGCCAGCAGGTCGCTCATCGCCACGATGAACAAGAGGATCCCACCGGCGATCAAAAAGTCGGCCTGCGTGATTCCCAAAACATCGAAGACCCAACGGCCCAGGAAAAGGAATGCGACGGCCACCAGCATCGCGGTAAGGATCGATTGCCGGAGAATTCGGCGCTGGTCCGGCGCCGGCAACCCTTCGGTAAGGTTCAGATAAATCGGCAGAAGGCCGATCGGGTCGACGGCGATAAACAAGGGCAGAAAACACAACCAGAATGTTTCCATCTCTGCCGGATCTGCCGCCGGTTCGCTTCGGGAACCGACGAAGGAATGCGTGGAATCTCGTGCGCGGCTCGCGCCGAGCCCGATTCTCTTCGTCAGCCCCCTGCGATGTCAAGTCCCCCGCCGCGATCACTCTCGCGCGTCGGCAGGTTCCGCGACACGGAGCTGCCGTGCCGTGGCCGAGCGAGGAGAGTCAGTATTCGCCCACCACTTCCCCGCCGGCCCTGGTGCTCAGCGATCGCCATACACCGAGTTCCACGGTCTCGCTCACGAACCGCGCCGAGCCGTCGGTCAAGAGCACCTGGGCGCCGCCGGGATGGTAGCTGCGCGATGTGACGACGGCGTACGTCAGCCCGGTGGTCGTTTTTCCCTCGCGCGACGAAGTGAAGTCGACATCATAGATCTCCCCGCCGCTGGCATAAGGAACCGGCGTGTTGGGAGGAAAGGTTCCGGTGAACCCGGTCTGGTGGACTCGGCCATCCACCCATTCCGTGTGGCCGGAGTCGCTCTTCAGCGAACCGCCGAACCATGGCACCGCGGCCGGATCCGTTGGAATCGCGACACCGGCCGTGGCGGGATTGGCGCCGTCGCGGAGATAAGGGTTCCACGCCTTCACCTCGGCAAACGCCAGCGTATTGCTCGTTCCATCGGTAACATTCGCCATGCTCAGCAGACCGTTGGGGTAGGAAAGACCGTCGCCCCCGCGGCGAGTGTTGGGATCGTAGACGAACCACGTGCCGAGATTGACCCCGTAGTTCAGCGGGTAATGGGTCAACGCGCCGTCCGGTCGCTCGCGGTCGCCGATCTCCGACGGACAGAGGTAGGTCGGTACCCGCGTCCGTGTCACGGCAGGCTGGGCCGAGTAGGGGAGGTTCCAGTCGACGAGGTCTTCGAGATTCGCTTGTTCGAGAAAGGGGAGCAACCTCGCTTGCACCGACCACGAGTCGAATGTCGTGCCGAAGGCGAACGTGGCCGAGGGCGGAAACCGCTTGTACGTGTCGTGGTAGTTGTGCAGCGCGAGCCCGATCTGTCTGAGGTTGTTCGAGCACGACATACGGCGAGCCGCTTCGCGGGCCGCCTGGACGGCAGGCAAGAGCAGCCCGATCAGGATCCCAATGATCGCGATGACGACGAGCAGTTCCACCAAGGTAAACGCCGGTCTTTGACGATTCGTTCTCATGCCTTGATCTCCAGAAAAAGGAGCCTTTCGATTGGGGAGTGTAAAGTAAGCTATTTCTGCAGGAGGAGTTTGTCGTTGCGGGTACGAACCAGGCGGTAGACCTGATCGCCGTGAACGATAAGCAACTCGCGGGCGCCTTGCAGCAGTTCGTCGGAGGCCACAACGCGCGCTCCGGTTTCCCTGCATACTCTGCAGGCGACGCCCTCGTGCTCGCAACATCTCGCCAGCGGGCCGGTGGCAGCGGCAGCGGATCGTCGCGCCGCGCCGCCGGAAGCGCCGAGAGCTTCTGCTATCGGTCCCGAACGGTCGGCCATGATTCGTTCCTTGTTCATGGTTTGGGAAGCGTCACGAGCGGACCTTAGATCCCCATCTCAGGGATTCCGTACGGCAAGTTCCCAAGCCGGCTTCTTGATGCGAGACACGGCAAAGCCGTCATGCCAACGCGGAACGTGGCAAATGCGGCCTGCGCTAAGGGTGAGAGCTAGATGGCTGGCGTCGCGATCGATGAAGGATAGCGGCCGCTGGCTGTCGAGCGGAATTTGGCTGGCGAACGGGCCGGACGACCTGGTCCGTTCCTTCGTTTCATCTTCGAGTCCCGGATCGACCCTCTGGGCCGGTCGCGAAAACGGCGGGAAGATGACATGCGATACTGAGACTCACTATCAACTAGGTGTTCAGGATACCAGAACGAGCGAATCTGTCAAGTTCCACTCTCAAGATTTTTCGCCCGCCCAAAACGGCTCGCTACCGGTCGCGCTCTTGACGAATCCGTGGCACGATCTACGTTGAGATTCCCTACTGCGCCACTGACCATCATGGACCTCTCCAGCCGATACTCCCGTTGATTGCACACAAAGCTACCCGGCAAACTCAAGACACTCTTCGCGACGGCATGACAGGTCTGGTCTGTTGTTGCTGACGTGAGATCGAAGTCGAGACCTGTCGGTGGGCCAACCGTTGACGCCCATCACCGGCTCAACTAGCCTCAGGGGTAGCTCAGAATCGGCGAGTGAATAACGGTCGTACTTTACCGGTGGCGGCGGGGCTGAGGGGGTCGAGAAAGGATATGTCTATGAAGACGCGAGCCATCATGCGAGTCTCGTTTCTCCGGCGTTTCGGCGGCGCACGAGTGGTGAGCGCGGCCGTGATTGGCTGTCTGGTGCTTTAGCCGGCGCGGGCGCAGACGGTTGAACCGGCAGATACCACCGATGGTCTGCACGTTGCTGCGACCCATCTCAGCGGCGAGCGGATTCTTGCCGATAGCCAGTTCCACGGCGGTCTGATCGTCGAGGTCGGCTGCCGCGATGCCGCCCTGGCCGTCTCCCTGGCCAAGTCGCCCAACACGCTGGTGCATCTGCTCGTGCGCGACCGTGATGCGCTCGAACCGGTCCGCAGCCAGATTCGCGACGCGGGCGCGTACGGCCAGGTTTCCGCGATGCTGTGGGAAGGCCCTACGTTGCCCTATGCCGACGGCATGGTGAACCTGGTGTTGTGGACGGATGGCCGCGTCGAGCCGGACTCGAAAGAGATCGACCGCGTCCTGACGCCGTTGGGAGTCGCCTGGCTCCATCGCGACGGCGCTTTCACGTCGCACCAGAAGCCCTGGCCGGCCGACGTCGACGAGTGGTCTCACGCGCGTTACGACGCCACCGGCAACGCGGTCTCCAAGGACAAGCGGGTCGGCCCGCCGCGGTTCCTGCAGTGGGAGGCGACTCCGCGGTGGAACCGCGGTGTGAAGACCAGCGGCCTGGTCTCGGCACAGGGCCGCCTCTTCTTCATCCTCGACGACTCCCACTTCGCCTCCCGTTCTCCCACCTGGTCCCTGATCGCCCGCGATGCCGGCAACGGCATTCAGCTTTGGCGGCATCCGCTGCCCAGTTGGAGCGGGTCTCGGGGCGGCAAGAAAGTCGGCCCGGCCCAAATGAACCGTCGCCTGGTCGCCCGCGGCGACAAGGTGTACGCCACCCTGGCGGAGTTCGCCCCGGTCAGTGTATTGAATGCGGCCACTGGCGAGATCATCCGCACGCTGGAGCACACCGAACCGGCCGAGGAGTTCCTCTTGTCCGACGGGATATTGGTGGCGCTGGTCAACCCCAACTCCGCCGCGGATCGCCGCCGCGGACAGGATCGGAGCATGCGGCTGGTGGCCGTCGATCCCCAGAGTGGCAAACGCCTCTGGGAGCACAATGCCGCTTGGATCCTGCCGATGACCACGTCCGCCGACGGCAAACAGGTTGTCTATCACGACGGCACGATCATCCAGAGCTTGGACCTGCGCAGCGGCGCCCCGCGCTGGACCTCACCTCCGACGGGGCAGAAGGTCGTCTTCCGAGACCAGGCGAATCCCGACAGCCCCGGCGCGGAGAAATCGACGATCGTCCTGGCCCCTCAGTTCGCCCCAACCCTGATCATTTACGACGATGTCGTTGCTTTCGCGGGTGGGCGCCAGCTCAATGTCGTTTCGGCGACCGTTGGGCGGTAAGCATTCGGTCCGATTCCACTGGTGGAAGCCGCTGCCGATCCAGGCTTGGGCAATGGTGAAGACCAAGGACGTCTTGTTCGTCGCCGGCCCGCCCGGCAGCGCGTCGACCTCCGAAGCCGCGCTGCAAGGAAAGACGCCTGCTTCGCTGCTGGCCGTTTCGCCCGCCGATGGCAACGTGCTCGCCGAGATGACGCTGCCCGCCGCGCCGGTCTGGGACGGCATGGCGGCCGCCGCGGGCAACCTTTATCTCGCGCTGGCCAATGGCGAAGTTCTCTGCCTCTGGTCGCCGGACTCGGGCCGGCCCGGTACTCCGTTGTCGGCGGCGGCCTGGAGTGCGGCGCTGCCACCGGTAGAGACCGCCGCGGAAACGGGCCTGGTGGGGCGGTGGCGTTTCGATGAGGGCGCCGGGATGTTGGCTCGCGACTGCTCGGGCGGCGGACACGACGCCGAGGTATCCGGCCATTGGGATCAAGGCGAGTTCGGAACCTGCCTTGTGGCGGACGGGGTTCCCCGCGCCGCCGTCATACCCGACTGGCCGGAGCTGCACTTTGGCAACGACGATTTCACCCTGGCCTTACGGGTGAAGATTGATGGTCACGGCGTCCGACTGCTGGGCAAGGAGGCGTTTCCGGAGAACTGGTGGGTGATCAACGTGCTCGACGACGGTCGGGCGGAACTCGTGCTGGGCGAGGGCCGCGGTCCCGACCGGAGTGTCCGTGCGACCACCGACGCCTCGCTGGCGACCGGCGTCTGGAACCATCTCGTTGCCGTCGTCGATCGACAGGCCGGAGAAGTCCGCTGGTTTCTCAACGGAAAACCGGACAGCCGCCAGGCGATCCCGAAGTCCATGACCGAGGGACTCCACGGCGGCGAGCGGGAAATCGCCATTCCTTGCAGTCACAAACCCTTCCGCGGCCTCATCGGCGACTTTCGCATCTACCGGCGGGCATTCTCTCCACCCTCACCCGGCTATCCCTTGAGGGGATGCTCCTCAGCAGAGCCCCACTCCGATTCACCGGGTACTGGGCAGTAGACGGAAGATGACGTTGGCGAATGAGGTTCGCTGTCGCCGGAATTCAGCACTTGTGCCATCGCCTGATCGGGCGTCAACTTTTCCAAGTGCTGCATCGGCGGACCGCCGACATAGAGGAGCACCTTTGCCAGGAGTGCTCTCCTGTCGATGGGCTTCGTCATGTAGTCGGTACAGCCTGCCGCCAGACCTTTCTGCGTATCTGTCTATTATTCTGCCCGAAGCAGGGACGGATCGCCAGCGGGGCCGCGAGTGTGATTGAGGGGCATTGGAAAGGCTGCGGGCGAATATGGTCAGAATTGCCACGACCTTATGGAGGTTCT
>JAAYEH010000597.1 GCA_012728855.1 Rhodopirellula sp. | reverse complement strand
AGGAAAACGGTCATGAACAAGCATACGCCAGGTTTGAGAATGATCTTGGCTTTGGCCACGGCGGCTGGCTTGGCGATCGCCGCGGGGTTGAACCCCGCTGGTGCGGCGAACTACGCCCGTCCCTTCGAGCCGCCGACGCGCAGGGCATACCTGCCATTGCCGCCCGGCGTGGTCGAGCCGACTGGTTGGCTGCGAGATTGGTGCATCGCGGCGAAGGACGGATACACGGGCCACATGGACGATGTCGACGTGGAGTTCCGTCGCGCTTGGGCGGCCGATCACAAGATGACCGGCGAGCGGTTGAATTGGCCCCAGGGCGCCTGGCCGTATGAGGGCGGGGGATACTGGTTCGACGGCCTGACGCGATTGGGCTATATCCTGCACGACGAGTCGCTGATCGAGCAGGCGCACCGGCGGTTCAACGTCGTTATCGACAACATGAACCCCAACAGCATCCTGTTCTTGTGGTGGCTCGACGAGAATCAACCGGCCGACGCGAAGTCGGTCGAGGCGGGTGGCGGCTGGTCGCTTTGGGCGAGCGGCTTGCTGGGACGAGCGATGGCGGCCCATTACGACGGTTCCCATGATCCTCGCGTGTTGAAGGCTTTGGAGACGGCCTATGCCACCGATCGTGACTGGCCGTGCATGGGATGGGGCATGTCGAATCCGTGGCCGGCTTTCGATACGTACACCTGGACCGGCAACAAGCAGATTGCCGCCTGGCTGACCACGCTTTTTGCCACCGGCAACGGGAAGCATCCGGGCGGGACGTCGTGGAACCGCTATCGGCTCATGCCCAAGCAGGAACCGGGAGCGGAAAAGAACGATCACGTGGTCCATTTCCTCGAAAGCACGACACCCTGGGCGCTGGGTTACCTGTGGACCGGCAACCGCGAATTCCTTGACGTGACTCTCGCATGGCACGACCTGTTGGAGCGGGAGGCGATGCAACCTTCCGGTGTGCCCGTGGCTGACGAGTTCTACGGGCCGACCGGCGCCTATCGAGGCACCGAGACTTGCGACGTCGCCGGCTACGTGTGGAGCCAGATCATGCTTCTCTCCGTCAGCGGAGAGGGGCGGTTGGCGGACCGGGTCGAGCGCGCGTTCTTCAATGCCGGGCCGGCTACGGTCGCGCGCGACTTCAAGACCCATGTCTATTTCCAGAGCCCCAACCGGATCGTCGACATGTCTCCGCCCTATCCCCACGGGCCCCGCGCGGAGGGAAACTCCTACACGACGAAGCATTACCCGCTGTGCTGCACGGCCGCTTTGAACCGCATCGTGCCCAACTACGTGATGCACATGTGGATGGCCACTTGCGACAACGGCCTGGCCGCCATGCACTACGGCCCCTGCAAGGTGTCGGCCTTGGTTGCCGATCGGGTGCCGGTGGACGTGACCTGCCGGACCGACTATCCGTTCAACGACGTGATCGAGATGAGCGTGAAGCCTGCCCGGCCGGCGACGTTTCCGCTTTCGTTCCGCATACCCGGCTGGTGCAAGAATCCCGAACTGAGCGTGAACGGAACCGAACTGGGGGCCACGCCTGACGCCCGCGCGTTCGTGCGCGTTGAGCGGCAGTGGAAAGCGGGAGATACCGTGCGGTTGCGTCTGCCCATGACCGTGTGCATGAAGACGGGCCGCGATCGTAACGCCGACGACGCACCCTATGCAACGATGTCGTACGGCCCGTTGTTGTTCGCTCTTCCGATCGCAGATACGAAGGACGCAAACACACCCGATCCGGCCGCGAAGTGGCGTTATGCCTTGGACGCGCAGGATGTGAAGCCGGGTGACAGCTCGGGCATTGCCGTGGATCGTACCGCCATGCCGGCCCAATGGGATTGGCCGCTTGCCGCGCCGCTGAGACTCCGCGTCCGGGCTGCCGCGATCGACTGGAACCCAGATCCCAAGGCGCCGCGTCTTCCGCCCGGGCCGATCGCTGCAACAGCGCCCGCCGAGACCGTAACGCTCGTGCCGTATGGCTGCACGAAGTTCCGCATCTCGATGTTCCCGGTCACAACCAGGGCCCGGGCTCTTGGCTTTGATAAGGTGCAATAGACGACTTTAAGCGATGGGGCATCCGACAGGGAGAATGAAATGGACAGGTTCAAGAGACTCGTGACGGCCATCGGCGCAGTGCCCTTTTTCGGTCACTTGAGACGATTGATGCTGTTGTTTGCTTTTGTGGCGGCACAAGTCCTTCCGACCGTTGCCCAGGCACAACCGCCTCGGCTGAATACCTGCTGGCCCGCCTTCGACTACGACGGGAAACCGGCGCAAGCGGACGGCTCGTATTCAAAAACGATTCTGACGGGCTCAGAGCGCGAAACGGCGCACTATACCGCCGAGTCGAAAACGATGACCGCCGCGGACGAAAAAATGCAGATTCGGCTCGACGGCAAGAACTACAAGAACTTCCCCGCCGAGGAATATGCCGTCGTGTTGACGAACCTGTCCAAGACGGAACCGACGGGGATCATCAGCGACTTCCGGTCGCTCAAGCTCTCCATCGACAAGCCGGATTCGGCAAACGCCGTCACCGTAAATGTGCTCCGCGGCTCCACCTGCAAGGCGACGGACTTCGTCCCGGAAGTGTTCACCATCGAAGCCGGAAAAGAACAGGTTCTGACGACGACCTGCGGGCGGTCATCGAACGACTATGTTCCGTTTCTCGAGCTGAATCTCGACGATCGGAACGGCTATCTCTTCGCGGTCGGCTGGACGGGCGCGTGGAAGGCGCGGTTCGCCAATACCGGTAAGGCGGTGGACGTCGAAATCGGCATGGAGCGGACCCACTTCCGGCTCATGCCGGGCGAAACGGTCCGTCAGCCGTCGGTCCTCGTGCTTCCTCGCAAGAATCAATCGCGGCGGCAATTCAAGACGCTGGTCCATCGGTTCATGCTCGAAAACAAAGTTCCGCGCGACTCGACGGGTAAGATCATCCCGCCGATTCTGGCGGTGGCGTCGGGAGGCGGAAACAAGACGCCGCAGATGATGGCCGACGTCCTGCAATACTGCGTCGACAACCAAATGCCGTTCGACACGTATTGGGTCGATGCCGGCTGGTACGGCGCGCCGCACGAGGACGAACTCTATTCCAACTGCGGCCCGAACTGGTGGAAATACGTCGGCGACTGGCGGGTCAATACGACGACGCATCCGACCGGCGACCTGCTGCCGATTTCCAATGCGGTCCACCAGGCAGGGATGAAATTCCTCCTCTGGTTTGAGCCGGAGCGCATGACGGATTCCGCGCCGATTCTGCAGACGCATCCCGAGTACCGGCACGGACAACTCGTCGACTTCGGCAATCCCGAAGCCCTCGGATGGATCCAGGATACGGTCTACGGGATCATCGCAAAGCACAAGATCGACGTGTACCGCCAGGACTTCAATATGGACCCCGGCCCCGTCTGGCGCGGCATGGATGCAGCGGACCGTGTGGGGATCGCGGAAGCGAAGCATATCGCCGGAATGTACAAGTTCCTGGATGATATGCGAGCGCGATTCCCGGATATCCTGCAGGAGAACTGTTCGTCCGGCGGGCGGCGCATCGACATCGAAATGATCTCGCGGGCCCACACGTACTGCCGCAGCGACTACTACATCGGGCGCAAGCCGGGCGATACCGCCTTCATCCTGGGGCAGAATGCGACGCTCAACCTCATCCCCTATTTGCCGTTTGAGGGCTGCGAATTCAACTGCGTGCCGGTCGGCGACGATTACGCGGCGTTCAGTATCATTTCATCGGGAACTGTCATTACGCCGTCCGACTTCGACGGCGGCATCCTCCGGCGCAAGATAACCGACGACGAGACGGCCTGGTTCAAAAAGGTCTTCGATGTCGCGGACCGTATGCGTCCGTTCTACCTGGGCGACTTCTACCAACTGACTGAAGAGACCGCCGCGGGCGACGACGTCTGGTGCGCGTGGCAATGCGACCGGCCGGACTTGAAGGCGGGATTCGCGATTTTCTTCCGGCGGGGCTCTGCATCGGAGGAATCTCGCACGTTCCAACTCGGCGGAATCCAGTCGAGAGCCAAGTACCAGGCGGAATTCTACGGCGGCCCGACAAAATCCCTGGACGGCTCGGAATTGGAGACCTGGACAGCCACACTTGCACCGCGGTCCTTCCAATTGGTTTTCTATCGGGAACAGTAGGCTTGCGTTCATAGTCCAGCTCTGGAGGAATCTACGATGAAGATCGCTACGGTCATGAACCAGACGGTTGTCTGGTTCGCTTTTGCAGCGATATGCCCCGGTAGTTTGCCCGTATTCGCCGGTGTCACGACGTACCCCGCACCGCCTGGCGAGGCGATCACCGGCGATTACACCGTGGCGGTGAACGGGAAGCCGGTGGACGTCTACGCCGCGCAGAGCGAGTTTTTCGAGGGCGACTACTCCTTTGCGTCATTCGACCTCTCCGGAAAGGTGGAAATCGAGGTGACGTCGGCTGCGGCGTTGGATAACGTCGCCATTCAGCCCGCGCGTTCCGCCGTCCGGATCGAACGGAAAGGTCGCCGGGCGATTACGCTGGCAGCGGATGCACCGTTCCGCATCTCCATCCAGCGCAGTGGCCGGATCAAGCCCTTGCTCCTGTTCGGGAATGCGGAGGAGCCCGACGCCCCGCGGCCCGGCGAGCCCAACGTGGTCTACTTCCCTCCGGGCGTCCACCGTCCGGGGAAGATCGCCCTGACCGACAACCAGACGCTGTATCTGGCCGGCGGCGCCGTCGTCAAGGGATGCGTACACGCCAAGGGGACGAATATCACGATCTGTGGCCGCGGCATTCTCGGCGGCGAGGAGTCGCCCCGTTTCAAGGGCCCGGGCCGCTATCTGCTGGACTGTCAGGACTGCCGGAACCTGACGGTACGCGACATCACCCTCCGCAATCCCTGGAGTTGGACCTTTGTGACGTGGAACTGCGATGGCGTCGTCATCGACAACGTCAAGATCTGCGGTTCGCGCATGATCAACGATGATGCGCTCGATCTGGTCAACACCCAGAACGCCGTGATCCGAAACTGTTTCTTTCGCACCCAGGATGATTCCATCGCGATCAAGGGGCTGGCGAAGATGCCGCGGCCCTGCGAGAATATCCTCATCGAAGACTGCGAGTTTTGGACCGACGTCGCGAACGTTTTTCGAATCGGCTACGAATGCGAGACCGCCGGCATGCGGAACATCACGGCCCGCAATATCGATGTATTGCACTATAGCAAGAACTACAGAGACCCTACGCACTACTGGGCCAATGCCATCATTTGGCTCCAACCCAACCAGGACATGCTGATGGAGGATTGCCACTTCGAGAACATCCGCGTCCGCTCCAGTGGAGAGGACATTCTGATGCTGATGGCCAAACCGATGCGTTGCTCCTACGGCGCCCACAAGAACCCGGAACCCGGCATGCTGCGGAATTGCTCGTTCAAGAATATCGAGGTCTATGGTGAGCAGGGCAGGTTTCGCGGATTGCTCTATATGTTGGGCGACAGCCAGAAGCACAGTGTCAGTGGGCTGCTCTTCGAGCACCTGACCTACTTTGGCCGACCCGTCACGCAAGATTCCCCGTGCGTCCAGATCGGTCCGCATGTCGCCGAAGTCACCTTTCGGAATTGAACGGAAACTGGCCAGAATCTCTAGAAAGGAACTTGCGATGAATTCACCGTGGCGATATCTT
>JAAYEH010000053.1 GCA_012728855.1 Rhodopirellula sp. | reverse complement strand
TCATTGACCGATTCGATGGTCTGATACTTTTCTCGCAGCGACTGACGGAAAGATTCGATCGTTTCCGGGCATTCGCAATAGTAGGAGGGTTCGTTAGCCAGAATATAACTGTGCAAGGCAGGCTTGTCGGCCATGAGATCCACCATTGCACGCAGCCACGCGCCATACAACTCCCGCGTTTGAGCGTGCTCGATACGGGGCATCCAACTGGCGCATTTGTCGCCTTTATGGGCGATCTGGGGATATTTCTCATATGCCCACGACGGAAACACATGAACGCCGAAAAGAAAATCGATGACCACGCCCTGTTCATGGGCACGGTCGAATTTCTCTGCTACGCGTTTGAGCACATCGGCACGGAGGCTGCCGTTTTCATCGTAACCGCCGCGCGGGCTGCACTCCTGTTCGACAAGGGTGAATCCGTAATCGCGCAGGATCGGCATGTCGTTGGCAAGCTCCTCCCAGCAGAGTGAACCGAACAAGATCACCGGCCGGTCGCCCGCATAGAAGCTGCCGTCGCGGATCGCAATATGGTCCAGGTCGAGAGCCGGTGCGGGCCGCGGGTTCAGCTCGCCCCGGCGCATCATTTCAAGCCTTCGCCCCGCCTCTTCAATCGCATGGCAGACGTACTGAGCATTATCGTAAGCCCGCCGGAAAACGTGTGCCAGCAGTTCGCCCTTCACCGGGACGTGTATGTTCTTGTCCGCATCGTAATGCGCCTTCTTCGCCAACTGATTGTCGATATATGCCAGAAAATCCCGGGCAAGGCGCAGATCGCACCGCATGTACTCATCGGCCGCATAGGCCGGGTCCAGTTCGCTCAGGGTTCGGTCCAGCGTGGCAAGCAGTTGTTCCGCGCGGGCATGAACGGACCGTATTTCTTCACGTGTGATCACCTGGACCCTTGCGGAATTCTCCGCCACCGTTGTGCCGTTATCCGTTAACCGCACGGCGACATCATACCGGCCGGCGGCCAGATCCTTCATGTCCACGCGAGTCGCCAGCGGATTCGCCCCGGCCTTGATATCCACGGTCGATGCCTTTTCGAGTGCGGCATGCCCCTCCCGGTCCGTCCACGTTGTACTCAAGGTAACTCGCGGCATGTCTTTCGGACTCGTGAAAAAGAACCTTAACTCCAACTCGCCCGAGTCCAGGCTTTCGGGCACGACTGTCTCCGGTACCACCAACTGCGAACCGCAGATGTCCGGCACGTCGGCGATTGCACCCTCACCCTTGGGGCCGGTGAACCGCAGAAGGGCAAACTGCGACGGATCTTTCTTGTCACCGATGCCCCCGGTCAGTTGCATCCACTGCCGCCGGCCCGAGCCGTCATTGTCGTTGACGAGGAAGCTGAACCGGACCTGCCCCATTGCCGGCGTCAGCGGGGCCAGGGAGGCAAGCGGATAGGCGACCTCATACGTGTGAACGGTATTGTCTTTGTCGTGAACGACCGCCAGCTTCACCGGATGCTTGTCGTTCTTTTCACCGTATCCGAGAACCACCTCCGCGCCCGCTTTCGTTTCCGCGAGTGACCATTCATAATCGTTGGCGTCGTAGGCGTTGACCGTTCCCTCACCCAGCGTGTCAAAGGCAATCTGTATGCTGTCTCCCTGGAACAGCGATACGCCGGTGTTGTGCTGGCTGAACGTATCGTCATGAACCGCAAAGGCCAGGTACAACGTCTCGGCATCGTATGCCATGCGGAACCGCACACTCAGGTCGCGCAACTGCTCCTGACGCGTTGCCCCTACCGCTTTGCCCCACGGGACACTGGTGAGCGAAAACAGATGATCCGCCCGATCCAGCGAATAGACAGTTGCGTCACTCCACTCGTCGAGCACGCCGTCCACGGTGATCCCCCCAGGCATGTAATGCGCATGATATGTTCCCGCCTTGTCCTTGCCGGCCTCAGAGGGCCCCGGTTCCTGTGCCGTACACCATGATGCAGCGGCGAGAACCCAAATAGCCGGTATCCAGAGGACGCCGATGCAATTCATTGTCGAGGGAGAATGACGCATGGAACTCAAATCGGCAAGGAGGGGTACGACATGTGTATTTTCACCAACTTGAGTCTAAGCAAGGGAGGCTCGGTTGTCAATTCACTGGATTCATCCCTGCTCTCTGCCGCGCGTCCCCGGTGTCCCTATTTGGTTCCTTCGCGCGGCGTTTCGCTTGCTCTGACGGCGTCGACAATCGCGTCGGCAATGGCTTTCATGCCCCTGTCGCCGGGATGCGCCGCCACGCCGGCGTGCGGGAACCGGCGTTCCGACCGGGCGTAGTTGGCTTCGTCCTTGGCGAGCCCGCTAATGTCCACGAAGATGGCGCCGACGGCGGAGGCCGCCCGTTTGAGGGCC
>JAAYEH010000052.1 GCA_012728855.1 Rhodopirellula sp. | reverse complement strand
AGATACAGAGCAATGGCTTCCCGGATATTCTCGCGTGCCTCGTCCAGCGTGTTCCCTTCGGAGATGCAGCCGGGAAGGGCGGGAACGAAGACGGTGTATCCGCCTTCGTCGGAGGGTTCGAAGAGGGCTTTCAGTCGCATGGGGAGGCGTTTCCGATGGGGTTTCAGGGAACTATCTCGACGCCGAACTGGCGAAAGAAAACCATCAACCCTCTCCGTACAAAACGCGGTCGTGGTCGGCACCGCTGAACGAGTCGCCGGGATTCTCGTCGCGCAAAGACTCAAAATGCCGCCGTGCTTCGCGCAGACGCCGGCGTTGTTCCTCCGACATAGACTCTCCAGCCGCCTCCGCCGAGGCGCGCACAACGACCGTCACCTCCGTGCCTTCCGGCAGGGAGATGTCGTTCTCCAGGACGATAACGCCGTTTTGGACTCGACCGTGGATGACCATAAAGTCATTTTCGGCCGGATCCGAGTTCCAATCAAGGTTTCAATGGGGCCGCGGCTTTTCAGCCGCGGAAAATCGACGCTCTTGGATTCCGATACCGCGTCGCGAGACTCGCTTCAATGGGGCCAGCATTTCGGCCGGTTGCGTAGCCTCTGCCGATATGGTACGCTCGCGGCTGGACGACGTCAAATACCGCTTCGCGAGACTCTAATTGAAACGTAATAGGCTGTTGCGCGAATAGTCCTACAGGTAGTTCCGCTGAAGGAGGACCGCGATGAACGAGATAGTGAGCGTGCTTGAGAGGCTTCGCCCAGCCATCGAACGCATCGGTGGCGGAAGAGAAGACGGGGAAGATCTGTACGGCGACGTGGCGCTGGCGTGCGTTGAAGAACTCGATCGCTACGATTGGATGCACCCTGAGATCGAAGGACGCGTCATTCGTATGCCCAAACGCTAGGTGACTGGGCCGGCATTCACGAGTGGGGCTACATTCACGAGACGCACAGCGAGCGTCGGCGTCGCCAAGCCGAGCGAGGCCGCGCCGTCCGCCCCGGCTTTCGTTTCCGTATCACGTTTTCTGAGCCTGTCCGTGGCCCCGTGTGTGTCGGCCACTCCTCGCATTTCGGACTCGGGCTGTTTGTACCGCCGGTTTCCTTGGAGGATGAGTAGTATGATCACGTTGATCCAACAACATCGCGATTCGTTGCAGCAGCTCTGCCAGCGCTACCGCGTCGAGCGCCTGGAGCTGTTCGGTTCCGCTGCAACCGAACACGCGTTCGACCCCCAAACCAGCGACCTCGATTTCCTCGTTGAGTTCCAGCCCTTGCAGTCCGGTGAATATGCCGACGCCTATTTCGGCTTGCTCGAACAATTGGAGTCGCTCTTTCAGCGCCCCGTCGATCTTGTGATGACGCGCGCCATCAAGAACCCCTACTTCCTGGAAAAAGTCAACCAGACTCGCACGGTGCTCTATGCAGCTTGAAACCCGCAAACTCCTGGAAGACATGCGCCGGGCCGCCGATCTGATCACGCAGTTCACTGCGGGGCGTGGATTGGAAGGATACCGTACCGATGCACTGTTGCGGTCCGCAGTAGAACGGCAGTTCGAGATTATCGGCGAGGCATTGAACCGCTTGGTCCGTAGCGACCCGGATACCGCCAACGAGATCACTGACTACCGACGCATCATCTCCTTTCGCAATATCCTCATCCACGGCTACGATGCCCTCGATGACAACGTGGTCTGGGACATCGTGCAGAAAAGCCTGCCCTCGCTCCAGCAGAAGGTGGGAGACTTGCTGCGGCAAGGCGACGAGGAAACCGGCTGAGAACCACACTCATGATATCCCTTTTCCCTCATCCGAACCTCGAAACTTGAACATCGTCAACACAACCGTAGCAGGCACGCTCCGCCGTGCCGTCCGCTGCTGTCCAAGAAACCGAACGTGCCGCCGAATCCGGCTCGATCACGAACCGTTACCCGTACCTCGACGAAGCGGACGGCACGGCGGAGCGTGCCTGCTACTTTGAAGAGATCACGCGCTGGGAATTTACGAACGAGTACCGCTTCGGTGACTTCCTCGCCGATCCATGAAACGGCGGCCAATGGCTGCTGCGCCGATCTTTGGCAATTCACCCCATGATTAAAAGCAAGAACGCGGCTTCCACCCGTCGGCCATGAAGCGCTGATGGCCGAGGGATGGATCGGCGCGTGCGGGATCGCTTCGCGCGCCCGCATGCGCCGGTCCAACGGGGCCGTCGAGTAGCCTGCACGGAAGCGTCTTCACACCGTTCCATCGATGAGGAGTGCATCATGATTGGAGTTTCCTCCGAACGGCAACGCCAGGAAGACGTGCCCGAATTGATCCCCGCTCGGATGCTCAACGAATTTGCCTGCCCGACGAGACGTGTCTACTCCAGCGGCCCGAACGTCCTGCCACCAACGACGTCCGACGCCTGGTTCCCGCCCGCGACGACGCGCAGCCGGTCTACCTGCAAGAGCAAGGAACGACGCTCGGCAAGAGCGGCGACCAGCTCGTCATCAAGTCGCGGCAGGAGGTGCTTCAGAAGGTTCGCCTCATCGATGTTTCCCAGGTGTGCCTGTTCGGCAACGTGCAGGTGACGGCGCAGGCCTTGCGAGAAATCACCGCGATTGGGATCCCCGTCTGCCATTTCTCCTATGGCGGCTGGTTCCATGCGGTGACCGTCGGCATGGCGCACAACAATGTCCAACTCCGCCTGGCGCAGTTCCGCACCGCTACCGATGCGAGCCGCTCGTTGGATCTGGCTCGGCAGTTCGTGGCGGGCAAGATCAAGAATTGCCGCACCCTGGTCCGCCGCCACCTCGACGGCGACAGCCAGCCGTTGCTGCGGCAGCTTGCCGAATTGAGCCAGAAGGCGGAATCGGCCGCCGATGCGGCTTCGCTGTTGGGGATCGAGGGGACGGCCGCACGCGAGTATTTTGCCGGGTTCGCAAAGCTGCTCAAAGCCTGCCATGGGGAAAAGCACAAATTGTACATCGGCGCATACCGGTAGCGCCGACCGCCCGAGGCGGTCTTTTGAGGGATTCCGATCCCGACGGAGGTGTCCGGCATGAGCGATCTCTGTCGGT
>JAAYEH010000596.1 GCA_012728855.1 Rhodopirellula sp. | reverse complement strand
TTCCCGGCTCAAGTGTGCATTGGGGGGGAGCCGGCTTAAGCCGGCTCCCCCCCAATGCACACTTGACTCCCCATTGCCCGAAGGGATATACTCAGTTGCATGGGAAAATCAAATTTCCTATCAGTAATCAAATTTCCTATCAGTTATCAGTTCTTATCAGTTCCGCCCGGCGTTCGTTGTGCGCTGCGAGTTCGTTGTCTCCAAGCCAGGCATGGTTAGGCCCCTTCCATTGCCTTGCTGTTGTATCATCATTGCCCATTCATCGTTACAAGCAAACCTCGTGCCAATTTGTCGCGTGCTCCGAGTGGCATCACAGCCGCAGCGTTGGTTCCAGACGGTCGTCGTTGACATCTGGGCGCGGCGGACAAGATGACCACCCCCGGCAAGTCAGACGTGTCGAAATGGCCTCAATCCAGGCCGGCCTTCGTGTCCTGCCCGTGGCGTTCCAGCCAATCGAGCATCTGACGGATGCTGCCAGTCGCCAGCGCGATACACGTATCGGCGGCCCCATAATAGAGCCGCAACGTGTCGCCATCGGGTTCTAGCGTGTATCCGCACGGGAAGACGACGTTGTTCACATCGCCGAACCGCTCGTACTCGGCCTCGGGGCCGAACACCCAGGCGTCTCCGCGTCGGATGCAGCGTTCGGGCGTCTGAAGGTCCATCATGGCCAATCCAACCCGGTAGAGGCTGCCGGAGGCCGTCTCTCGCACGCCGTGATAGACGAGCAGCCAGCCGGCAGGTGTTTCGATGGGCGGAACCGCCAGCCCGATCTTGCCGGCGTCCCACCACGCGCCGCGACGGGAGCGGAGAATCAACTTGTGGCTGCCCCAGTGCCGCAGGTCGGGGGAATAGGAAACCCAGAGGTGCGCACCTTGAGGACTGACCGGCCTGTGTATGAGCGCCCAATTGTCGCCGACGCGGCGGGGAAACAAGGCCGCATCCTTGTCTTCCGGCGGCAGGATTTCGCCATAGCGCTCAAAGCTATGGAAATCCTCAGTCAGTGCCAGCGATACGCCCGGCCCGGCTTGCGAATAGCTGGTGTACGCGACGGCATACCGCTGCAAATCAGCAAGCCAAGTGATTCGCGGGTCTTCGATGCCCCATTTCTCCTCGGGAAATTGGTCTGGGTTGGGAAGCAACGTGGGCGTCGAGTCGATAATCCAGCCGTCCACGCCGTTACTTGATCGTGCGGCGCACAAATGCGACACGCCACGGCGATCCTCAACTCGACACAACAGCAACGTCGTGCCGTCAGCCAGTCGCGTTGCTCCGGCATTGAAGATCGTATTGACGGCATAAGGCCAATCCTGCGCCGAGATCAGTGGATTGGCCGAGTGTCGCTTGAAGATAATCTCTTGCTCTTTCGGCCAAGCCCGATTCATGGCTCAGCAACCTCCAATAACTCCTGACGGTGTGGTTTTGGCAGGATGGCCCTTCGCGGACGCAGGTCGATACTGACAACATGATTCTCGGTGAGCGACGCCTGCTCCAGCAGGCGGAGTTCCGTCAACGAGAGCAGGAAGGCCAGCGTGGATTCAGCGCCTTGGTTGATGCTGGCCCCTTCGGGAGACAGCCCATCGCAACAGCCGCCCGTGGCCGAGTCGTACAGGGAAAGTCCCAAGTCATTCCGGCCAAGGAACCACTCGAAGGCCCACCGGGCATGTTGCCGCCAGCGATCCTCCCCCGTCGCGCGATAGGCTTCAATGCAGGCGGACACCGTGGCATGGGCTTCTATAGGCTGTTGATCGAATCGGGCGGGCGTGCCTCCCTGCGAGTAGAAGCCCTGGTTGCCTATCGGTGCGAAGTGACCGGTTGGGGAGGTCTGCACCGTCATCAGCCATTCGAGCGCCCGCAGTGAAGTCTCCGTCCACTGAGAACGATTCGATGATCGGCCGCACAGGAGCAACGCATGGGGCAAGGCTGCGTTCGCATAGGTCAACTTGCTCTCAAACCACGGCCAATCACGCGAAGAGGATCGCTGAAAAGCCGTAAACAAGCGGTCTGCCAGCACTGTGCGGGTCTCCTGCGCCGCGCGGTCGCCGGAGAAATGCGGCAGGTAATCGTGCAGGGCAATCAATGCAAAAGATGCCGGCCGCAGATCGGTGAAGTCGCGTACTCCAGGCAGCGCCAACTCAAAGAGCCGGCTGGCCGCACGTCGCAACCCTTCCTGCCGAGACCTTCCCAACACCGCCCCCAACCCCCAAAGCGCCCTCGCGTGGCTGTCATAAGAACCCCGTTCTTCCAGCCAGCGGCGGTCGTAGGCCATGAAATTGCGGAAGTGACCGTTCTGCGGATTGTGGGCGTGCCAAAGGAACGCCAAGTAGCGGGCCGCCAGCCCGCTGATCTGCGTCATCCGCTCCTTGCCAAGCTCCTCCAGATAGACCATCAGCATCAGCGCGCGGGCGTTGTCGTCCGTGGTGTAGCCTTCCGTGTAGTTCGGCACCGTGGCGATGGCGTGCTGCAAAATCCCCACGTCGTCGGTCATCCGCCGCAGATGGCCCAGGTTCAACGGCGGCAATTCCGTTTGCTTCTCAGCCAAGGTTTTTGTGGCAAACACGGCGCGCGGTCGCACATGGCGTTCTTGACACGCCCGCTGGAATGTCTGCATGTAGCTGCGCGCCACCACCGGCCAGGTCATATTGCGGCCGTTGCGGTATGCCTGTTTGCGAATCGCATGGCGATCCGTTTCGTCCTCCAACAGGTGGAGAATGGCGTGCGACAGCGTATCAGTGGCTCCAAAGGGTACAAGCAGGCCGCTGCCGTCGGCCAACAACTCCTCGGCATACCAATAGGGCGTAGAGATAACCGCCTTGCCGGCCCCCAAGGCGTAGGCCAGCGTGCCCGAGGCGATCTGGTCTTGATTCAAGTACGGCGTGATGTAGATGTCGGACACGCCGATGAACTCCATCAGTTCCTCCAGGCTGACAAAGCGGTTGTGAAAGATCACGTTGCGGTCCACTTTGAGGTCATGGGCCAGCCGCTGCAACGACAGGCGGTAAGATTCGCCTTCGTGGCGGACGACGTTCGGGTGCGTAGCGCCTACGACCATGAACACCACGTCGGGGAACTTTTCGAGCACTTCGGGCAAGGCACGGATGACGTTCTCGATGCCCTTGTTCCGCCCCAGCAGTCCGAAGGTCAGCAGAACTCGCTTGCCCTCGACCCCAAAGTCATCCTTATAGTAGTTTGGGTCGGTGAAGGGCACATCATGGATGCCGTGCGGTATCAGGTCGATCTTGTCAGCGGAAACCCGGTACAGTTTCTGCAAGAACTCCCGCCCCTTCTTGCTCATCACCACAACCCGATCGGAGCGATCGAGGATTTCGCCCAGGACTTTCTGTTGTGCCGGGGTGGGATGATGCGGGATTGTGTGCAGGGTAGTGACCACGGGCGTCCGCAGTTCGCGGAGCAGAGTCAGGACATGGCTGCCATCGGGACCGCCAAAGATGCCGAACTCGTGCTGGAGGCAGACGAGATCGACCTTGTTGATGTTCAAGAAATCCGCCGCTTGGCGGTACGTCGTCAGGTCGTTCTCGTTAAGCTCGAAACGAACTCGCGGCGGATATTCGTATCCCTCTTCTCGGTCATTTACGGGGATGGCGAAGCAAGTCGTCTCGGGGAATTGGGAAGCCAAGGCTTCACACAGGTCTGTGGTAAAGGTCGCAATGCCGCACTGTCGTGGCAGGTAATTACCGACAACGGCGATTCGTTTCATGGCAGCCGCCCTCCGAACTAGCGGTTGTTACGATTGGAACAGCCAAGGCGATAGACTACGCGCAAAAAAACAAAACAATCCTCCTTTAGGCAATTATTGCCCGCCTCTTGCGACGAGCAAGTGCGGTGCCAAACCACACGGATTTGCGAAGTGCCGCCGCCGCGTTCCAGCCCATTTCCCAATCTTATTGGAAATTTTGGGTTTACGGCAAAGCCTTCCGTTGCGATCGACCGCAACTGGCAGGAGAGACGAATTTATCTCCCTGCCAAAATGGCACTTTTGGTCATCGTGTCGCACAGACAAATTGGCTCGGTTTTTTTTGGGGGGGGGGGGGGGG
>JAAYEH010000595.1 GCA_012728855.1 Rhodopirellula sp. | reverse complement strand
TGCCCTGAAGCTGAACCTGCCCGAGCGGTTCAGTCCGGACCGGGTTTTGTAGTGAAGACTTTCCACCCTCCCGTGCAGATTTCCCGGGAATTATGCAAGACCCCCGCCTGCCACTGCGCAACCTGGGCTAATACGGGCTGAACCAGCCGACAGATCCGCCAAAAACGGTCGACGTTCGCCGTTTGTGCCAGGACTGGATGGTTCGGCGTCATAAGGAGTCTGTCCAGGGACTTGCGGCACCTTTTACCGGGCATTAAACTGCGATGCGGCCAAAATGGGCTTCGATATCCTGAGCAATCTCTTCGGCCCGCGGCGCCGATCAAAGCGAAGATGGTTGCAGAGTGTTGATGCCAGTGCCCAATTCCCGCTGTTTTGTAGGAGATCGCGATGCGTGTCCCGCTCGACCGATTCGTCAAACAGGTCGTGGGGAGCGGCCTGATGTCGGCCGATGAGATCGCGCCCTTCGTCGCTGGACTCCCCGGCGATAAGGAACTCCAGGACGGCGAGCAGCTTGCCCGGGAGTTGGTGTGGCACAAGAAGCTGACGGCGTATCAGGCCGCAGAGATCTACGGCGGCCGAGGCAAGTCGCTGGTGTTGGGCAACTACCTCGTCCTCGACAAACTGGGCGAGGGGGGTATGGGCGTGGTGCTGAAGGCCGAGCATCGGCGGATGGAGCGGCATGTGGCACTGAAAGTTCTGTCTTCCAAAGTGGTCCGCAGTCCCGAGGCGCTTCAGCGGTTCCACCGAGAGGTAACGGCGGCCGCGCGGCTGACACATCCGAACATCGTGATGGCCTTTGACGCCGACGAAGCCGGCGGCACGCACTTTCTGGTAATGGAATACGTCGAGGGGAGCGACCTTTCGACCGTGGTCAAGAAGCGTGGCCCCCTAACACCGGAGCAGGCGGTCGACTGCATCTTGCAGGCGGCAGCCGGCCTGGAATACGCCCACGCGCACGGCGTGGTCCACCGCGACATCAAACCGGCCAATCTGCTCTTGGAGTCGGTCCAGGTGAAAAGCGGTGACGAATCGCCACAATCCCTGGGGCGGGTCAAGGTTCTCGACATGGGGCTGGCCCGGATTGAATCGGCCGCGGGCCAGCAGGACGAGCTAACCGGCACCAGCCAGATCATGGGAACGGTTGACTACATGGCTCCGGAGCAGGCCAGAAGCACCAAGACCGCCGACGCACGGGCCGATATCTACAGCCTGGGGGTAACCCTTTGGTATCTGCTGACCGGCCGGCCGATGTACGGGGGCAAAACGACAGTGGAGAAACTTATGGCGCACCAGATGCAAACGATTCCGTCGCTGTGTGACGCGTCCCCCAAGGTCTCGCCAGCGCTAGAGGCGGTCTTTTGCCGCATGGTGGCCAAGGCGCCGGCCGACCGTTACCAGACGATCACTGAGGTGATCGCGGACTTGCAGCCGTTCGCCGCCCGCGTGGCGCACCCGGCCGCGTCGCAAGAAACGGTCGAAGATGCGGAACTGGCCGCGTTTTTACAGGGTCTGCGAAGATCGGGCGGTTCGCCGCGGACAAGAGCCTCTCTGGGGCTGACACCGGCCGCGACAAGGGCGACCAGTGCCGCCTTAGCCCCGCCCGCGGCAGACGAGCGAACCCTGGCTTCATCGGAGCCGCAAAGTGCCACGGACCCGAAGACGGAACAATCGCTTGCTGGTGGTCTGCTTGCGGACGTAGGGGGAGGTCAGTTCCGTCGCCCGCCAGGCTTGTACTGGTGGCACGACTGGCGAAAGTTCGTGGCGGCCGGCGCGGGCGGCATCCTGCTGATCCTCTTGGGAATCTGGGTGATTGTGCGTGACAAGGAGGGCAAGGAAATCGCGCGGATCCCGGTGCCGGAGGGCGGCAGTGTGGCTGTCGAGACGTCAGTGGAAGGCCACGAGGCACGTTTTCCGGATCCACCTGGGCCCAAGGAACCGGACCAGGCTCCCACCACTGCGAAACCGCTTCCCTCTCTGGTTCTGCCCGCCGGTTCGCCGCAGCCGGCCAACGCACCGCTGGACACCGCGGCGGCCCGGCGGCACCAAGAGGCATGGGCAAAACACTTGGGCATGTCGGACCGCGAGATTTCGATCGACCTCGGCGGGGGAGTCACGATGGAAATGCTGCTCATTCCCGCCGGATCGTTCACGATGGGATCTCCGGACTCCGACCCCTATTCCAGATCCGACGAGAAACCGCAGCACAGAGTGACCATCACGGAGCCGTTCTACCTTGGCAAGTATCAAGTGACGCAGGCGCAGTGGGAGGCCGTGATGGAGGGCAATCTTGGCAAGTATCGACTGCCGGAGGCGGAGTGGGCGTTCGTGACGGACGGCAATCCCAGTGACTCGAAGGGAGCGGCGAAGCCGGTGACGCACGTGAGCTGGGATGGCTGCCACGCCTTCCTTGCGCAACTGAATGAAAGGTACGCGGGAGCGGGGCTGGAGTTTTGTCTGCCCGCCGAGGCGCAGTGGGAATACGCGTGCCGTGCCGGCACCGCAACGTGGTTCAGTTTTGGAAACGACGAGAAGCAGCTTGGAGACTATGCGTGGTTTCAAGGCAATTCCCCGGACATGAGCCAGCCGGTCGGTCTGAAAAAGCCGAATCCGTGGGGGCTGTATGACATGCACGGGAACCTTTTCGATTGGGTGGCCGACTGGCACAACGGTGGTTATTACGCGAACTCACCCATGGAAGATCCCACCGGCCCTGTGTCAGGGTCTCGCCGTGTTCAGCGGGGCGGTAATTACTCCGCTCATTCGTCGGCCTCGCGGTCTGCGAGCCGTTGGTCTGAAAGTCCCCAGTTACGGGATCAACGCGTTGGCTTCCGCGTGGCTTCCGTTCGCAGCAAAGCAAGGGTCGTTGCCAAGCCGCTGCCCCCCTGGGATCTGTCCGACGGTTCGCCGCAGCCGGCGGTCGCGCCGTTTGACTCGGCGGCCGTTCGCCGGCACCAAGAGGCCTGGGCCGGGCACCTGAGCGTTCCGGTCGAGTTCGAGAATTCGATTGGCATAAAGTTGGTGCTCATCCCGCCGGGCGAGTTCGACATGGGGTCGACAGAAGAGGAAGTCGCCAAGCTTGTCGAGGCTGGTCAAGCCGAGGGCGCTCAGGCTTGGTACTTCGGTCGACTGCCTTCCCAGACGCCCAAGCATCGGGTCCGCATCACGAGGCCGTTTTATCTCGGCGTCTACGAGGTAACGCAGGAGGAATATGAGCGGGTGATGGGCAACAATCCAAGTGCGTTTTCCGCGCAAGGGGCCAACGCGGAACAGGTATTGGGAGTGGACACCAGCCGCCATCCCGTCGAGACGGTGTACTGGGTCAGCGCAAATGCGTTTTGCGCGAGGCTGTCGGCGATTTCCGATGAGCAGGCATCGGGAAGGGTTTACCGATTGCCGACGGAGGCCGAGTGGGAGTACGCTTGCCGAGCCGGAACAACGACGAGGTGGTCTTTCGGAGATGACGCATCGTTGCTCAAAGATTACGCATGGTACAGTGCAAATTCCGGAGGCAGAACGCATGTCGTCGGCGAGTTGCAGCCGAATGGGTTTGGGTTGTTTGACATGTATGGCAACGTTTGGGAATGGTGTGCGGACTGGTATCACGAGCGTTATTATGCGAACTCGCCGGCGGAGGATCCCGAAGGCCCGAGGACTGGCGCGACGCGGGTGCGTCGCGGCGGCGAATATGGCAGCGGCGGGCACTACGGGGCAGCGTTCCGGCATTGCGCACCGCCGCTCATTGCGGAACGATCCCAGGGGTTTCGCATCGTCTTTGTTCCGGCCAGCGCGGCGGGCACGACGGCGGAGCCTAAGCCGGAGACGACATCTGCCGGCGCCGACTAGGCGGCTTTCGTCGCCCCCCCACGGCAGCCGTGCCGGCGATGGCAGAGTTCGAGCGGCTGCTCCCAGTTCCGGGGGCTCCCAAGTTCCTGGTTCAAAAAACGCGGACTGGCTCCGAGCCAAATAGCTTCTGCCGGTGAAAAACACGGTTCGGCGAGGTGACTGTCCCCGTTTTTTGAACCATGCCCACAAATTGGCGAAGATCGTCTACAATAGGTTCCGCTACGGAGAAGAACCCGTCAACGTCGCGGCGGAATACGATCAGACGCAACACTGCCAACGCGTCCTCAAGCTCAGCGAATCCGGCCGCGAGCCGAAGGAGTGTCTCCGTGGCGATTGATGATAAAAGGTATTGGTCCTCTGCTACACTGGGGTGGCTGGGGCGATGGACACAAGGCCCGCTCGCAAGGAAGAACGTATGCCGATCGATGCAACTGATTCCGAAGCACGTACCAGATTTGCCCGGCTATTCCAGCCTGCGCTGCTGACCGTTGTTTGCCTGTTGACCGCTCCGGCGCGGGCCGGCGACTGGCCGCAGTTCCGCTACGATACGGGGCGCACTGCGGCATCACCGCACGAGCTGCCGGCCAGCCTCCAACTCCGCTGGTCGCGGACACTTCCCACACCGCGGCCGGCGTTTCCTCGCGAACTCAGGCTTGCCTACGATGCGTCCTACGAGCCGGTGGTACTCGGCCACACCATGTTTGTCCCGTCGATGGTCACCGACAGTGTCACGGCGATCGACACCGAGACGGGCAATTCGCTTTGGCGGTTCTTTGCGGAAGGGCCGGTTCGCTTCGCTCCCGTGGCTTGGGAGGGCAAGGTGTTTTTTGTCTCGGACGACGGCTATCTGTATTGTGTGAGCGTGGGCGACGGCTCACTGCGTTGGAAGTTTCGCGGTCTCCCCGAGGGAAAGCCCGACCGCAAGGTCATCGGCCACGGGCGACTGGTCTCGCTCTGGCCTGCCCGCGGCGGCCCGGTTCTGGCCGATGGCGTGGTCTACTTCGCCGCGGGCCTGTGGCCGACGGAAGGAGTCTTCGTTCACGCTGTCGACGCGGAGTCGGGCCGAGCCGTCTGGTCGAACACCGACAGCGATCGCATCCCCAAGAGCAACTGGGACCACGGCCAGGGTCAGGAGGCCGGCTTGACGCCCCAGGGCTATCTGGCGATCGTCGGCGACCGGCTGATCGTACCCTGCGGCGCACAGCTTCCCGCCTTCCTCGACTTAAAAACCGGCAAGCTGCAAACCTATACCACGGGTTGGGGCGGTCGTCTGGGACTGCCCAAGGGCTGCTGGTTCGTGGCCGGAGTGGGCAAGTATCTCAGTCACGCAGGCGATCTCTACGACATCACGCGTCCCAGCCAGGAGCGGCTCCCCAAGCTCAAGCCCGGCCAAACCGATTACAAGCCCATGCTGTATCCGGGCGGATGGACGCGGTTGGACATCGAGCGGGCCAACCAGCGAGAACTCGACCGCTTTCGCCAGCCGGTGCTGACGCCCGAGACTGCGTACGAGAGCGACCAGGCTGTCGTGGCCAGGGATCTGACGTCGTATACGCTTCACGAGTGGACGGCCGACAATATGCCTCCTCACCGCGCCAAGGACGAGGTTCCCGAGACCTTTGGCGCCGACTTTCGCCGGCTCTGGGAACTGCCCTCGAAGCTCGACGTCCATATCAAGGCAGGCACCAGGCTCTATGCCGGCGGGCCCGGGGTCGTGGAAGCGATCGACATAGCCGGCCGGCAACCGAAGGTCGTGTGGCATACGGAAATCGAAGGAACGCCCCATCGAATATTGGCAGCCGATGGAAGACTATTCGTTGTGACCGACGAGGGGAGCATCCTGGCCTTTGCCTCCGGACAACCCGGTGAGGTGACGGCGCACACGGTCTCCGGCAGCCGTCCAACTGCCGCGGACAACTGGACCGAACTCGCCAAGGCCATCCTTGCGGCCACGGCCGTGCGCGACGGATACGCCCTGGTGCTGGGGATCGACCGCGGCCGCCTTGTGGAAGAACTCGTCGGGCAATCGAACCTGCACGTGATTGCCGTGGATGCCGATCCCAGCAAGGTTGCCGCAGTTCGCGACCGGCTCGACGCCCTGGGGTACTACGGTACGCGAGCGAGCGTACTGGTTGGGAATCCAGTCACCTACCCGTTTTCACCCTACTTGGCGAGTCTCGTGGTCTCGGAAACGCCCGATGTCTGGGTACAAGCAGACGGACAAGCGCTGGCCTGCGCCGTGTTCCACACCTTGCGACCGTACGGTGGCGTTGCCTGCGCCTGGGGTTCGCTGGCGGATCGAAGCCGGATCGACCAGATCGCCAAGGATGAGGCTTTTTACGGCGCTAGCGTTCGCCAGTCCGGCGACTTCGTGCTGCTGGCGCGCTCGGGGGCGTTGCCCGGAGCGGCGGACTGGTCGCATGCGGAGGCCGATGCGGCCAGCACCGGGGCATCGCAGGACGAGTTCATCCGCTCGCCCATGACCGTGCTGTGGTTCGACGCGGCCGAGCGTTGGCACAAGTATCCGGGGCAAAACCAGGTTCGCGTGGTCGGTGGCCGGCTTGTGCTGTTCGAGGAGGGCCTACTGCGAGCGTCCGACGTGTACACGGGCCGGAAGCTCTGGGAGATCAACGTCCCGCTGGGCAAGGAACCCCTTACCGATCCTCTTGCCAGGCAAGCAGTCCGCTATGCAAAGCAAAGACAATGGGGGCCCAAAGCGAGCCTCGCGGAGACGACGCAGTTGGTCGTTGTCGAGGATGCGATCTACCTGAGCGAAGGCACGAGCTGCCTTGTGTTCGATCCGGCCACGGGTGAGACAGCCGGACACATCGACCTTCCCGACGGCCTTCAGACGCCCTGGGCGAACCTTCGCGTTTATGGCGACTATCTGGTAGGTAGCAGCGGGCGCCACGTGCTGTGCGTCGATCGCCGCACGGGCAAGCTCTTGTGGCAGGTGGAAGCCGCTCGCGGCGAGCTGAGCCTTGCGGTGGGTGGAGACAAGGTGTTCTGTGCCGAACTGACCAATCCAAAACGCGGTGAGGACGAGACCCGCGATGGCAGCATGTTCGCGTGCCATATCGCCACAGGCGAGCGAGTATGGCAGAGGACCGGTGGTGCGCCACTGCGGTACAGCCCCGCCCTGGATATCGTCGTCACACCTTCGGGCTTCTATCGCGGCAGCGACGGCGAACCCCTGCCGCCGAAGTTCGAGAAGTCCGATTCGCCGCGGAGACGACTTGTCGTCCAGGGAAGAGGCTTGCCCGAACCGGGCTTGCCGGGATACATCGCCGGCAGCAAGCTGCTCACCGGCAATGAAGAGACCCTGCAAGTCGTCGACATGCCGTCGGGGGAATTGATCGGCGAACCGCTGAAGTGGGTTCGCCGCGGATGCACGGGCACGCGGGCAAGTGCGCATCTGTTGACCACCCGCTATCACGGCAATTCGGCCTGGATCGACCTCGACAGCCGCGAGATCACACCGCTCTTGGGAGTGCGCCCCGGTTGCTCCGTGAACAACAACCTCTACCCGGCCAACGGCGTGCTGAACATCCCTAATCTCACGGCCGGTTGCACCTGCAACTATGCGCCCGTCTCGATGGCTTGCGTGCCGGCTATTTGCCGGAAAGGTCTGGCGCCGGCAGCGTCCAGTGCGTCGCGGCGATGAAGCAGTTGCTCCCGGCGGTGTTATGGTAGTAGACCGTTAGAATCGAACCGTCGGCGAGTTGGACCGACGTGGGATAGCCGAGGTCGCCGTCGGCGACGACGCGAGGCTGGGCCGGCGGCGTGCCACCGTCCATGCGGAGCACAATCTCGTCGGCCACGTCCCATGTCTGCCCTTGGTCGGAACTCAGGCAGGCTCGCACGCCAAACGGCGGACGCCGATAGCCGTAGGTCATCAGCAGCCGGCCGTCTTGCAACGGCAAGAGATGCTGCGGATAGCCCCAGACGGGCGTCTTGAGAACCGGCTGCCAAGTTCGGCCACGATCCGGCGAACGGATGATGCGGGCGAACCCGTCCAAGTCTACGCGGGCGGCAAAGATCCAGAACTGGTTCGGCAGCACGCACAGGAACGGCTCGTCGTACCACACGTAATCCGAACGTCCCTCCAGGTACAGCGTGTAGGTGGCGATGCCTGCCGGCTCCCAGGTGCGTCCCCAATCGCGAGAACGGTATGCGGCATTGGCTTGCAAGATCGCGGAGGCGCCTGCGATGCGTGTGAAGTCGCGCTGCACGGCTCGTTGGAGGCCGCCGTAGACGATGTAGCCATCCTCGTCCTCGACGCCACCCTTGGGACCGAAGACCGGCGTCGGCAGCGGATCGGTCCAGGTGCGGCCGCCGTCGCGCGACGTGCAGAGGCAATCGGCCGAGAACAGCAGCAAGGTGCCGTCGCGCATCTGGAATAGACTCGGATCTCGATCATCCACGCCCGAGCGGTCCAAGGCGGTCACACGTGGCAGCCAGGTGCGCCCGCCGTCCGTCGAGCGGCTGAGACTCACTTTGCCGGTCGGCTCGGCGCCATGCACCGTCCCTTCGCGATAGACGACCACCAAATCGCCGCCGGGTAGCAGCGCCACCCCCGGAAAGGCGAAATGCTTCTCCGGTTCCTGTACGATCGTCCCATGCTCAGTCGCCCGCCAACGCCGCACCGTGCCGCTCGGCGCCGAATCACGTACGCGGCTGGGCACAAAGCGAAATCCGTACAGGTAAACCGGCTTGCCGAGACTCCGCACGATTAGTTTCCGCTCGGTCAGGCACCAGCCACAGCCGGCGAGCACCTCCGTGTCGAAATGCCGGTCGGGGAATCCCTTCGCGCCGACAACCTCGCACTGGCTGGCATCATCCAATGCCAACTCCAGGGCCATCGGCAGCGGATCGGCGGCCCGGGCCGGAGCGTTCACGACACCACTCGCGTGGACAGCGCGAACGACGGCATAGACATCGTACGTGCCGCGCAGTTGCGGATCGATGGTCAGTTCCGGCGCGTCCGTCCCGGCGTTGAGCAGGTTTCGCGGCCAGCGGAGCGCGGTGGGCGACTGCGGGGTGCGCAGCAGCCACGCGCCGTGACTGCGAGTCTCCGTGCCGATCGCCGCCGCAGGCTCGACGCGGCCCGCGGCGATCAACTGGCCGATGTCGCACGTTACCTCACCGCGGTCGGCATACTCCGGCACTTCCACGCGCTGGAGTGCAAGTTCTGCCTCCGCCGCCGGGGCCAATCCACCGCAGACAACGGCCGTGACCATCGTCGCCGTGCGGAACATGGGGTGTGTGAACATCGCTTGGCTCCAGGGAAGTGAGACGAATCCATTCTACTCTGCATCGCATGCGACATGGAGAACATCACTCCGTAATTTGGCCGATCAAACTGAAAAAGGCAACCGCTTCGCGGTTGCCTTTTCCTGGATTGGCTCGATTGGCCTTCGGGGACGAACCCGAGAGATCACTGCCTGGCGCTCTTCCAGCCCGCGCCCGCAGCGGCCGTTTGCGACGCCGAGGACGGTTGCTGCGAGCCACCGGCGGTTCGGGTGCTCTTCCACTCGACGGTTATCGCCGACTTTGGCGAAGCCGGCTCTTCCTGCCCGGCGGCCGGCGCCGCCGGTGTGGCCGGCTTCCCGGCCAGCACACCAAGGTTCAGATTCCCGACATCATAGGCGGTCCGCTTCGATACTTGGATCGAGCGTCCCGCCGCACCGGCGGCCGGCAACTGCTCGTCGGTCATCGTGGCGGAGGTCCGCTGCACGGCGCCGGGCGCCGGCGGAGCGGGAACTCCGTCATCGCCGCTGGGAGCGGGCATGGGGGCCGGCGTGGGGATCTGTTCCGGATTCGGGCCGTCGGACGTCGTTTCCGGTGTGAAGAGGAAACCCTCGCCGTTGGCGTGCTGCTCGATCGGGCCGCGGCTAATTACCCTAGGCCGCGTGAAACCGTAATCAAGGTAAATGCCGGCATCGCGAGCGCGGGCGAGCCGCCGCGCGTCGAAGTAGGCTTTGCCCGGCCAGGGGCCTTCCGCCAGGCAGACGCCGTTGTACTCCAGCAACGAGCCTTTGCGGAAGTGAATGCCGGCGATCGCCTGGTTGTAATCGATTAACGAGCGGTAGTAGTCGTTCTCGGCCTCCGCCAGCCGCTGCTGAGCCAACAGCAACAGGTCGAGCGTCACGGTTCCCTGCTCGTAGGCCGCGGCAACTGCCTGCACTTCCTGCTCGGCGGCCACGCGGAGATTGAAATTCGTCTGCGTGATATGGTAACTGTCTTCCAGTTCCCGCACTGCGCTGGACAACTGGTGCGACAGTTCCAGTTCCTGTTCTTGCAGCACGGCCCGGTCGCGACTGAGATTCAATTGGGCGTTGCGAACCCCCGACAACTCGCGACGGAAGCCGATCGGGATCCGCCCCTCGATGCCGAGTTGCCACTCCTGGAAGTTGCCGCCGGTCATCTCGCCGTAGGCGTTAGGCTCTAGTCTGTCGTTATCAGAATTGATGAGCGTATCGCCGAGGCCCAGCCAGCGATAGCGGGCCACCGCGTCCAATCGCGGCAGCAGGAAGTTCTTGGAGGCGAGCAATTCGAGTTCGCGCTGCTTGACCACCCACTTCTGCCGCCGCAGTTCCACGCTGCGAACCAGCGCCTCGTTGTGGATTTCGCACCAATCGAAATTAACGTCGGCCGTGGTCGGCTCGTCGCCGGGACGAATCAGGCGGCCATCGGTCGCGGCAATGCCCATGATATAGCGGAGATTGTTCTCGGTGCGATAGAGATTGCTCAGCGATTCTTCGACCGCGCTGCGGAAACGGAAATACTGCTGACGGGCCTGCGCTTCGTCCTGGGCTCCGCCACCCTTGGCCCCCACGACGTACTTGGCATACACTTGCCGCCAGGTCTGCAAGGCGCTGTCGCGGCCGGCCACCACGGCGTCGAGGCGGCGGTAAGCGTAGTACAGTTCCCAGTACGCCCGCTCCACGTCCCGCGTCAGATCCCGCACCCCTTCTTCAAAGTCGGTCAGGGCGATGTCGGTCCTCAGACGGGCGATCATCACGCCGTTATAGAAGCCGGGAATCGACCCCGGACCGGCGATGCGGTTGAACTGCACGCCGGCGCCTTGCAGCAACGGCTGATTGATTTGCGCCTCGACATTCGCCGTCCAGTCGCTGGGGAACTGCCGCAGCGCGATGTTGTTCCATTCGTAGCGGACGTTGTGCCGCAAGGCGACCGTGCCGCCGGTGGCATTGGTCTTGGCCAATTGGGCCTGAAACGTCCCCAGATCCTGCTCGAACGCCGGCGGGCGGAACTCCGCCAGCACTCCCGCGGTATTCTGCGGGGTGTCGTTCTTCTCCCAGAAAATGCTGGTGGTGAACTGCGTGTCGAACGCCGCCAGCACCCCTTCCACGCCGTACCGCGGGTCGGATTCCGCCCGTGCCGGATCGAACACGGTCGGGACGGCAGCGGCTTGGCCGAGCAGCGCCGAGGGTTCGCCTTGCGCACCCGTGGGCCCGAAGGCAACACCGCCGAGGCTCTTGATCACCTTGGCGTTGGCCAGAGCGATGTGGACCGCCTCCTGCAAGGGTAGATCCCAGATCTCTTTCGGTTCCGGATTATCGAGCGTCAGCGGGGGCAGCGCCCCGTTCACGTCGCCGAGGCTTTCCACTTCGACGTCGGGATAGTCGATCTCCGTCGCTACGCCCACATAATGCGACAAGTCGCCGTCCTCGCCGAAGTAGAACGGCTGCTGTGGACGACAGCCGACGGAGAGGAGGAGGAACACAGTGATCGGGATGGAGAGGGGGAACTGCCGACTCATGGGGCTAGCATTCCTTTGCAAAGGTGCGTCTGCGTCGTCTACCGCGCCGGAGGGGACCGGCGCCAACGTCCGGCGAGCTTGGGCCGTCTTGCCGATCGAAGCAAGAACTGGCGCGCGAACCTACAACCGGAGTAATCGGCAAGACTGGTATCGGCAGCTTAATCGGAAGACTTTTGTGATTTTCTGCGATCTTTGCGACCGGCAAAGCTTCCCTAAACACCCCATACATCCAGAAGCACTCATGCACCCCGATGGCCAAGTACTTCAGGCATATCCTACTAACCTATTTAGGTGGAACTTGTTGCGGGAATCGCTGTTTTCGATGCTTCAGAGGATCGGGACAATGGCCTGGAAAATCGCGCGCGGGTTCATCATGATGGAGTCGCGAACTGGGAAATCCGAACCATGCCGGCAACCGCAAAGGACGAGCTATGGCAAAATCGCGTGCGCAGCAGTACTCGATCGGCGTTGACTTCGGGACCAACAGCGTGCGGGCACTGGTGGTCGATGTGGCAGACGGCAGCGAGTTGGCCAGCCACGTCTACGCCTACCCCAGCGGCGAGCAGGGGATCCTCCTCGCTCCCGCCGATCCCAACCTCGCCCGGCAAAACCCGGCCGACTATATCGAGGGCTTCGTGCAATCGATCCGCGGAGCGGTGAAGGCGGCGAAAAAGCTGCCGGGTTTCGCTCCGGACCGCGTGGTCGGCATCGGCATCGATGCCACCGGCTCCACGCCGCTGCCGATCGATCGTGAGGGGAGGCCGCTGGCGATGCATCCACAGTTCGCCAGCGATCTGGCCGCTCACGCTTGGCTCTGGAAAGACCATACTTCCCATGCCGAGGCGGCCGAAATCACCGACAGGGCCCGGCGAAGCGGCACGGGTTATCTCGCCAAGTGTGGCGGCACGTACAGTTCCGAGTGGTTCTGGTCCAAAATCCTCCACTGCAAGCGGACCAGTCCCAAAGCATTTCGAGCGGCATTCGCCTGGGTGGAGCAATCGGACTTCGTGCCTGCGTTTGTTACGGGCAACAACCGTCCCGAATCGATGCCGCGGTGTATCTGCGCGGCGGGGCATAAAGCGATGTACCACGAGGCGTGGGGGGGGCTGCCCAGCGAGGCACTGCTCGCCTCGATCGATCCCGATCTCGTGGCGATTCGGCGGCGTTTTGCAGCGCCGGCGTTGCCGGCAGACCGCAAGGCCGGCGGACTTGTCCCGGAGTTGGCCAAGAAGGTCGGGCTGCCGGCGGGCACGCCCGTGGCTGTCGGCACGATCGACGCGCATGCCGGCGCCGTCGGCGCGGGCATCAAGCCGGGGACTTTGGTGAAGATTATCGGCACCAGCACCTGCGACATGATGGTCGTTCCCATGGACCAGGAACTGGCCGACGTGCCGGGGCTCTGCGGCATCGTGCCCGGTTCGATCGTGCCGGGGATGTATGGATTGGAGGCGGGACAATCGGCCGTCGGCGACATCTTCAACTGGTTCGTCGGGCGGTTGACGCCGGCCCAATACACTTCGCAAGGCGATCCGCATGCGAACCTCACCCGCGCGGCGGAGCAACTCCGCCCGGGTGAGAGCGGACTGCTAGCATTGGACTGGAACAACGGCAATCGGACGGTGCTCGTGGATCCCTTGCTGAGCGGACTGCTGGTGGGCCAGACGCTCCATACCACCGCCCCGGAGATCTACCGGGCGCTGATCGAAGCGACCGCTTTCGGGGCCCTGACGATAATCCGGCGGCTGGAAGAGTACGGCATCGCCGTCAAGGACGTGGTCAATTGCGGTGGGATCGCCGAGAAGAACCCCTTCGTGATGCAGATCTACGCCGATGTGTGCAACCGGCCGATGAAGATCAGCCGCTCGGCGCAGACCTGCGCGCTAGGGTCCGCGATCTTTGGCGCCGTCGTCGGGGGAGCGTACAAGTCGACCGAGCAGGCGCAGCGACGGATGACGGGCACCAGAGACACCGTCTACCGTCCCCGCAAGGCCGCCGCCGAGGTTTACGCGCGGCTCTACGAACTCTACCGGAGGTTGCACGATGCCTTCGGGGTGATCGGTTCGGAGCAGAGCGTTTACCGTGTAATGAAGGAATTGATCGCGATCCGGAACCAGATGCGAAAGTAGTATGTGCAGATTGCGGCAATAAAGTGGATCAGTTCAATTGAATCCCTGCAAAAGCAGGGGAAGAAAGGAACACGAATCGGCGCTAATCATCGCTAATTACCCGCAACCGCCGCCTGCGGCTCGGACCGGCTTGAGCGTTCTGACCTTCGTGGTAAACGGTCGCTCGGCGATCAGGTCTCTGGTGGGTCGCGAGAACGTGTAGCGGTCGCCCAAGGCAGCCGGAAAACGGTAACGGAGCGTCTCCTCGCCGCCGGCGGACGGGCTCTCCGGACCGGGCACATTGGCAAGCCCCTGCTGGTAAATGTCGAGCCAGCGGTTCAGGCCGCCGGCGAGCACGTAGGCGTTGATGTTCGGCAGTACGGCGAGCCGCTTCCATGCCTCGGCGGCCAATCGCTCGTCGTTGGACATCACGATGACGATATCCTCCGGCTTGACCGTTGCCGTCCAAGCCTGGTCGAGTTTCTCGGGCGGGAGGTTCTCCGCGTCGAGCAGATGAAACACATTGAAGTCCGTTTCACTGCGGACGTCGACTAGCCGTTTAGGAATCTGGTTGTTGTGCATCAGGCCCAACAACTCGGCGGCATCGATGAAGATCTCGCGCTTTTCCAGGCGATGATTGAGCGACGGTTCGGCCCAGGCAATTCTCCGCTCGATGCCCGGCTGACCGATCACCAGCGTCACCGCGGCAATCCCGATGGCGCTAGCCACGGCGGCGCGTCTCAAGACCCGGCCTCGCGGAGTGGGCCGATCCGGTGGATTTCCGCCGGAAAAAATCCGCTCGGCTTGCTCCGCCGCCCAGAACGCGCCGACGGCCATTGCCACCACGCCGAGCACGACCCAGCCCGCGTCGACTCCCAACAGTTCCGGGATGGTCAACCGGCCCATAAAGCCCGAGGTGTTGAAGAAGTCCCAGAAGACCGGCGCCGTCTGCCCGAAGACAAGCATTCCAAACAGCACACCGAGAACAAACCAAAGGCCGTCGATCTTCAGCGTCGACATGGCAACCAGCGATGTCCCCGGGCAGTAGCCGCCCACAATGAAGCCGACGCCAAGAATCAAGCCGCCGATAATCCCCGGCCAGAAATAGGTCGGCGGCACCCAGACCCTTTGGAAATCCATCAGTCCCAGCGACGACGATAGGAATACCAGTAGCATGGCCGTGACAATAGCTGTGAACATTACCTTAAGCACCCGCATGTTGTGCAGGTAGAACTGCGCGGCGAGAATCCGCGCATTGCCGAAGCCGGCCCGCTCCAGCACGAAACCGAAGCAGACGCCGATCAACAGCGTCAAGAGAACGGCGGTGGTGGAGGAGAATGGAAAAGGCAGCATAATGTCCAACCTGGTGTCACTCGTTCCAGAGTTTCCGCAGCGGATAGGCCAGCAGGTACGCACCGGCAAAAACCATCATCATAAATGCCCAGCTTCCCACGGAGAGCACCGCTCCGCCGGAGAGGGCCTGGCCCGACGTACAACCTCGGGCCAAGGCGGCGCCGAAGCCCATCAAGCCTCCACCGGCGAAGGCCAACGCCCACCGCTCGCGACGGCTGACATGGGGGCCCTTGTGCGTTTCCACCTTCACCCGCCCCGCCAACGTCCCCGAGATGAACCCTCCGACGATCACGCCGAGCATCATCCAGATCATGTTGTGATTCAGAGGGTTCACATCACCGCCGGCGAGAGAGGCAAGGTAAGGATTGCGGTCGGTGGCTGCCGGAGCGACCTGGTCTTCCAGAAAGGCCATCACGCGGGCACTGCCGCCGGAACCGCCCAGTCCGCTGCCGGTCAGCGCGAACGCGGAGAACAGCACCACGCCGAGGGCCACGCCCGCGACATAGGGATTCCAGTATGGGGAGCTAGCGTTCGTTACATTCATCACGATGATTTCTCACTCGGAATAACCTCGTAGCCGACGATCATCGCCTTCAAGTTCGCCAAAGGCGTATCGCCCGTGGTGGTCAAGTAAACATGCATCACAACGAACGACGCAAAGAGCCAGGCCCCTAGAGTATGGATCATCGCCAGAATGCCCAACCCGCCGATCGACGTCACGGTATCGGGCACGCGCTGCGCGCCCCACATCAACAGGCCGGTCACCAGTTGCAGCGGCAACAAGACGTTGAGGATTGCCATGTAGGTCACCTGTTGAAGCGGGTTCAAGCGGCGCGTGGCGGTTCTCTCCAGCGGGTGCGGTTCACCCCGAAACATCCCGCCCACGTAATACGCCGCATGGCGAACTGAAAGGGTGACGAAATCGCGGGGCTCGGGCAGATGCTGCCGGATCGCGCCAGTCGTTACGTAATAGAAGAGACCCAAGAAGGCGTTGGCCACCAACAGGAAGCCGAGCACATTGTGGATCGATACGGCGGTGGCAAACACGGCCACGCCGAGCAGACCCGGCCAGTGGATCGCCGCGCCGCTGAGCATGAGCATCAAGATCCCCAGCGCTTGCAGCCAGTGCCAGACCCGCTCGTAGACCGAGTAGAGTTGTTGTTTGCCGGCGGTGGTCATCATGCGTTATCCTCAGTTTTGCGTAGCCGTGGATGCAACGCGGTCGCGGCGACTGCGTTGCCGAGCGGCACGAACCCGCGCAAGCCCGTGCAGGGCCACTCCTCCGAACACCCCGGCCAGCGCCATCCCCCCCAGCCAATTCACCCAACGCCATCGGTCGTGGCCAAGCACGTAGAGTGATGCGTCGCGGGTACTGGGAACATAGTCCCACCGTCCGCCCGGCGCGGGCCGCACGTTGCCGGCCAGACGCACGACGCTATCACCCACCAGCTTCGGCGCGACACTGCCGGGCACTGCCAAGGCCAACGTGAACGGCTCGGTGAGCCGCGAGTTATCCGTGTGGCAGGTCTCGCAACGCCGCGTGGCCGTGTCCGCCGGTCCGACACCATGATGGATGCCGTAGGGCTGGATTTCCGCCACCATTTGCGGATTCTGAACGCCGACTGCCACCAGCCGCCGTCGCACCGCCTCGACCTTTTCTGGCAGATCGAGCACGGCCTCACCCTCCGAGACGACGCCGTCGCCGTCAGCGTCGAGCGCTGCTGCCATCTCGGGATGATAACCGTGCGGGCCAAGCAGAGCCGCCTTCAGATCGGCCAGGCGGACCGGCCGCGGCTGCGGCCCGTTCTCGACCCAGTACCAGGAGGTCACCAGGTTGTGCGGCGCCAGACGTTCCCGTCCGTCCAGATCCTGCCGTGGAAGCAAGACGGGGCGGAACCCTGTCACTGCCGCGGACGGATCCTTGGGTTCCCCCTCGATGCTGCGCCATGCGATCCGCGGTTCGCCGACGGGACTTAGCAGGGTCCAGTCAGCTTGGCGGACGGCGGGAGCATGGACTTGGGCGATGTGGCAGGCTTCGCAACTGAGGCGATTGAGATGGGCTTCGAGGTAGGGGAGCCAGGTGTGCGCGCTCTTGGCGTCGTGGCAGTCGGCGCAGCCGCGCATCGTGCCGTCGAGGTGACGGGCGTTGCCGCCTTGCGAGGTGTGCCCCTTGGCCAACTGGTGGTTGGGCCGGTAGAGATATTCCGCCATCGTCAGCCGCCGCGGTTCGTAGCGCAGATGTGCCGGACGGGTCTGCCGCGTCGGTTCGTAATCGGCCGGGCTGTTGATCGAGTAGTGGCAACTCGTGCAGTCCAACAGTCTCTCTGCGTGAATGTCCCAAGGACGAGACAGATCGGACTTATCGCGAAGATTCACGGCTGACTGGGAGATCCGCTGTGGCGAGAAAACCTGCCCCTTGGTGGCGGTCGACCACTGGTGCAACGAGAGATCGAGTTCGAGCGGCTGATCGCCGAAATGGACTTGACCGTGGCAGAGACCGCAGTTCTCGCTCACCGCCGAGCGGAGCCCGAGACGGGCGGCTTCGACAGCGCCGTCCGGGCGGAAGGCGTCGGGACGGTAGATCCAGCCTTCGGGCGTCTCCTCGACAATCCCGCGGCCATACAAAGTGGCCGTGTTGGCCCAATCGAAACGGCCGCTGTCGAGTTGCTCCACACGGGCCCGGTTGTCCGGGCCTTTCACATGGCATAGAAAACAGTTCATTTCGACGGCGCCCGACACGGACCAATCCCAAGGTACCGTCCGACCGTTGCCGTCGAGCAGGTGGGAATCGGGATCGACGTCGCCGCCCCCCGACCGCTGGACCAGCGGCGTATCGCCGTGACCGCTCCACGCCGGTCCACCGCCGACGTGCCGGCGGCCGAGCGTCTGCAGCCAACCGGCCACCGACAAGTCGAGCTTTCGGTCGCCCGGCGGTGAAAGATAGCGGTAATCGAGCGGATTCCAGCGGCCAAAGGCGCCGGGGCTGTAGTCCCAAGGTCGCCTGCAGGGAATCGTGCCGGCTGCAAAACGCTCGTCGCGGCCGAGCGAGACGTGAAAACTGTGCGTGGCGATGTAGGCGGTGTCGTGGCACCCGGCGCATGTCTTCATGGTCGAGACCGGCTTGCCCGAGTCGCGGACGTTGCCGCCATCCCGGTCGAGCAGGTGGACAGGCGGGTGAATCGCGGTCGGGCCGGCGGACGCCTCCGCGGAAGCCGCGAGCAACAATACCATCGGCGACAGGATGAGTGTTGCGATCAAGAAGGGGTCGGGAGTCTTTTTCCGTATCGGCCCCACTACCGCTCGGAACGGCCAGACCGATTGGCGGCCGATACGGAACAAGACTCCCGACCCCTCTGCGCCGCCCCACCGTATCATCGGCTACCTCCCTCTCCGCCTCGGATCAATTCCATGCGTCGGCGGTCGCCGCGGAAGGCAGGATCCCCCTCGAAACCCAGCGCCTGCCAGTTGAGTATTCCCTCATCCCCATGGCAATCGTTGCACTGCAACGCCTTCTCCTTGGGCTGCACCATGTGCGACAGGGGCCAATACATCTCCGTTTCCACGAAACCGTACTCGCCGCTATAGGCCAGCCCGGTCGCATCGGCGCCGAGACGGCAGGCTTTGTCCCAATCGAACTCGCTCCAGTATCCGCCCGGCCCGGCCGTTTTTGGCGTCAGGAGGTGCAGATGTTTTTTGTCGTAGAGCTGCTTGGCGCGATGGACCTTGAACGGCCAGATTTTCGCGCCTTGGTCAGCGGGGCCGCCCTCCGGGTAGTTGATGCGAACAGCCCGGCTGGGATCGATCTTGTCCCCGGTAAGGTAGCGCCAGGCGGTGCCGTTGTACCAGTAATACTCCGGCCGGATATTCTGGGCGTACTGAAAGCTCCCCTTTTTCTTGAGGTAAACGTGCGGATCCTCGACGCGGCCGTCCTCGCCCGCGGTCGACCAATCCCAGACCATCTTCGTCGGTGCGTCGATCGCCATGCGGGGAATATGGCAGGTCTGACAGGCGACGGTCTGCGTGTGGCCGTCGAGGCGGTCGTCGCCGTGGGGGCGCTCGCTGTGGCAATCGGTGCAGTGGACCCGCAGCGGCGAGTCGATGCAAACCGACATCGCACAGCCCGGGATGCGATGATCCCGCGTGCGGTGGCAGTCGACGCAGGAGAAGTCGAGCTTGCCCATATGGACGTCGATCCGCTCAGGTGGAAAGTACATCGAGCCGTCGAGGTCGCCGTGTTTGACGGCATCGCCGCCGCCCCCTTTGAAGTGGCATTGACCGCAGTTGTTCCGCGTGGGGCTACCGACGCTTCGAGCGACCGCGACAAGATCCACCCCTTCGGCCACTTGGCCCCCGTTACCCTTCTGGTAAACACCGGTGCGGTCGTGACAGACCAGGCAGTCGACATTGTCCTTTTTATGGAAATCGAAGCTCTCGTCCGTCCACCCGTAGCCCGCGTGGCACGAGGAGCAAGTCGTCATATTCGGTCCGGCGTGGATACAGAAATTATTGATCAGGTTTCGCTTTCCGACCCGCATCACCTCCTCGCGGCCCGGCAATTTGACCTTCTGACCCGCCCAGGTCCAATGGCTGGTCGCCATCATCTCCTCGGCCGCCTTCGGGTGGCACTCCAGGCACGCCCGCGTCACCGACGGCCCGTCGGCGAAGGGGCCGCGGAGAAGGTGGGTGTGATCGGTGTGGACCGGTTTCGCCGGCATTCTTGTCCACGGCGACTCCGTAACCCGGGCCGATGCGCCGACGCGAGCGTAGACGATCGAGAGGACGGTCCCCAAAACGATCAGTAGCACGATCGAAGCGGCAATGATTCCACGGCCGACAGACACGGCTTGGTCTCCGGATAAACGATCCCCATCCGCCGGGACAAGGCTTCTTGGTCTGGATGCGCGACCGGGACGGATGGTTACAGACGGCGAATCTCACTTCTCCAGGACGAAGTGTTGATTGACCAGCCCGGCCCGGCCTACAATGGCCATCACCCTACCCTAGCACGGTGGTTACCAACCGGGGCGTTTTCACGTAAAGGATTCTCCGATCATGAAACAGGCTCTCTTGCTCTTCGCAATGGTTGTTGCCTTGGGCGTCGCTTCCCAGGCCTCCGAACAGGCTGCTCCCAAGCTCCGCGCCGGGGCAGCGGCAGTGGATATCACGCCGAAAGTGTTTCCGCTCCACATGCCGGGCTTGTTCACGGCTCGAATGGCGGACAGTGCGCACGATCCGCTCCACGCCCGCGCTCTGGTGCTCGATGACGGTGAGACCGTCTTGGCGCTGGTTGTGGTCGACAATATTGGCGTGGTCCAGTCAGTATGCGACGAGGCCAAGGCCGTTGCATCGAAGCAATGCGGCATCGCCGTAGAGAAGATGCTGGTGGCATCGACTCACACGCATACCGGTCCGAATTCAAGTGTCAAAGATGGCACGGTGCCCGACGTGGAGTATCGGAAGCTCCTTGTGGCGGGGATCGCGGAATCGATCGTTCGGGCACACGGTGCGCTGCGCCCCGCGGGCGCAGGCGCCGCCGCGAGCCCCTTGCCTGAGGAGGTCTCCAATCGCCGCTGGTTTCTCAAGCCGGGCAAGATGCCCCTGAATCCGTTTGGCAAGATGGACAAGGTGAAGATGAACCCCAGCAGGAGTCCCGACGTGCTTGATCGTCCGGCCGGCCCGACAGACCCGGACATCACCATCCTCTCCGTGCAGGACGCGAAGTCGGGCAAGCCCCTGGCCCTTTTGGCCAACTACTCATTGCACTACGTCGGCGGCGTGCCCGAGGGGATGATTTCCGCCGATTACTTCGGTGAGTTCGCGCGGTTGATGCATTCGCGTGCGGGTGGCGAAGATTTCGTCGCCATGATGTCGAACGGTACCTCCGGCGATATCAATAACATATCCTTTCTCGTCGCCCGGCCTCCGCGTAAACCTTTCGAGCAGATTCAGATCGTGGCCCAGAAGGCCGCCGAGACGGCTTGGCGCGCGCACGCCACGATCGAGGCCCATCGTCAGGACGCCCGCCTGGGCATGATCCAGCGCGAGGTGACGCTGAAACGGCGCCGTCCGACGGACGAGCAGATGGCAGCGGCGAAAGCCGTGCTTGCCGTGAAAGACGAGGCCGAGCGCGACAAGCTCCCGAGGCTGGCTGAAGCGTACGCGCATCGCATACTTTCGGCGGCGGAAGCGTCCGAGACGGTGACCGTGCCGGTGCAGGCTCTCGGGATCGGCGAGTTGGCGGTGTGTGCCATTCCGTTTGAGACGTTCGCCGAAATCGGCCTCGATCTGAAGCGTCGCAGCCCGTTTCCCCGCACCATGGTCATCAGCATCGCCAACGGAACCAACGGCTATCTGCCCACCCCGGAGCAGCACGAACTGGGCGGCTACGAAACCTGGCTGGGCACCAATCGCGTGCAGGAAGACGCCTCGGTGATCCTCACCGACAACCTGCTGGAAATGCTCGCGGAACTGCAGAAGTCCTCTCCAGAGAGCGCTGCCCACTAGGCATAGTCGATGTCCACACGCGGAAGGGGCCACAACACCACCGAAAAGGAGCCACTCATGAACGACTTCCCGACACGCGGTTCAGACGCCCGAACATTTCTCCTTAACTTCTCCGCGATGTTTGGCGTCGTGCTGGCCGGCTTGCTGCTCGCAGCGCCGCTCGCTGCCGCCGAGAACCAGGCGAAAGAAAGGGAGTTCGTCCTCGATAAGGACATCGCGTACCTCCCCGAAAGCGACACGCCGGCCTCCGAGTACGCCGAGAAGATGTGCCGCCTGGATCTCTATCGTCCGGAGGGAGTCAAGGGGTTCCCCACCGTCGTCTTCTATCATGGCGGCGGATTGAAAGCCGGTAAGCGCAGCGTTCCCGCCCCGTTAACCAATCGCGGCTGGGCCGTGGTGGGCGTCGGCTATCGCCTTCATCCCGAGGTCCGGCATCCGGTCTACATCGAGGATGCTGCGGCAGCCCTGGCTTGGACGTTCAAGAACATCGAGAAGATGGGCGGCGACCCGAAGAAGATCTTCGTTACCGGTATTTCCGCCGGCGGTTATCTCACGGCAATGGTGGGACTCGACAAGAGTTATCTCGCCAAGCACGACATCGACGCCGACCGCATCGCCGGCCTGATCCCCGTGACCGGCCAGATGATTACCCACCAGACCGTTCGCAAGGAGCAAGGCATCGAGCCCAGTCAGTTCCGGCCGACGATCGATCGATACGCGCCCCTCTACCACGTTCGCAAAGACACGCCCCCCGTCCTCTGCATTACGGGTGGATGGGAAGTCGACATGCTCATGCGGGCGGAGGAAAACCTCTATTTCGTTTCCATGATGAAACTGGTCGGCCACAAGGCAATCCAACACGTCGTGATCGAAGGCGCCGATCACGGCCGCTGCGGGGCGGAATGCTGGCCGCACGTCATCGCCTTCATCGAGGCAAGGCTTGCCGAGATCGGCGCAGCGTCGGAGCCGGCAAGGACTTCCTCTACCCAAAACGCCCCCTAGACTCATGGTACGGGCATTGATAGTCGTCGAGTCTGACAGGCGGGGATTCTCTCGACTAGCCTCTTGGGTTAGAATGACAGAGTGTCAGGCTTATGGAGAATCGGAAATGCCCGTTCACGACTGGACCCGCGTCGACGCAGGAACTTTTCACGCTTTTCACACGGCGTGGATCACTCATCTCAGCGAGACATTGAACGGCGGTCTTTTGCCACCGGACTACTATGCGATGAGCGAGCAACACGGCGGGCCCTTCATCCTTGATGTGCTGACGTTTCAGACGCCAACGGGTTCCCCTCGCGATGCGGCGCCGCGAGGCGGAGTGGCGGTTGTCGAAAGCCCACCGCGCGTTCGCCGCAAACTATCGCTTTCAGCGGGCGCGCGCGGCACCCGTCGAACATTGACGATTCGCCATGTCAGCGGGCACCGCATCATCGCTCTGATGGAAATCGTTTCTCCGGCCAACAAAGACCGCCCGAGACACGTCTCGGAACTCACCGGCAAGATCGAAACGGCCTTAATGGAGAATATTCATGTCCTGTTGATCGACATCATTCCGCCAGGGCCCCACGATCCTCAAGGAGTACACGGTGCAGTATGGGAACGGTTCGACAACGAACCCTATCCTCTACCGGCCGATGAACCGCTGACCTTGGCGTCCTATGTGGCCGACCGCCGCCCCGACGCCTACCTCGAGCATCTCACCGTGGGCTCGTTGCTGGCCGAAATGCCCCTGTTTCTGGATCCGGATTACTATATCAACATTCCTCTTGAACCGACATACATGGCGGCGTATCGCGGCATGCCCGCATACTGGCGTGATGTCGTCGAAGGAAAGCGGCCGCCTAACGGCTAAGAGCGGGAGCCGTTGTGTCAGGCCGGGATCAAAAAAGCCACAGACAGTGGAGGGTGCCATGAAGCGACTTCTTCCGGCGGCAGTATTGGGCCTGTTGATTGCGACTGCGCTGCCGGCCTCAGCTCGAAAATGGACGTCTGACGACGGACGGTTCACCACCGAAGCCAAGCTCCTCGGCTACGCCGACGGGAAAGTGAAGTTGAAGAAGGATTCCGGCGAGACGGTTACGATCTCCATCGAGCGCCTCAGCGAAGCCGACCGCCGCTACGTCGTGTTGGTGTCGCGGTCAAGAAAGCGGATTGCGGCGAAGATGGACACGGCCAGCAACGTCAGCTTCGCCATGGACGTTCAGGCATTTCTGGGCAACTATTGCATGAAATGCCACAATCCCCAGGAGCCCAAAGGCGGCTACGACGTAACGACCTACGCCGCCTTGAAACGGGCTGGAAACAAAGGGGCTTTGATCGTTGCGGGCAAGCCGGCTGAGAGCCGATTGATCCTGGCGCTACAGGGTGAAGGTGAGATCATGCCGCCCGCCGGATCGGCGCAGCCGACCGAGGAAGAGATCGCGAAGGTCTCCGCATGGATCACGGCTGGTGCCCAGGACGACAGCCTGGGACCGGGACCGCAGCCGCCGCCCGTGGCGAAGCCTCGCAAGTGAAGCGAAGGAGAAAGGAAAGCGAAGAGCGCGGTGACAAATCAGGCACAATCCAAGATTACCGGCGGAGACGGCCGGCGTCGTTGACTTGCCAGACTTGACGGGTCTCTACGTCCATCGCCGTGAGCCATCCGTGGCCGTAGATGTGGGTGTCGATACATACCAAGTGCCCGAGGTCGAGAATCTCGTGGTTTCTCTGGGCGGTGTGGCCGACAATCGCCGTCTTGCCGGTGCAGTGGGGCGGAGGTGATCCGCCGTGGAGCGGTGCCCAGCGAAGGACATCCATGGGCTGCCTATGCAGGGGCTGATCGGATACGTAGCTGGCGTGGACGAAGAAGCATTTCTCGGTTTCGAAATAGTCTCGGCAGTCCTCCAGAAAAGCGATATGGTCTGCGGGGATCTCGCGGGGATGGGCGCAGAGATATGACTGAAGCGTCGTCGTGCCGCCGAAAGAGAGCCAGTCGTTGAGGAACTCTTCGGCACCCGCATGAATATCCAGCAGCATTTCGTCGTGGTTGCCAAGGATCGGCACGAGCCGGCAACGCGTGGAGAGCGCCATGAGTTGGTCGATCGTGCCCTTGACGTCCGGACCACGATCGACATAGTCGCCCAGCGGTACGATGGTGTCTTCCGGCTGCGGATCGATCGCCTCAATCAAAGCAGCCAGCGATTGGCAGTAGCCGTGGATGTCGCCGATGGCGATGAGGCGTCCGGGTATGTCAGCGGTCACTTCTTCTCCACAGGCGGCGTGATCCGTGCCCTTTCCGAGTCCGTGAAACGGACATCGTCCGCCGGGCCGGCGTCCCAGCATCTCTCCACGGCGCCCGGCATTGCCACTTGGATGGGAATGACCAACACCTCGTCACCGTTGCCGGCGCGCTGGATCCTCCCGCCCGACCGGATCACGGCTTGGCGAGCCAGTTTCTCGCAGACCTCCAGCAGCCGGTCGAAGTTGTAGTCGGTATGGCTGAACAACGTGCGGCGATCGAGCGCCGAGGTAAAACGCTCCGGAAGGTTGGACATTCCCAGCGTCGTGAAGAGAATGCCCGCGGCGTTCGACGGATTGCAGTCGGAGTCTTGACCGCAGCGGGTGGAAACAACGACCGTCCGATCCGGGTCGCGATTGCCGTAGAGAAGGCCCATCATGATATAAGCCCCGTTGAGCTTGGCGTCGATGTTGAAGGCGCCCTTCTGGCAGGAGAATCGCCGGTAGGCCGAATTCAGGTGGTACTTGTCATTGATTCGGGTCCAGGTCTTCTGCCAGTCGTCGGGGTTTTCTCGATGCCAGGCGAGCACGTCGCGGATGGTCTCGGCATACTGGCTTTCGGCGGGAATGCACTTCAGCCCCGCCTCGATGATCGCCACGGGATCTGTCTCGAAGAACGCCGCCGCGTACATGCCGCCGACGAATTGGCCGCCGTAGAGACCGTCGCCGTAGTTCATTAACCGGCCGAACGTCTCGCCCAGGGCGATTGCTACGTTCGGCAGTCCCGGCGCGATCAGACCGGAGAAATCGGCTTCGATCTGGTAGTCAATGTCGTCGGCGTGCGCATTGAACTTCGGATGGCCGGAATCCGGGGGAGCGATTCCCGAGCGGAGGTTGTCGCGTCCGGCCTTGTTGGCGTGCCAGAGAGGATACCCGCTGTTGGCGAAATCGATGCCGGCTTGGCGAAGCGGGGCATCGAGCCCGCAAACCTCCAGGGTCCGCAGGAAGGTCATTTCCACATAGATATCGTCCTGCCGGAACTGGTTGACCATTTCCGGCCGCCACGACGGCATTTGATCCTCGGGGACAATCTCGCCCTTGAAGCGAAACTCCGTTGGCCCGCCCCAGCCGACGCCCACCATCTGCCCGATCCAGCCGGCAGCCATTCTGTCGCGGTATTGACTGACGGGAAGGCGGCGGTACTCGGCCGCGGCGGCGTCTTCCGAAACGATCGCCGCGAAAAACGCCAGTGCGAATGCGGGAACAACCATCCGACTCAACCATGAAATAGTCACGTACATTGTCGCTTCCTCTTGGGTCATCATTGATCGTCTTCATTCTAAGTCGAGCCGGTCGTGTCGGAAAGCTTCGCCGGAAAAAAGGCCCCATTGCCGCGGTCGGCGAGAAATCGTTCCAGGGCATCCCGCCCCGGAATGCCCGCCTGACCGCCGGAAACCTCTGCTTTCAAGGCGGCGGCGGCGGACGCGAAACGAACGCTTGCCGGCACGGTCTTCCCTTCGGCCAGAGCGACCGCATAGGCGCCGTGAAAGACATCACCGCAGCCGGTGGTGTCGACGGCCTCGACGCGAAACGCCGGCTGATGACGGACGGCGCCGCGGCGATCGCAGACGTACCAACAGCCGGCCTCCCCGGAAGTGACCACCACGGCCGCGTGAACCGGATGCCAGAGTCGCTCGGCCGCTTCGGCCGGATCGCCGGCGCCCGTCAGTTGCCGGGCACACCGCTCCGAGACGACCAGATGATCTACCAGCCACAGCAAACGCTGGAATTCCGGACCGGCGTCGCGCTCAAAATCGGCAACGATCGGGATGCCATGCCTGCGGGCGATCCTGGCCACGCGCAACGTCCCCTTCAGTCCGTGATGGTCGACCAGCAGCACCGCGGCCGAGCGGATGGTCGCCGGCGCGGGCAGATCGGGATCCGGTCCGATCAGGCCGCCGAGGCTGGAGAAGACGGTCCGGGTATTGTCGGCTCGGTCGACAATAATGGTGGAATATGCCGGCCGGGCCTCAACGCGGCGGACACACGGCCCAAGGTCGATCCCTTCACGGCGAAGCGCATCGGCGACCTCTTCCGAGAGCGGATCGTTGCCCAGCACTCCGGCATAACCGCAACGGGCGCCGAGCCTGGCTGCCGCCACCAGCGCCGTTCCGGTCAGCCCGCCGCATTGCCTTCGTCGCTGCCGCACCCGAACCTTGTGATCCGCCGCCGGATAGGCGTCGACGTAGACGAGGTCGTCCACGGCCACTGCGCCGAAGCCCAGGACATCCCAGCTCAAGCGGCGGATCGAGTGCGGATCGACAACCACCGGTCACCTCGCCGCCACGTCGATGCGTTCGGCGGCAACCGCCCGCACGGCGTCGATCGCCAGATCGATCTCGGCCGCCGTATGAAACGGCCCGAGACTGAAGCGGACGGTTCCACCGGAGTCGAGTGTTCCCAATGCCCGGTGCATCAGCGGGGCACAATGGATGCCGGCACGGACTTGGACGCGGAAGCCGCCGTCGAGGATCGCGGCCAACTCCTGCGGCGCGTAGCCTTCCAGCGTGATGCTGACGACGCCTACCTGCCGTTGCGGATCCTCGGGACCGTAAACCCGCACCCCCGGAATCGCCGAGAAACCCTGGCGGAGTCGATCGGTTAGTTCGACCGCGTGGCGGCGGATTTCGTCCACCGTGCGACTGACCAAGTACTCCACTCCCGCTTTGAGCCCGAACAGTCCCAGGGCGTTGAGATTCCCCGGTTCGTATTTATCCGGGAGTTGGTCGGGCTGGCGGTCTTCGTCGCTTTGCGTTCCGGTTCCACCTTGGCGGACGCTTTGGAGCCGCTCCTCCACGCCGGGGGCGATATAGAGCAGACCCGTTCCGAGTGGTCCCAGCAACCCCTTGTGTCCCGGCGCGGCGAGCAGATCCACGCCCATCTCCCGAACCGAGATCGGCACGTGACCGAGCGACTGGGCGGCATCGACCAGCAGCAGCGCGCCGTGGTCTCGCACGATCTGCCCGACTTCGCCGATCAGTTGCAATGCTCCGGTTACGTTCGAAGCATGCACCAGCGCCACGAGCCTGGTTTCCGGCCGCAACGCCGCGCGAACGTCGTCCGGATCGACGATCCCTTGCCCGTCACAGCGGACTCGGCTGACCTGGACCGCCTGGCTCTCTTCGAGCCGGCGCAAGGGACGCAGGACCGAGTTGTGATCCACGACGCTTGTCACCACGTGGTCGCCCGGCCGCACGACGCCGTGGATGGCCAGATTCAAGGAGTCGGTGCCGTTGAGCGTGAAGACGACCCGCTGGGGGCCTTCGCCGTCGATGAGACTCGAGATGGCCGCACGGGTGGCGGCGATCGTCCGATCCGCCTCGACCGCCTCCGAGTAGACGCCGCGGGCGGGTGAAGTGCCGACAAATCGCTGATAGTGCTCCACGGCGGCATAGACCGCCTCGGGCTTGGGCCAACTGGTGGCGGCGTTGTCGAAGTAAATCCTTTCGGGAGTAGGCATCGATTCTCTGTCCCCCAGCCAGGGAGGGGTGTGATTGGCAGCGAGTTCCGTCTTGTCAAACTGCGCCGATTCGGCTATGAGATGCCGCGATTTCGCCATCGGCTTTTCCAGCCGCTCACCGGCCACGGCAGCTTCACCATCTTATCCGAAACATGCAGTTTTGACAGCCCCCGGACATCCGGCGAGGCCACAAGGGATCGGTTTGGCACCAGAATGACACTCTCGGCACGGTTGAAGCCTGACAGGCGGGTTGCCGCTGCGCGCCGATTCGGCATGTCCGGACTGCTTGCGGCGGTTCTGGCATCGCTAGGCTGCAACCAGGTTCCTACCGCGCCGCTGACCGCCGAGCAAATACGGATTCCTCTGGACGGCATCGAAGAGGAACTGGCGAAGGTCGAGCAGCCCTCGAATTATCGCGACTGGTCGCCCGACCAGGCGCTGCTGGCATCGGCCAATTTTCAGGGCGATCGGGTCACGGTTCACAATATCCGCAACTGCACCTATCTCAGCGAGAACGAATACGTCGTCGACCATTACGATAAGACGTATGATCTGGCGGATCTTCGCACGGTTGACTTCGTCACGGTGCCGTTCCGTGGTGCGCCGGCCCTAGCCCACACCATGTTGAGCTTCGGGTTCGACGGCGGCGACTACCTTTCCGTTTCCGTGGAGATCCGCAAGGAAAAAGGCGAGAGCTACAGTTTCTTCAACGGCGTGATGCGCCAATTTGAAATCATCTACGTCGTCGGCGACGAACGCGATCTGATCAAATTGCGGACAAACTATCGCAAGGACGACGTCTACCTTTACCGCACGCTCGCCACACCCGAACAGGCCCGGGCGATGTTCGCCGACGTCTTTCAACGCGTGAACAAACTCAAGGACCATCCAGAATTCTACCACTCCTTCACCAACAACTGCACGACGAACATCGTCCAGCACGTCAATAATCTCTCGCCGGAATTCGTTCCCTACGACTATCGAGTGCTCTTGCCGGGGTTGACGGCCGAATTGGCCTACGAACTCGGGTTGCTCGACGCCAGCGTGCCCTTTGAAGAGTTGAAACGTCGATCGCTGATCAACGATCTGGCGATACAGTACGCCGACGCCCCGGATTTCTCCGTGAAGATCCGGCAACAGCACGCCAGGCTTTCCAGCCTGACTTCGGGATACGGTTCGGACGTCGCCCGGTAGGTTCCGCTTGCCGAGCGGAACCTGTTTGTCGAAGTATCGACCGCGCAACACTTCGGTCCTGGATTGCCTGCTCCACACGTGTACATGCCATGCTCACGCTGTTGGTTCACGCGCGATCCCTTTGTGCCAGAGAGGCCCACCACATGTCCTCGCGCGGGGCAAACACTGTCTTTCATGCAACGCATGGCATTGGTGTTGCATCGCCACGCGTCTGAACCGAAACGTTTGGCGGGCAGGAGGTTGCGCATGGCAACAGACAAGTAGAGTCCGTACCTCCTTTGGAGGACGTGTTGCAGGGAGCTTAGTGCTTAGTTCTTAGTGCCTATCCCAAAACCGCCGGGGACTGGCTCATTTTGCGGAGTCTTCGGAGCAAAATG
>JAAYEH010000594.1 GCA_012728855.1 Rhodopirellula sp. | reverse complement strand
GAACCTCCATAAGGTCGTGGCAATTCTGACCATATTCGCCCGCAGCCTTTCCAATGCCCCTCAATCACACTCGCGGCCCCGCTGGCGATCCGTCCCTGCTTCGGGCAGAATAATAGACAGATACATCAAGAAGTCCTTGGTGGCCGGCAACTAGAGAGACACATGGCCGTCTCTTTATCCAGAGGAGTAGAACCATGAGAAGCATCGCATCGTGGATGCCAGGTCTCGTCGTTTTGGCAGTGTCCACAGTCTTCGCCGCGGACTCATCCCTCTCGAAGGCGTTGTCCGCGGACGGAGACCATTCCTACCCGTACCTCACCACCCCGTGCAGGGTCACGCTCCTCAGCGCAAACGATGGGGAGATCCGGTTCCTGCACACTCGCGATGGCACGCGTCAGGAGCCCGTACCGGACAGCATTACCGTAATACGCCTGGGCCCGGATCACCCGCCCGTCTCCAAGACCATCGCGGGCACAGTGCCATCAACCATCTACGGCGCCCCGCACATCGTGATCAGCGCCGACGGTCGCTTCGGATTCGTGACAAACCATAGCTGGCGCTACCAATCGGCAGCTACGCAACAGCAGCCGCCTGCTGAACATTTGCCTAACCTCTTGACGGTGATCGATCTGGCGGCTGACGACCTCTCAGTGCTCGATCAGGTAAAGCTTCCGGCGGAACCTTGGATGGTGGATCTCCATCCCGATGGGCAGAAGGTAATCGTCGCGGTCGGCGCGGGTTTCCATGTTTACTCGGTCGAGACGGGGCGAGTGAAACTGGCGAGCGAGGCAAAGGCTCCGAACCGTGTGACGTCCTTTGATGTCAGCCCGCGCGGCGATCGCATCGTCTGCGTCACCGTACAGTTCGACGGAGTTGCGAGCGGAGAACCTCACTCGAATCCAGAGTTTCACCTGTTCAGCCTTTCCGGCGATCGAATTAACCATCTCCACCGGATTAATGCAGTGGATGATGCGGCACCTATTGAACGGCTCTTTTCCCCGCGGATCAGTCCAGACGGGAAGCGGGCCATCGTTCTCCAAGACTGGGGGATCGGAGGAAAGGGAACTCGCGACGACGTGTTGATCGCCGATCTTGAACGGGAGGTGCCGGCAATCACCGAACGCGTTCGCCAAGTGGCTGATGGACTGGAAGGCCTTGCCTTTCATCCATCGGGCCGCTTTGCGGTAATCTCCTGCCTGGAGAAAGGGGCCGACGTAGTAACAACGAGCCATCTGGCGGTCATTGACCTCGCAACGCGACCCGCACGGCTTGTGAGTCATATCCCGATTGAACCGATCCCGGAGGGAATCGAGTTCACGCCGGACGGATCGAAGCTGTTCGTCGGCACGACCCTAGCCAATCACATCGTGGTGTTTGACGTCGACGGATTCATGCTTGGGAGAAGCCCGTTCGTCCTTCCAACGGGCCATGCGCCGTCGGCATTGGCGCTCTGGTCGGAACACGTCGCACCGGGAACTCGATAATTTCAAACGTCGCATGCTCGGATGCTTGCAGCGGGGCCGTCCCAAGGCATCCGGCATGCATGCACACTTTGTAGAAGGGGAGGTGGATCATGGATCGTCGGATAGTACTGCTGCTCGCACCTGCTCTATTCGCCGCAAGCCTCTGTGTGGCCCAGGAACCTGGGCCGGCTTACGAGCACCTGAAGTTCCTGGAGCCGATGGTCGGTCACTGGAAGGTGGTGTCCACGGAGCAGGGCAAGTCGATCTCGGTCGGGGAGGAATCCAGCGAGTGGATTCTCAACAAGAGTTTCATGCGGCACGTCGGCTGGGGGCAGGTCGACGGCAAGACGGCACAATACGAGCTCTACACGGGCTGGAACCCGAAGTCTAAGGAAGTGTTCCAGTGGGCGGTTGGCGCCACCGAAGGCGGCTACGCGGTTATTGAGAGACTCGGCGCCTATGACGCCGCCCAGCGGGTGTGGGCAAGCCGCGAATCGGGATTTGCGTCGAATGGCGACAAACACACCTTGCTGGTCAAGCTGAAGTTCGTCGACGACGACACGATCAGCATGGATTTCCTGGAGCGGCGCAACGGGAACGACCCCTTGCCCGACCGCCACGCCACATTCTCGCGGCAAGCGGCCTTCAACCCGCCCGCGACGGACGACACCCCCGGGCCCGGTTACGAGCAACTGAAATTCCTCGATTTCTCCGTGGGCAAGTGGAAGCTGGAAACGACCACTTCCGGTGTTGGGGAGTACGTGGGCGAGGAGCTGAACGAGTGGGCGTTTCACAAAAACTTCGTGCGCACCAAGGGCTGGGGCAAGAATGCCGGGGAGGAACGGATCGACTACGAGCTTCTCATGGGATGGGATCCCGTCAACAAAGAGGTCTTCATGCGCGCCTTCGGCTCCCGCAGCCAGTTTGTTACACGCAAGGGAACCTACGACGCGGACAAGAAATGCGTGACAAGCCGGCAGACGACCGTCGGGCCCCAAGGTGTGGAGTCGTCGGAAACGGTCGAGGAGCGTTACCTCGACAACGACCATTTCCTGCTGCTCTTCTCGGACGCAACGAAAGACGGCAAACCCGAACCCGGCTGGGAACTTAAGGTGACGAGGATCGTCCATTGAGCTGACCGTTTACACGAGTTTTCCTGCCAGGTGCCCCTTGATGAAAGGACCGAACGATGAGATTCTCCGTGTTGCTTGCGGCGTTGATGGTGGCGGTGTTCGCGGCTTCCATGCACGCGGAGGAGACTACGCGAGAAGACTTCCGGGAGTTCTGCCGGACCTGGGAGGGCCGGTGGGTCGGCGATGTCACGTGGATTGCGGACTGGCCGGGCATGGGCAAGAAAGGCGAAAAAGTCACCGCCTACTGGGACGCCCGCGTCACGGAAGACGGCAACGCCTTGGTGGGAAAGTTCTACGGCGGCACCGGCTCTTCCACACATCTCGCCTACTTTGATCCGGACTCGAAGCAGATCAACTGGCTATGGATCGAATCCGGTGGGCGTGTCGTTCAGAACAGGATGTACAAGAAGGACGGCAAATGGGTCCAACAGGGCTCTGCGGTCAACCCGGATGGCGCCAAAACCCAATACGTCGGCACCGCAGTCTTCACCGACAACAGCAACACCCATACGTGGACCGGCAGCGGCACGGTTGATGGTAAGAAGACCGCCGAGCAGCACGACGTCTGGCGGCGGGTGGGCAAATAGTACAGGTCTCGGCCGCATACTGGCTGAAACACGTCTACCACATGGTTTCAACCGCTTCATCCTGACAGATCAAAAGGAGATGGCCATGAAAACAGGTCTTGTATGCCTCACCGCGGCTTTGCTGGTCGCAAGCAGTCTGGCGACCGCCAACGGCGAACCGTCGGGAGGCATTCCCGAGAAGGCTCGGCAGGCGATGAGCTTCTTCGTTGGTGCCTGGGAGGGCGAGACTTTCGAGAACGGCGAGAAGATTGGCGCGAGCGCGGACCGCAGAAGTTGGGCACCGGGAAAACATTGCCTCACGGTCGAGGGGGCGGTAAATCAGAATGGGGTCGAGTTCCGCGCCGCCGGCGTCACCGGATGGGACGCCAAGGCAAACGCTGTCATCGAGTATTGGCATGCCAGCGGGGGAGAGTCGCTCATGGTGTGCTACCCGCTCGAAACGATGAAGGACAACGCCTGGGATGGAACCCACAGGCTCACGTTGGGCGACGGGAAGGTCACGGAAGGAGATTGCCGACTCACCAAGACCCCGGATGGATTCGAATACGTAGCCCGATGGATGGAGGAGGGCAAAGAGGTCGTCCATAGAAGCGTCACCCGCAAGGTTAGTGCAAAGAAGACTGCCACCGGTTCGGAGATGCCCAGTGCCGTGGCCGCGGAACCGGCAAACATACCCGCCCGCGCCATCAAAGCCATGAATTCCCTCGTGGGCGCCTGGCAGGGTGAGGACATTACGGACGGCAAAAAGCTGGGAACGAACCGCGCAAGCTGGCGCTGGGTGCCCGGCAAGTATTGCCTCCGGATCCAGTGGTCCGGAACTCACGACGGATCGCACGAAGGGATGGAGTCTCAGTTTGCCGGCATCTGCGGCTGGGATGCCAGGGCCGGCGCAGTGGTGGAACATTGGTACGGCAGCCAGGGCCATTCGCTCACGAACTGCTATCCACTCGACAAGATGAAGGAGAATGTCTGGGAGGGCACGTTCGCCTTCACCGCAGCCGACGGCAAGCGAAGTGAAGGAGAGTGTCAATTCACCACCATGCCGGACGAGGGCGTGTGGATCGGTCGATCGACCAAGGACGGCAAGGAGGTCATTTTCAAGAGTGTTTCCCATAGGGTAAAGCCGGAAAACGTGCGGGATTCGGTAACGCAGCGAGCGAAGGAGCCGCCCGCAAGCCATCAGCACCTGAAAGCCCTCGGAGACGCGATGGTGGGCGACTGGGAAGGTGAAACCGTTCCTTGGGTGGATGAGGCGAAGGACACGGAGAAAGCCAAGAAGGTCTTCTTGCGGTGCTCCATCCGCTGGCCCCTCGGTGGCGCCGCGTTGGAGGAAAGAGGCACTGTCGGCGACGGCGGATTTCGTGGCCTGGAAGTCTGGGACGGCGACTCGCAGCAGATCAAGCGCTTTGTCGTCAATTCGGACGGCGGCGTCGCTGAGGGCACCATCGTGAACCGCTCCGGCAAATGGATCTTCCAGGAGACCTATGTATCGGCTGACGGCAAGACGCGCCGCAGCCACACGGCAACGATGACGATCGGAGCAGACGGCGACACCGTGACGTTCGTCCACGATCCTGTCGTGATCGACGGCAAGCCGCAGAAAGGCTACCAGGACGTCTTGCGGCGCCTGCGCCGGTGAGTGGAAAAGAGAGGAGGGCATGCACTTGCGTTCGGAGTATTGTCAACTTCACGATCGGGAACGGTATCGAGTCAGTAGCACACATTGTTGATGGAAGGAAACAGGGTCATGAAATGCTTTGCATGGTGGGCTGCGTGTGTCGTTGCTCTGTGGACAGTGCCCGGCCTCTTGGCTGAAGAGGCAACGCCGAAGAAGGCGAACGCTTCGACCACGGAGGCGATGGATCTGCTCCAGTCAGCGGCTCTGCACGCCGCGCGGGGCGAAAACGCCGAGGCCGAGGGTTGTTGCCGCAAGCTACTCGACAACCCGGACCTGCTTCGGCACGTGGATTCGTTGAAGGTCCGGTCGCTCTTAGGAACGTGTCTGCGAAAGCTGAAGCGGCACGACGAGGCATTTGAAACTCTCAAAGGCGTCCTCAAGGAACAACGGGAGCAACTCGGTGAGGACTCTCCCGAAGTGAAGAGCACCGTTGGCGCCCTCGACGGCTTGACGATCGACATGACGTGGCCTCAGGCCACCAAGGTAAACCGCCCGCCGCAGGAGTACGACGCCGCAATTGCCGTGGCGGAAGAGGCAGCGGCCCTGCGGCTGACGCACTCGCGCTGGCAGCTCGCCTTGCTGAAGCTCCGCCACGGCGACCGTGCGGCGGGGCTGGAATGGATCTCCAAGTCGCTTACTGAGGACAACAATTGGCTCGGCCAGTTCTCGATCCTCGCCATGGCGCTATGGGAGAACGGCAACCAGCAGTTGGCTCGCGATGCTCACGCAGTGGTTTGCGATCGAACCGCCAAGACGAAAGACGTGTGGGAGCCGATCAAGACACTGCGAGACCAGGCGACCGAACAACTCAAGATCGGCGAGGCCGATCCGGCCAAACAGATGTCGCGCGAGGATCTCGTGGCGGCATACAGCCGTCTGATCGAGGCGTATCCCGGCGTCGGTCGCCTGCACGGTTGGCGGGCGAATCATCTCGGCTGCCTTGGCAGGTCGGACGACGCCGTGCGGGACATGGCAAAAGCGTCGGAACTCGAACCGGAAAACTGGCGATTCGGGGAAGGGCTGGCGGTGCTGCGGCTGGCGACGGCCGGCGCAGAGGAGCAGACGAAGATCTGCCGCGAATTGTGGGACGACAGCCTCAAGAAGGAGAAGTACGGCACGCGCGGCGGCGACATGGATCTTGTCCTGCTCTGCTCGCTGGCCGGTGATGCCGAACTGGATCGCAAGATGATCCTCGACCGGGCCGACGAGATCCTCGCCCGCACGCCGACGCGACCGTTTCTCGAACTCTCCCGCGGCATGGCCCTCTACCGCTGCGGCCGCTATGAGGAGGCGTTCGACGTGCTGCCCAGTGATGATTCCCCTTACGGCAACCTGAAGGACCGCGGTCTGGCGATCATCTTTCGGGCGATGACCCATCACAAGCTTGGCGACAAGTTCGCCGCCAAGCGGTTGCTCGAGAGCGCCCGCAAGCTGCACGCGGACGAGTTTTCAGCATCGCCGGTGGTGCGGATGCCGTATCAGGACGCCGCCGTTGTTGACTCGATGATCCGCATCGCGCTGAAGGAGACTGAGGCGTTGATTACGAAGCAAGAGATCTGAGGTCGCCAAACAGCACTGAGAACGATACCGCCGTCCCAGGATCGGCGAAGAGAGCGTTGCGTTCGTTTACTATCCAGTATGTTGTTACCAGGAGGCAGACCATGATTCGGACGACAGCTTTTCTTGGCCTTGTGTTTCTCACGTTCTCCGCAGTTGCCGACGGAGAAGAATCGAAATCGGATTACGAGCACCTCAAACCGCTGGAGTGGCTCATCGGCGATTGGGTCGGCGAATATACAGCCCCAGTAGATCTACCAGGCGTCAAAAAGGGCGAACGCGTGATCTCCCACGTGTCCCGCTATTGGGTTCTCGACAAGACTGCCTTCGTCACAGATGGCGTAACGGAAGCTAATGGCAAGAGGACTCCGCTGACTCATGAACTCAACTACTGGAACCCGACGGAGAGGTGCGTGTCGCTATTGGCGCAGAGCGCCTTCGGCACGGGCAAAGGCAAGTTCACCGAAGTCGGCGATACGGTAGTCTTGCGCTTCGCATCGGAGAAGGAAGGCGTTCTGGCTGGCACGGCCACACTGGAAAAGATCGACCAGAACTCTTACACATGGCAGATCACAGACCTTACGCTAGCCGACGAAAAGACCCCCGACTGGCCGAAAGTGACGTTTCGGAAGACCGGCGTCGCGTTGGCGGCAAAAGATGGAAAGTCGGCTGCGGCGCAGTTGGAAGACCTGGCGTGGCTCATCGGCGATTGGGAGGGAGAATTCAAGTTGCCGAAGGGGCTTGAAGAGGTCGGGCCGGAGGGGGCGAAGGTCCGCTCCTTCGAGTCGTGGCGTTGGGGGCTCGGAAAGAAGTTCATCTTGATGAATTGGCGAGAGGAGATTGACGGGAAACACGTGGTGACCAGCCACTATGTAATCGGGCCGAACCTGGAAACGGGTGCGCTTTCTACTTGGTTCTTTGAGTCGCTTGGTGGCCACGGCACCGGCACGTGGCGTAGCGATGGAGACAAGCTGGTGACCCCATGGCGCAGTTTCACGCCCAGCGGCAAGAAGTACCAAGGCGTTTCCGATTCGGTCCGCATCGACGACGATACATACCTTTGGCAAGTGCGGGATGTTACCGAAAGCGGCAAGAAGCTGCCGGACTGGCCCAAGATCACGTTGAAGCGAAAGAAACCCTGCGTCAGCGAACTTACCGCCGACGACTACATCGCGTACCACAAGCCTCTGCTGGGATCGTGGAAAACGATCGTCGAAGAAGAAGGCAAGATCCACACGGGTATCGCGAACTGGCAGCTCGCGGCCAACAAGAAGTGCTTCCTCGTCGACTTCACGATGGAGGGGTATCCGGCGATGCAGGCTCTCATTGGGTATGATCCCGTATCGGGGAAGTGCATCCAGACCAACTTCGATGCGGATGGAACGTTTCAGCGGGCCACACTTGAAATCGCCGGCATGAAGAAGGGCAAGGTGCTCGGCGAAGGGCTGGTGGGCAACTGGGAAGAGCGGCGGTTCAGCCCGGACAGCACGGTGGTCACGGCACATGAGACAGTCCATTGCACAGAGTTGAGCAAAGATCGCATCACCTGCGTATGGTCCAATCGCAGGGAAGGCGGCAAGTCACTGCCCGACTGGAAGTTGACCTACGAGCGCCCGTAGTTCGAACTGGTAGATCAACAGGAGGAAGCAGAGACAGCGCAGGAACACTTCTCCCGTTTGCCGGCCAGCTCAGCAAAGCCATGAATTCCGAGCGGGGGATTGTTCGTCCGGCGGAAACATGCTGTAGTGGTGTGCCTGCTCCCGAGAAGACAGACTCGTCAACAGTGCCCGCTAATTCTGGGGGGTGGGGGGGGGGGGGGGGGGGGGGGGGG
>JAAYEH010000593.1 GCA_012728855.1 Rhodopirellula sp. | reverse complement strand
TGCCCTGAAGCTGAACCTGCCCGAGCGGTTCAGTCCGGACCGGGTTTTGTAGTGAAGACTTTCCACCCTCCCGTGCAGATTTCCCGGGAATTATGCAAGACCCCCGCCTGCCACTGCGCAACCTGGGTTAGACGAGCCGGAGGAATTCGTAGCCCGACTCTCCGAGTCGGGTCTGGCTTCGAAGCCCGGACTCGGAGAGTCGGGCTACGTCCGAGGCGGGTAGACTGTTTTCTGCCGCTGGTCTTATTTCTCGACCAACTCTTACAAACCTGCCCCACAGCTTCCGATTAACCGCCGGCGGACAACCTGCCCGCCGGCGTCTCGGCGCGGAGCTGATCGATCATGGCGCGTGTGGCTGCTTCCACCGCCTCCTGCCAGCGAGCCTGGCCGAATTGTTCGGCATAGGGACTGCGTGAGAAAGCGAAGAGGATGCCGCGGGAGTTGTTGATGACGGCACCGGTCCCGCCGGCGTCGAAGGCGGCGGCGACGTCGCGGGCCGCCGCTCCCTGGCTGCCGTAGCCGGGGACAAGAAACCAGGTGTGCGGCATCTCGGCGCGGAGTTCCGCCAATTGCTCGGGATAGGTAGCGCCAACCACCGCCCCCACCGCTCCATAGCCGCAGTCGCCCGCGGTCTGTCCGGCCAATCGTTCGACGTAGGCGCCCACGTGACGGTAGAGCGGCCGGCCCTCGGCGACCAGATCTTGAAACATCCCGCCGCCCGGATTGGACGTCTTCACCAGCACGAAGATCCCTGCCTTCCGCTCGCCGGCCACTTCAACAAAAGGGTCCAGACTATCGCCCCCCAGGTACGGGCTCACCGTCAGCGCATCGGCGCCCCACGGACTGGCCTCGGCGCCCAAGAGGCCGCGAGCGTAGGCCGCGGCGGTCGAACCGATGTCGTTGCGTTTGCCGTCAAGGATCACCAGCAAGCCTTTCTCACGGGCATAGACGACGATACTGGCCAACGCCTCCATGCCGGGCGGGCCCAGTTCTTCGAAGAAGGCGACCTGCGGCTTCACGCATCCGACCAAAGGGGCGACCACGTCAACGACATCGCGGCAGAATAGTTCGTAGGCTAGCGCGCGGCCCGAAAGACCGCCGCCCTCCGCGATTCTTTGCAGCGACTCGGGAAGCGACTCGAAACGCGGATCGAGCCCGACCAGAACGGGGTTGCCGCACCGCTTCACTGCCGAGGCCAGCCGATCCGCAAAGTTTGTCACCACTGGTGATCCTTCTTCTCGCCGATGCTCAGGCCTGGTCTTCCAGCTCCTCGAGCCAGAGGCGGATCTCGTTGTCGTACTCGCTGGCCAGATCACCTTTGACGAGTTGTCGGTGGAAACTGGCGGCGCCGCCTTCCTTGAGCAGATCGGCGGCTTCCGCGCTGGGGAACCGCCGCGTCGGATCCGGCGCGATCAGGCCGCGGCAGAAGTTCATCAAGAGTTCGTTGCAGACGACGTCGTAAGGCAGCAGCGACGGCAACCGCTGGGCCAAGAATCGTTTCGCTTCCATCAGTTCACGAAAGCTCGTCTTACCCTCGAACGGCGGTGCCCCGGCGAGCATCTCGATCAGCACATACCCCAGGCTGGCCAGATCGGACCGTGGCGTGCATTCTCCGCCATCGAGCACCTCGGGGGCGGCGTAGGTCGGCGTGCAAGTCCGTACCGGTGGAGGATTGTCCAACTCGAAGGCGGACCCGATGTCGATAATCTTGGCGTTGCCGGTCCGCTTGAGCATGATGTTCGACGGCTTGATGTCGCCGTGGACAATCCCCTCGCGGTGCAGGGCGGCCAGCGCCGCCAGGCAGTCGCGAATGATCGCAATCGCAATGCCGGGCTTCAGGCGGGGCTGGATCGGCCCGGCCGTGACAATGACCTGGTTGATATACTCCCATCGCCGCATGCTGACCCGCTCGCGGACCACCTCGTACATCCGCGAAGTCAGCAGGCGCGCCAGATCGTAGCCGTCGATCCACTCCATCTCCATCAGCCGGATGCGGCGACGATCGACCCAGTTGTGGACGTCGAGCAGGTTGTCCTGCTGGATCTGCGCCACATGAGCGGCGACCTGAGCAATACGTCCCATCGCGTCGTCGTAGGCCCGCTCGTCTTCATAACGCTCCGGAGAGAATAGCTTCAGGGCAACCGGCAGAGTAAAGCTGTCGGTTCCGCGCCGTTGGCTGAGATAGACGACGCCCTGACCGCCGGAACCCAGCGGGCGGATCAAACGGTGGTGTTCCGTCCAGCTCATCCGCTGCTGGGCGATCATTTCGGTGTAGAGCTTCAGAAGCTCCTCCGATCGCGGGCCGGCCGGCTGGCCGCCCCACGTTCGCGTTGCATTTTCGGGATGAAATGTCGTAGTGGACATTGGGATGACCTCACGGGTCTGGCATTCCCTGCCGTGTTTATGATGTTACTATCTTAGACTTCGATGCCGTCATCCGTCCAGAGAGACCGCCAAGGGTTGCACGAACCGGCGAAACGGCAATACTTGAGAATCGGCGGTAGAACAAGTGTCGCAATGACTTTGGCACCAACGGGGAACCATTATGGAATCCGAGGCGTTGACCTTCTTTCAACGAATCCTGGAAATACCCAGCCCTTCCGGGTATGAGACGCCACTTCAGAAGGAGGTTCGGGCCTATGTTGCGCCCTTCGCGGACGAAGTGAGAACGGACGTTCACGGCAATGTCGTGGCCGTAAAGAATGCCGACGCGCCGTTGCGGGTGATGCTAGCCGGACATTGCGACCAGATCGGGCTGATTGTGGGGCATGTGGATAACGAGGGATTCCTTTACGTACAGGCGATCGGCGGCTGGGATCCGCAGGTTCTCATCGGGCAGCGGATGAGCGTCTGGACCGCCGAGGGACCGATTTTTGGAGTGATCGCACGGAAACCGATCCATCTGCTCACCGACGAGGAGCGGAAGCAGGTGCCCAAACTCAAGGATCTTTGGCTGGATATTGGCGCCGCCGGCAAAGAGGAGGCAGAAAAACTCGTGCGTGTCGGTGATCCGGTCACGGTGGAATTGGCCTATCGAGAGATGCGGAATCGGCGCGCCGCTTCGCCGGCGATGGACGACAAGTGCGGTGTCTGGGTGGTGATGGAAGCGCTGCGACGGATCGACCGCAGCAAGTTGAACTGTGCGGTTTACGCGGTTTCCACGGTGCAGGAGGAAGTGGGGTTGCGCGGAGCGCGAACCAGTGCGTTTGGGATTGATCCGCAGGTGGGGATCGCCGTCGACGTCACCCATGCCACCGATTGTCCCACCATCGACAAAAAGCAGGAGGGCGAGGTCAGCCTGGGCGGCGGACCGGTAATCTACCGCGGTCCCAATATGAATCCCAAGGTGGTCGAGCGGCTGATCGATGCGGCGGTCGACAATGAAATGCGCTACCAATTGGCCGCCGCCGGCAAGGCCACGGGCACCGATGCCAATTCGATCCAGGTGAGCCGTGCCGGTGTGGCGACAGGCCTGGTGAGTATCCCCAACCGCTACATGCACAGCCCCGTGGAGATGATCTCGCTGGACGACATCGACCACGCGGCCGATCTGTTGGCGCGATTCTGCGAAGGCTTGACGCCAGAGGCCAATTTTGTGCCGTAGGCTCTAAAAACTCCACTCGGTCAACAACTCCAAAACCTCTTCGTGCTGAGGATCGATGGGGTTCATTTCTTGAATCTGCCTCCCAATAAACTCCTGCCGGCGGCCAAGTTCGTCGTCGAAGACTCCGGCTTCGATCATTTGATCGTACTGCTGGAGCGACAGGCGTGCGATCGTGTTCATACTGGCACCCCTGATAGAGTTTGATTTGGCCGAAGGCACTGATCACCGCAGCCTGGAATACCGCCCCAAATTGAGGGGTGCCTCTGCCAAAGTGACGTGGCTTTCGTCCAAGCCGTTTTCCGGGCCGATTTGCCGCGCGATTCTTCCCTAATTTCAGCCGCTAAGCGAGGCAGTCTGGAGCCTTCTGCATTGTATCAACAACCGGTATTTGGTTGACAGGGGGCCTCCACACCGGTAAATTATCTATCTTCACAGGTGCCTCCGTGGAAAAACCAACTGATGACCGGTCGGCGATTGCCGTGGCTCTTGCCTGGAGCACGCGGATCACTGCGGTGGCCCTGGAGATGGTCATTCCCGCTGTCATCGGCTACTGGCTCGACGAGCGGCTGGGAACCGTAATGGTATTCGTCGTTTTGGGAGCGATCCTGGGCATGGCCTCCAGCCTCACCCATCTGCTGCGAATGAATTCCCCTCCGAAGACGGGAATTTCCGCTGATGGAGGCCGCCAGGATCGATCGCAATGACGCACCGTAGCGGGATCTGGTGGATCGGCCTGCGAGAAGCCGGCCCCGCGAAACAGACGTTGTTTTTGACCTTGGCAACCATCGCCGGCTACGGCGTGATCGGAGCGGTGGCTTTCGGATTGTCGGCGGATGCCGGACTGTTCGCGGCGGCGGCGGCCGCGGCAGCCTGCTGGCTCGGTGCGGTGGGAGGGCTGATCGTCGGCTTCCCGTTTCGGGCCCTCGGGCCACAGTACGGCGGGATGGGTTTTTTGGCAGGGATGCTGCCACGGATGGGCGTTCCGCTGGTGTCCTTGGCGGTGCTCCACTTCCACGGTGGGCCGCTGGCGGAAAGTGGCGTCATTTATTATGGTTTAGTGTTCTATTTGGTGCTGCTGGGGCTAGAGACAGCGATATCGTTGCCGACCAGAGGCGTCCGACCGCCCCGGCCAAGCAATACCGTGAGCAATTTCCTTCGCGAGCCATGATCGACATCGAAGAAGCGGGCAGCCACGTCCAGGACGCCACCAGCTTCCATTTCCCGTTCGGCGAACACATCGATCTGCCCCAGATCTATGGGTTTCAGATTACGAAATTCATGGTTCTGGAGGTGGTCGCGGCGCTGTTGATGCTCATGCTCTTCGTTCCACTGGCGCGGCGAATGGCATCGGGCGAGCCGCTTCGCGGCCGCTTGGGCAATCTCATGGAAGCGATGCTCGTCTTTCTCCGTGATGAGGTTGCCCGTCCGGCCATCGGCCGGCACGACGCGGACCGTTTCCTCCCCTTCATCTGGACGATCTTCTTTTTCGTTCTCTTCTGCAATCTTCTCGGGCTCGTTCCTTGGATGGGATCGCCCACCGGAGCGTTGGCCACGACCGCCGCCTTGGCGGTGGTAACCTTCCTGGTGGTGGTTGGTTCGGGTATGACGCACCACGGTGCAGTTGGCTTCTGGACGGGCATGGTTCCCCAAATGGAACTGCCCGGGGTGCTGGCGATCGTGCTCAAACCAATGCTCCTGGTGATTGAGATCGTCGGCCTGGCCATCCGCCACGCGGTGTTGGCTGTGCGTCTGTTGGCCAATATGTTTGCCGGGCACGTGGTGGTGGCCGTGATTGTCGGATTCATCGCCGCCACCGCGCCGGCGATGTTCGCGCTTTGGGCGGGAGTGACCGCGGCGAGTGTGCTGGGAGCGACTGCCCTGAACCTTTTGGAACTGTTCGTGGCGTTCCTGCAAGCCTACATCTTCGCGTTTCTGTCGGCCCTGTTTATTGGCATGGCGATTCACCAGCACTAGTCCGCCGGGTTTCGCGCATTTCGAATCGTGTTTTGTGAAGGAGAAGCAAACGTGTACAAGCTCGCTCAGATCGCAGCCCTGACCCTCGTCGTCCTCCTCGCCGCGGCCACGCCCGCCTTGGCGCAGGGAGCTGCCGCCGAAACCTCATCGACCAATCCGCTGATTTACCTGGGTGGAGCGTTCGGTTCGGGGCTGGTCATCATCGGCGCCGCCTACGGCATCGGCAAGATCGGTTCGTCGGCTGTGGAAAGCATGGCGCGCCAGCCGGAAGTGGCGGGCAACATCAACACCGCAATGATTATCGCGGCCGCGCTGATCGAAGGCGTTACCTTCTTCGCGCTGATCGTTTGCCTGGTTGGCTAGGCAAATGTCATCCACGCTCTTTCGGCAAAGCGAGTATAGCATGGGTATCCGAGTCGCAACTCGTGCGGTGACAGGGTTAGTGGCAGTTCTCTGCTGCCTCTGCCTGACGTCGGCGCGGGGCGGGGAAAACCTGGCGGAACCTCGTGCGGAGCACCAGGAAACCGCGCACGCGGAACATGCCCCCGGCGCGGCGTCTCACGGCGCGCACAGCCAGGCGGAACACGGCGGCGGCATTAACCCGTTGACATTTCGCACCGACCTGGCGATCTGGACCGCGGTGGTCTTTCTGTTGCTGCTGCTGGTTCTCCGCAAATTCGCCTGGGGACCGATCCGCGACGGACTGGACAAACGCGAACGCCACATCGCCGACGAAATCAACGCCGCCGAGCGGACCAATCAGGAAGCGCGCCAACTCCTGGCCGACTACGAGCAGAAACTGGCCAACTCCGAGGAAGAAGTGCGGCGGATGATCGACCGAGCCCGGCGCGACGCCGAGCGGGTCGGCCAGGAGATGCTCGACAAGGCCCGCGCCGCGGCCGAAGAGGAACATCGCCGCGCCCTGGTCGAGATCGAGGCGGCGACGGCCGGAGCGATGAAGGATCTCGCCGACCGCAGCGCCACGCTGGCGGTCGATCTGGCCGGCAAAATCGTCGGATCAAGACTCGATGCCGCCTCCCACGCCAAATTGATCGAACAGGCCGTGGCCGACGTCACCCGCGGCAACGGCAAATCCGGCAAGCACTGAGCGAAGGGGTCGCGATGCCGCAGGACATTCCCGAACGCGAAGCCAGGCTGGCTGCCGAGTTGCAGGCGGACGTGACCGTCGAGCACGTCGCCGACGTCTATGCCGAGGCCTTCGTGGGCGCCGCCAGCCGCGCCGACCAGGTCGACGCCCTCATCGATGAGTTGGATTCGCTGCTGACCGACGTGCTCCTACCGCACCCGGACCTGGAACGGATCCTTGCCTCAGCCCTGGTTTCCCACGACGAGAAGCTGGAGGTTCTCGATCGGGTGCTCGCCGGCCGGGCTTCGCCGCTGTTGCTCAACTTTTTGAAGGTTCTCTCCCGCCACGGGCGACTCGACTTGCTGCGGGCCGTGTACCGCAAGGCACACGATCGCTACGATCGTCTCCGCGGCCGAGTCCGGGTGCGTTTGACCACTCCCGTCGCCATCGATGCGGCGCTGGCCGGGAGGATTGCCGAGGACTTGCGCGGGCTGGCCGCGGGCGAGCCGGTGCTCGAGCAAGTGATCGATCCGACCTTGATCGGCGGCGCGGTCGTCCAGATCGGCGATACGGTCTACGACGCCTCCATTGCAGCCCAATTGAAAATACTGCGTCAACAGATGATGGACAGGAGTGCTCATGAGATTCAAAGCGGACGAGATCGCTTCCGTTATCCAGCAGGAAATTGAGCAGTACGAATCGCGGATCGACGTCAGCGAAGTCGGCCGCGTGCTGGAGGTGGGCGACGGCATTGCGCGCGTCTACGGCCTGTCCGGGGTAATGGCCGGTGAAATGATCGAGTTTCCCGGCGGCGTGTTCGGCCTGGCCTTCAACCTCGAAGAGAACTCGGTCGGCGTGATCATCCTCGGTGATTGGCTCCAAGTCAACGAGGGGGACGAGGTTCGCAGCACCGGGAAGTTGTTGAGCGTGCCGGTGGGCGAGGCGGTCCTCGGTCGCGTCATCGATCCGTTGGGCAATCCGCTGGACGGCAAGGGACCGATCGCAACCACCCAGCGGCGGGCGGTCGAGTCGCCGGCCCCAGGCGTCGCCGAGCGTCAGCCGGTCGTCAAGTCGCTGCAGACCGGCATCAAAGCCATCGACGCGATGACCCCCATCGGCCGAGGCCAGCGCGAGTTGATCATCGGCGACCGCCGCACCGGCAAGACGGCCATCTGCATCGACACGATCATCAATCAGAAAAGCACCGGCGTCAAATGCTTCTACGTGGCGGTCGGCCAGAAGGAGTCGAACGTCGCCGGCTTGATCGAGGTGCTCCGCGAGCATGGGGCGATGGACTACACGACGGTGATCCTGGCCGGTGCCAGCGACCCCGCCCCCTTGCAGTACATCGCGCCGTATGCCGGCTGCGCCATGGCCGAATACTTCATGTACAATGGCGGCCACACACTGGTCGTCTACGACGATCTGACCCGCCAGGCGCAGGCCTACCGCCAGGTATCGCTTCTGATGCGCCGCCCGCCGGGACGCGAGGCCTACCCGGGTGATATCTTCTATGCCCATAGCCGCCTATTGGAGCGGTCGGCCAAGCTCAGCGACGCCTTGGGTGGCGGTTCGATGACCGCGCTGCCGATCGTGGAAACTCTCGAAGGCGAGGTTTCAGCTTACATTCCCACCAATGTGATTTCGATTACCGACGGCCAGATCTACCTACAACCCGACCTGTTCTTTTCCGGGCAGCGTCCGGCGATGAACGTCGGCATTTCCGTTTCCCGCGTCGGCGGCAAGGCCCAGGTGCCGGCAATGAAGAAGGTGGCCAGCGGCCTGCGTCTCGACCTGGCGGCGTTTCGCGAACTGGAGGCGTTTGCCCAGTTGGGCACGGATCTCGACCCCGCCACGCAAGCCCGCCTCGACCGCGGTTCCCGTGTCACCGAATTGCTCAAGCAGGGGCTGCACGGGCCGATGCACGTCACCGACCAGGTGATCATCATCTACGCGGGCACGCGCGGCTTTCTCGACGACGTTCCGATGGACGAGGTGCGGGTCTGGGAGACGGAATTCTTGGAATTCATCCGCCGCGAGAAGGCCCCGCTGTGGCAGTCGATCACCGACAGCCACGACCTCGGCGACGAATCCCGTGTGGAGTTGGAGAAAGCGGTCGGCGATTTCAAGGAGTTTCGGGCCGGCCGGCGGCGCCCCGCCGAGCGAGAGACCGTAACCGTCTGAATAGCGGGATAATACGCATGGCCAAAGCTCGAGCACTCGACAAACGCCGCAAGTCGATCAAGAATATCCGCAAGATCACCCGGACGATGGAGTTGATCTCCACGGCGCGGTTCAAACGCGCCATGGACCGCGCCACCGCCGGCACAGCCTACACGCGGCGGATCAGCGCGCTGGTCGGCCACCTGGCTGGCCTGGGGCTCGACGTCTCCCACCCGCTTTTGGCAGAAAGGGACACCCAGCGGCGCGCCCTGTTGCTTGTGCTCACGGCCAATCGTGGGCTGTGCGGCGGCTATAACTCGGCCGTGATGCGATTGGCCATCGCCCGCTGGAAAGAACTGCGACAGGAAGTGCCCGAGACGCGTCTGGAAGTCTCCGGCAAGCGTGGCGACGGGGCATTCCGCTTTCGCGGCATCGATCCGGACGAGAAGTTTCTCCATTTCGAAGACCGGCCCGCCTACGGCGAAGTGGAATTACTGGCCAACCGCTATATGGAATCGTACGTGACCGGTCAGATGGACCGGCTCGACGTCGTCTACACAAAGTTTGAGAGCCTCGGCCGCATGGTCCCGGTCGTCCAGACGCTTCTGCCGCTTGTGGAAGTCGAGGGATTTGAAGAAGAGGAAGGAGCAGAGGAGTCGGCGGCGAAGATCCAGTACGAGTTCTTGCCCTCGGCGATGAGCATCCTCGACGAAGTCGTGCCGATGAGCTTCAAGGTGAAGCTCTTTAAATGCTTTCTCGACGCGGCCGTAACCGAGCAGATTGCCCGCATGATGGCGATGAAAGCGGCCACGGAAAACGCCGATACGATGATCGGCAACCTGACGATGACCTACAACCGGGCTCGCCAGAGCCAGATCACCAACGAGATCCTCGAAGTAATCAGCGGCGCCGAAGCCCTCGGCGGGTGAACCACTATTCCAGACAGCAACCAAACCCCAGCGTGAGCCATGGCAACCGTCTCCGAACCCACCACCCAGAATATCGGCCACATTGTCCAGGTGATCGGCTCGACGTTTGACGCGGAGTATGCCGAAGATCGGCTTCCCGCGATCTATAACGCCGTCCGGGTGCAGTCGGACGTGAAAGGCATCAAGATCGACCTCACCGGCGAGGTCCAGCAGCATCTGGGCGGCGGGCATGTCCGCTGCGTGGCCCTCGGCAGCACCGACGGCCTGGTTCGTGGCATGGAGTGCGTCGATACCGGCTCGCCGGTGACCGTGCCCGTCGGCAAGGAGACCCTTGGCCGGGTGTTCAACCTGTTGGGCGAACCGATCGACAATCGTGGCCCCGTCCAGGCCGGCGAGCGATGGCCGATCCACCGCGACGCTCCCGACGTGACCGACCTGTCGACGAAGACCGAAATCTTCGAGACCGGCATCAAAGTGATCGACCTGCTCACGCCCTTCGTCCGCGGTGGGAAGGCGGGGCTTTTCGGCGGCGCCGGACTGGGCAAGACGGTCATCCTTACCGAGTTGATCGCGCGGATCGCCAGCCAGCACGGCGGCTACTCGGTGTTCGCCGGCGTCGGCGAGCGGACGCGCGAGGGGAACGACCTGTGGCTGGAAATGCAGGAAACCAAGATGGGCGACGGCCGCAGCGTCATCGAGCAGACTTGCATGGTCTTCGGGCAGATGAACGAGCCGCCCGGGGCGCGGTTGCGCGTGGCCCTTTCGGCCCTGACGATGGCCGAGTATTTCCGCGACACCACCGGCGCCGACGTGCTCTTGTTCATCGACAACATCTTTCGCTTCTCCCAGGCCGGCAGCGAGGTCTCGGCGCTCTTGGGACGCATGCCTTCCGCCGTGGGCTATCAGCCGACCTTGGCCACGGAGATGGGCGCCTTGCAGGAACGAATCGCCTCGACGGCCAAAGGGGCGGTTACCTCGGTGCAGGCCGTCTACGTGCCGGCCGACGATCCGACCGACCCCGCCCCGGCGGCCGCCTTCGGCCAGCTCGACGCCTTCGTTTACCTTGAGCGGGCGATTTCCGAGAAGGGCATTTACCCGGCCGTGGATCCGCTGGCGTCGTCCAGCCGCATTCTCGACCCGCAGTACGTGGGCGACAAGCATTACGCCATCTCCCGCCGCGTGCAGATGATTCTCCAGCGCTACCGAGAACTGCAAGACATCATCGCCATTCTCGGCGTCGAGGAACTGAGCGAAGAAGACAAACTCACCGTCCACCGTGCCCGCCGCATCGAGCGATTTCTCTCACAGCCGTTCATTGTGGCGGAGCCGTTCACCGGCAAGCCGGGCGAAATCACCCCTCTGGCCGACACGATTCGCAGCTTCGAAGAGATCGTTGACGGCAAATGGGACCACCTGCCCGAGCAGGCATTCATGTACGTCGGGGTGATCGAACAGGCGGCCGAGCAGGCCGAGCGGATGGCGAAGAAGAAGTAGTACAGAGAGCCGTCATGGATCAGTTGAAGTGCATCGTCGTAACGCCCGAGCGAACCGTTTCGGACGGGATGGCCGAATTTGTTGCCTTGCCCCTCTACGACGGCGAGATCGGCATCGCCGCGCGCCATAGCCCGATGATCGGACGGCTGGGATACGGTGAGTTGCGGATTGAATCCATCGATGCGACGATCCGCTACTATGTCGAAGGCGGGTTTGTCGAAGTGCTCGACAATGTGGTTTCCGTGTTGACGAATCGGGCCGTGCCTGCCGACGAACTGGACGAAGCCGTCGCAAGACAGCAGCTTATCGCGGCTCGGCAACGTCCGGCCACTTCGCCGGAACTGATGGCCATTCGCGAGCGAGCCGTCTCGCAAGCTCGTGCCCAGCTCCGGGTGGCCGAGCGGGCCCGCTAGCCGGGCGAAAGAGCCGTCCATGCCTGCGTCGATCGCCGTATATTGCAAGCGATCCGTTGCCCTGATCACGCCCGTGCAGGTTTTCACGGCCCTGCAGGAAGCCGACTTCTGGACGCTCGCTGAAAGCCGCTATATTCCGCCGTTTCGCGTCCAGCAGGCCCTCGGCGATCTGAAAATCGAGAACGTCGGGAGTGGAGGTTTTCTCGAGTACGCCCTCTCCTACCGGCCGGCGCCCTTGCCGCAGTGCGTCGTTCGGCGGTTGGCCCTGGCCGAAGGAGTACACGACCCGGCGCTGGACGAACTCGAAGGATTGCATCATCCCGGCATCGATCGTATCCGGCGTCATGTCAAGCAAGCCAAGGATTTGGTGACCCTGGAACTTTCGTCCATGCCCGACCAGCAAATGACCGCGCTTTTGGCATCGGAGATCGCCCGCTGGCTTGCCGAGATGGGCGACGGCATGATTGCCCGATCCGATCAAACCTGGTGGGATTTGGACGACCTGGCCGCCTACCGGCGGATCCTGCCGTAGCCGCCGGGGGCAGGGAGCAGGGAGCAGGGGGCAGGGAGCAGGGGGCAGGGAGCAGGGGGCAGGGAGCAGGGAGCAGGGAGCAGGGAGCAGGGAGCAGGGAGCAGGGAGTCGGGAGTCGGGAGTCGGGAGTGGTGGGACGTTGGAATGTGACGGGTGAGAAGTCATGAAGAGAACATCGTTCCATCGTTTCAACATTTCACGATTCCATCATTCCATCACTCCAACACTCCAGAATTCCCTCCCGCTCGCCATCCCCGTCGTGCTGCTCGCGTGGTTCTTCGCGGACGTACTCTTCTTCGACCATCTATTTGCTTGGCGCGACGTGGCGCACTACTACTACCCACTGTTTCGCTTTGTGCAGGACCAGTGGGCCGGTGGAAACGTGCCGCTCTGGAACCCTTGCGACAACCTGGGCGTGCCGCTGGCCGGCGATGCTACCGCCGGCGTCTTCTACCCGGCCAAGATCCTCTTCCTCTTGCCTTTCGGGTACGACTGGAACTTCCGGCTCTACGTGATTGGGCACTTGCTGTTGGCTGTTGTCGCAACCTATCACGCGGCCAGAGGATGGAGAGCGAGTCGGGAAGCAGCCGCTGTGGCGGCGATGGCCTACGCGTTTTCCGGAAACGTGTTGTTTCAGTACTGCAATATCGTTTACCTGGTCGGCGCCGCCTGGCTGCCGCTGGCGCTGTTTGCCGCGCAGCGAACCCTCGTTCGTCGCGACTGGCGGGGCGCCGTCGCACTGGGGATTGTCGTTGCCATGATGATCCTCGGAGGCGATCCTCAGGCGGCCTATCATGCCGGGCTGATGGCCACGTTCTACGCGGGACTCCTGGCGTGGTCTTCACGCGGCAAGGGCGCACAAGAAGTGCCAGGCGAGAAGCAGCCGCGACGGCCTGCGCTGCTGGTTGCGGCCGGCGTCGTTGGGCTCGCCTTGGCGGCGGTCCAGTGGATCCCGTCGGCCGAATACGCCCGGCGCAGCAGCCGCGCCGCCAGCAGCGTGGCTCGCAATGTCTATGAGTTGCCCGGCCGGCTGTTCGGCGACGAACACGGGGGCTCCCATTGGGCCGACGGCCTTTTGTGCCGGAACCTCAGGCCGGACATGCACCGCGACCACGTCTATCACTTCAGCGTCGGCCCCTGGCGACTGGCGGAGCTGGCCTGGCCCAACTTTGCCGGCCGACAGTTTCCCACCCCTCGTCGCTGGATCGAAGTGCTTCCGGCGGAAGGCCGCGTGTGGACGCCATCGTTTTATATGGGCTTGCTGCCCTTCGTCTTGGCGATCTCCGCGATGCGATTTCGCCGCGGAGAGGTTCTCAATCGCTGGCTTTCCTGGGGCGCCATTCTAGCCGTCGCAGCCAGTTTTGGCTGGTACGGCCTCGGTTGGATCCTGCACGAGATCCAACTCGCCGTCGGACGCGATCCCACAACCCCCTGGGCTTTCGGCGCGCCGGTGGGCGGAGTCTATTGGCTGACGACGGTCCTGCTGCCCGGCTACATTTATTTCCGCTATCCAGCCAAACTGCTGGTGGTGAGCACACTGGCGTTGAGCCTCCTGGCCGCACGCGGATGGGATCGTGCTTTTGCCGAGCGGCCGGCCCGGCTACACCGCGCGTTGCTATGGCTCGCCGGATTCAGCGTCGTGGCATCGGCCGCGGTGACGGCCATCCGGCCATTTTGGGCCAGTTGGCTGGCGGCCGTTGAGCCCAATCCGTTGCTTGGACCGTTCGATCCGGCGGGAGCAGCCAACGACTTGACCTTCGGGCTGCTCCAAACGGCCTTCGTGTCCATCGTCTCTTGGCTCCTCTTGCGACGACGCGGCGATCGTCATTGGACTCGGAGTTTCGCGGTTCTACTCACGGCGGTCGATCTGGCGGTTGCCAACGGCTGGATGGTTGCCACCGCGCCGGCACGCTTGTGGCATCAGCAGTCCGAAACGGCAGCCGCTATCCAGCGGCACGAGGCGGACCATGGCGACGGGCAGCCTTACCGTTTTTTTCGGGCTCCGATCTGGCTGCCGCCGGCGTGGCGAGAATCGGTTTCCTCGACACGGATCGCCGATGCCATCGCCTGGGATCGCAACACACTCTTTCCGAAGTATCATCTTCCGGAGGGCATTTCCCTTGTCGAAGTCCGCGGCGCACTGATGCCGAACGATTACGCCGCGTTCCTTACGGTCACATCCGAAAAAGCGGGCGACCTAACTGTCGCCGATTGGTTTGCCAGCTACGCGGTGCTACCCAGCGAGGGGGTCGGGAGTCTTTTTTCATGTCGGCCAGGCGGGTTTTCACAACGCAGCGTTCCGCTCGACATGAAAAAAGACTCCCGACCCCTTTCGGCTTGCCTCGAAGTTCTCCCCGATTACGTGTCCCGTGCCTGGATCGTCCACCAATGCGAGATTCTTCCTGAGCTAACCAGCAACGATCCGGAAGCCCTCCGCCGGCGAACGCTTGAAGTCTTTTGGCCGCAAGGAAAGCCGCGCGACTTGAGACATGGTGCCGTGCTTGAAATAGTAAGTGATAACGGTCGTTGGCCAAGCGCAACCTGGGACGTTGCGCCAGGCTGCGGTGAAGCATGGCCTTCGGCCAAAGTGCAAGAAACCGTCAACGAGCGCTGCGAAGTCCTTCTTCACTCGCCTTCCCGCGTGGAAATCCTTGCCCGACTCGAACGTCCCGGCCTGGTCGTACTTTGCGACCAGTTCTACCCGGGCTGGAAGTTGCACGTTGCGACGGACGGCGGTCCCGCGACTGACGCGGCGATCCTTCGCACGAACCGGTTCATGCGCGGCGTGTGGTTGGGAGCCGGGAAGCATCGCCTGACGTTCATCTATCGGCCGGCAAGCTTTCTTTGGGGCGCGATGCTAAGCATCGCAGCGAGTGCGGCGCTGGTCACAGGGGGCATTATCCGGCGACTCGTCGCGGCACGGTCTTAAAGCGAGCGGCAGATGAAAGCCTACCCATTTATCAGCCCGGCTGCTCGGCAGCAGCCGGGCTGATGGGAATCCTGATGGGACGGAATCATCTAATGCTCGGCGAATGAATGCGCATCGCGACGATCCTCGGGATGCTCCACTGACGGCCCGATCGGCGGCGTCAGTTCATCGGCGCGTTCGCCGCGCATCCGCAGTTGCGGCCGCTCCAAAGTCACCGTCGTGTGCGGAGCGACCGACTGAGTGATCCACACGCTGGAACCGATCACCGCATCGTGCCCAATAATCGTCTCGCCGCCAAGCACGGTTGCGTTGGCGTAGATCACGACGCGATCTTCGATTGTCGGATGCCGCTTCGTGCCGCGAACCAGCCTGCCGTCGGCGTCCTTGGCAAAGCTCAACGCCCCCAATGTGACGCCCTGGTAGAGTTTCACCCAATCGCCGATCTCGCAGGTCTCGCCGATCACAACGCCCGTGCCGTGGTCGATGAAAAAGTGCTTTCCGATCTTAGCCCCCGGATGGATGTCGATCCCGGTGCGACCGTGGGCCCATTCGGTCATCATCCGGGGAATGAGCGGAACCTCCAACTGGTGCAGCAGGTGGGCGAGGCGGTAGACGGTGATCGCCTCTAGGCCGGGATAGCAGAAGATCACCTCATCGAGCGATTTGCAGGCTGGATCACCCTCATAAGCTGCCTGGACATCCAGTGCGAGATACTTTCGAAGCCGCGGAAGCTGCTCCAGAAAGGCCATGGTCCGAGCCTGGCCCATGGCCTCAAAGTCATGCCGCTTCTGGGGATCGCACTTGTAGTCAGCCCCGGACTCGTGGCACAATGCCCGCGCGATCTGGAGGGTCAGTTCGTCGTGCAGTTTGTCGATCAAGTCGCCGACATGGTAGGTCACGTTTCCCAGGTGCAAATGGTCCCGCCGCCGGTAGCCAGGATAGAGAATCTCTTTGAGCTTCTCGGTCGCCGAGATCACCGTCTCGTAGTTTGGCAACGGGCAATGGCCGAGATGATGGATCGTTCCCACCTCGGCATAAGTGCTGACAATCCGGTCGGTCAGTTCGGGCAGACGTTCTTTGAGGCGAAAATCGGAGGCCATGGCAATACTCTCCGGCAAGGCGCGCAGCGACGCAACGCGGTCAACGAACAGAATGAAGGGCGGCAGCGATGGGTGAGAAAGGAGCGAGCTGTCCGGTCAAGAGACCGGACAGCAACACAGACAGCGGCAGGTGGGGCAAAACCGGCAAGATGAACGCATTGAATGCTCTTTTTCGCTCCGCTTCTCCCGCCAGAATCCTAGGCGCGCCGGCGCCCGGGATCAAGCCGGATGCCTTTGTTTTCGGACGCCCGAGCCTTGCAAGCTCAAGAAAACCAACGATTTCATCAGCCCGGCTGTTCCCGTCGGGCGATTCATTCTTCCTCTTCCTCCAACTTTGCCGCCTTAATAATCTCCTGCTGCACGTTGCCCGGCACCGGGTCGTAGTGGCTGAACTCCATCGAGTAGCTCCCCTGGCCCCCGGTGATGCTCGACAGGCCGCGCGCGTAGGTCGTCACTTCCGCCAGCGGCACTTCCGCGGTGATGGTGGTCAGTCCGCCGCCGGAAGCCTCCATCCCCACCACGCGGCCGCGCCGTCCCGACATGTCGCTGTTGATATCGCCGACTTTGTCGCTGGGTACCGTGATTTCCATCTTGACGATCGGTTCCAGCAACGAGGGTTTCGCCTGCTGGAAGATGTTGCGGAAGGCCATCGATGCCGCGGTCTTGAAAGCCTGTTCCGAACTGTCGACCGGGTGATGTTTGCCGAAATGGACCTCGACGCAAACGTCCTGGACGCGATAGCCGGCTATGACACCGCGAACGAGCCTGTCCAAGAACCCCTTTTCCACTGCCGGCATGAAATTGCCGGGGATCGTCCCGCCCACGACGGAGTCGATCCAGAGGAAGTTGTCCTCCTCGCGATAATGCACCTCCTTCATAGAGGGGAAACGCTCCTTGACGGCCCATTCCTCGATGTTCACGTCCTTGGGCAAGGGAAACATGCGAATATGGACCTCGCCGAATTGGCCGCGTCCGCCGCTTTGCTTCCTGTGGCGGTACATCCCTTCCGCTTTGGCCTGGATCGTTTCGCGGTAAGGAATCTTTGGCTCTTTGGTATCCACCTCCACTTTATCGCGCCGCTTCAGCCGCTCCTGAATAATCTGGAGGTGCAACTCGCTCATCCCGGTAATGACCATTTCCTTGGTCTGCTGATCGCGTTCGACGCGGAACGTGGAATCCTCCTGGGTCACCTTGTAGAGCGATCCGGAAAGCTTGGTCTCGTCGCCGCGGCTTCGCGGAGTGGCGGCCAGGCCGACCATCGGCGTCGGGAACGGAATCTTCGGCATCGTCAATTCGCCCAGCGAACTGCCGGTCCGCAGCTCTTCGACCTTGGCCACCGCGGCGATTCCACCCGGACCGATTTCATCGATCGGGTCCATGTGGTCGGCCTGCACATGCATCAACTGACCAAGTTTCACACCCTTTCGCTCACCGACCACCGCCACGGTTGTGTCTTTCTTCAGCGTGCCCGAGTAGACGCGAATAAAACTCAACTTCTGGACGAACGGGTCGATCCGGGTCTTGAAGACCTGGGCGACCAACGGTCCGCCGGGATCGGCCTTCACCTCGACTTCTTCACCGTCGGAGTTCTTCGCCGTTCGACCGATCGCGTTCGGCGGCAGTGAACACATGCTCATCGCATCGAGCAACTCCGGCAGGCCAACGCCGCTCTTGCCGGAAACGCAGACGATCGGAATCAAGCTTCCCTCGGCAATCGCCTGTATGATGAGCCGGGACAGTTCTTCGTCGCTGGGAGGATTGCCTTCCAGGTAGCGGTTCATCACTTCTTCGTCCGCCATCACGATCGATTCGAGCAGTGACTCGTTGACTTCGGCCGGATCGATCAGCGCGCCGCCGGTATCGTCGGGTACGGTCAACGTGCCGGCGACGCCGTGGAAATCGCCCCCTTGTCCGAGCGGCACGTTCAGCAGGACGCACTGCGGGCCGAAAACTTCTCGGATACTGTCGATCAATCCAGAGAAATTGATATTGTCGGAATCCATTTTCGTGATGAGGATCATCCGCCCCACGCCTGCCTTCTGGGCTTCGGCAAACACTCGCCGCGTGTTCACTTCGATGCCGGCCTGCGCGTTGATCGTAATCACCGCCGTATCCACGCCCCGCAGCGCGCCGATCGTCTGACCGATGAAATCCGCGTAGCCCGGCGTGTCGATCACGTGGAAGTGCTTGCCGCCGTGATCGAAATGGACGACGCTGGTTTCGACCGTGTAGCGATGGTGCTTTTCTTCCTCGTCGAAATCGCAGATGCTCGTTCCGTCGTCGACGCTCGCCTGGCGATTGACCGCCCCGGTGGCCATCAGCATTTTATCGATCAGCGTCGTCTTGCCGGTGCCGCCGTGGCCACAGAATGCAATGTTGCGGATGTCCTGAACTTGGTATTTCGCCATCAAAATTTCCTTCTTACCGTTGTCTGCTGTTTACGTGCGTCGCAACGCCGCCAGAGCGTCGGGCAGCGAAAGTGTGCCTTCATAAAGGGCCCGGCCGATGATGCAGCCGGCCATCGGTACGGCCGCCAGGCGGCTCACGTCCTCGCTCGTCGTTACTCCTCCCGAAGCGACCACCGGAACCTCGACCGCCGCCTGCATTTCGGCCATGGCCGCTACGTTCGGACCGGCCATCATTCCATCGGTCGCAATGTCCGTATAGATAATCGCCGCGATCGGTTCCCCGGTAAACCGGCGAGCCAAATCCACTGCCGCTATCTCGCTCGTTTCGAGCCAACCATCGGTCGCCACGCGACCTTCCTTGGCATCGATCCCCAACGCCAGCTTGCCGGGAAACAGCCGGCACATCCGCCGAAACCAATCCGGCTCTTTGATTGCCGGCGTTCCCACGACCAGCCGGACGAGCCCCAGGTCGAGCGCCTCTCGGATGGTTGTCTCGCTCCGAATGCCTCCGCCCAACTCGCAGGGAACGTCCACCGCAGCAACAATCGCTCGGACCGCCGTCAGATTACCGGGATGTCCTTGGCGCGCGCCGTCCAGATCAACCAGATGGAGACATTCCGCACCCTGGTCGACCCAGTGCCGCGCCATGGCGGCGGGATCGTCCCCAAACACCGTTTCGCGAGCGTAATCCCCCTGCTGGAGGCGAACACACTTACCGCCACGGAGATCGATTGCAGGCCAGATCTGCACCTGAGACTAACTCCTGTCAGCCGCCGAGCCGAGCGACAAAACGCGTAATATGACACAGAAATGGACGACTTGCAAGCCGCTGCGGGCTGGCGGTGCCAGGAATTGTTGGCTTGCCACCTATAGGCAGTGAGATGATTGATTAGGGTTCTTTATGGGGGTACTTTAGGGGCGCATTCGGAGGAATCAGGCTGGAACACGAATCCGCGCTAATCCGGGTCATTTCCGGGATTCGTGACAAGTGTCGTGCTCCGCCGAGAATTGCAGGATGTCAGCCACCGACTGCCGTGGTTTCGTACGTCCGGCCGGAAATGCCTCGCCGATGGTTTTCGTGCGCCAGCGCGGCAAGTTTCTGACCGTACGGTGTCGGGTAGTTGCCGGTAATGCAGGCACGGCAGAGTTCGCCGGCCTCGAAACGGATCGCTCGGGCGACCGAGTCCACCGGCAAGTACCGAAGCGAATCGGCTCCAATCTTGGCCGCCATGCGGCCTTCCACCTCCTCGGTGAGCGGGCCGCCCTGGAGGAATGCCGGAGCAAACAACTCGCCGATGGTCGACATATCGATGCCGTAGAAGCAGGGGGAAATGATGGGCGGACACGCCACCCGGACGTGGATCTCGCGAGCTAGCCCTTGGCTGCGAATTCGCTCCAGGAGCACCTGCATGGTAGTGGCTCGAACCACCGAGTCTTCCACCAGCAGAACGCGTTTTCCCTCGAGCACCTCCCGCAAAGGCGTGTATTTCGTCCGTGCCTTCTGAGTCCGACTTTCGCCGCCTTCGATGAACGTGCGTCCGCTGTAACGATTCCGGATGAGGCCTTCCAAGCACGGCACGCCGAGTTCGTAGGCCATGGCGTCCGCCGCCGCTTTGCTCGTGTCCGGCACGGGCACGACAATGGTCTCGTTGTCCATCGAGAGCGTTTCCATGCGGGCCAGTTCCTCGCCCAGGGCCTTTCGAGCCATATAGACGCTACGACCGTCCAGAGTGCTGGCTACATTGGAGAAATAGACCCATTCGAAGAAGCAATGGGCGCGGCGCGGGCTGGCGGCGAACTGGCGAATCTCCAAACGGCCGTCGCAGATCGAGATGGCATGGCCCGGTAGCAACGACTTGATGCTCTCCGTCGCAAAACCGATGTTCAACAGCGCCACGCTCTCGCTCGCCGCTGCAAAGAGCGGGCCTTCCACCGCATAACTCAGCGGCTTGATTCCCAACGGATCGCGGGCAACAAGCATGTCGCCCAGCGCATCGACAAACACGAGGCTGTAAGCGCCGTCAAACAATGCCGCGACTTCCGAAAGTGCCTTCACCAGCGGCGGCCGTTTCTCGTGCGACAGCGCCGTGCTCAGCGCATGCATGATGATTTCGGTATCGCTTTCCCGCGCGAGGTGGTTGTCGTTATCGGCCAGCAGCCGATTGCGCAAGGAGTCGTAGTTGGCCAACTGCCCGTTGAAGGCGAAACTGAACCACTTGTGCTTCTTGATGTGGTGACGCTCGAACGGCTGGGCGCAGCTCCGGTCGTCCTGACCACTGGTGGCATAGCGGACGTGCCCAATGGCCGCGATACCGGCGTATTCCCTCATCAGCGCGTCGGCCTTGGCCCGGTGGCTGAGGCGGAACACCTCCGTAACGGTGCCGACGTCCTTGTACGTGTCGATCAGTTGTTTGCGGTCCGGATTGAAGCTGGTAATGCCGGCGGCCAGTTGGCCGCGGTTCTGGATATCAAGGAGCATCCGCGGCATCAATCGGGAGACCTGCTCCGGACCCTGTCGCGGGCAGAGCGGACTAACCCCCTTGCCGGGGAGATGGTAGACCGCGGCAATCCCACATTCGTCGCGAATTTCGCTCATAAGACTCCTGTGACCGATCCGAGCCGGTCGGCTCGGTCTTGTGAACGAGGAAACTGCCAACACCCCCGGCGAACCGCTTCCGCCGCGCCGCTGCTAGTTGTATTCTAGCGCTTCAGTGACCTTCTCACAACCGGCGGCGCCGCGTCGCAAAGAGAATCCCTGCCGCCAACTTCCGGGGCCGATTCCGTTGGTCCGTCTTTTGATCCGACAATAAGAAGGGTATGGTAGAAGAATGACTGATCTGCTTCGCCAAGAAATTGCAGCCACGGCAACGACGCTCGTCGTAAAAGTCGGCACCCGCGTCCTGACCCATTCCGACGGGCTGCTGAATGAGGAGCGGATTGGACAATTGGCCGAAGAACTGCACCAGGTGATCGCCAGCGGGCGGCGCGTGGCTCTGGTCAGTTCGGGGGCCGTTGGGGCCGGCATGGGGCGGCTGGGGCTTTCCAACCGGCCCGCGGATCTGGCTCATCTGCAAGCGGTCGCCGCCGTCGGGCAGAGCCTCCTGGTTGAGGCGTACGAACGCTCGCTACGAGCGTACGGGCACCACGCCGCGCAGATCCTTCTGACGGCGGAGGATCTGGACCACCGCACTCGCTACCTCAACGCCCGCAATACGATCCTGACTCTTTTCGATTTCGGCGCGGTTCCCATCATCAACGAGAACGACACGATCAGCGTCGACGAGCTGCGAACCGCTTTCGGCGACAACGACCGGCTGGCCGCCATGGTGACGAACTTGATCCAGGCGCCCCTGCTGGTCTTGCTGTCCGATGTGGAAGGGCTGTACGACGGCGACCCGCAAACTCCCGGCAGGCGAGTGATTCCAACCGTCGACCGCCTCGACCAGTCGACCTACGATCTGGTCAAAGACCGGCTGACCGGCTTGAGCAAAGGTGGAATGGCCAGCAAACTCAACGCGGCTCGGCAGGCCACCGCGGCCGGCGAAAACGTCATTATCGCCAGCGGGCGGCAGCCGGGGACGTTGCGGAAAATCCTCGCCGGCGAATCGGTGGGAACCCTGGTGCTCGCCGAAGGCAGCGTGCTGGCGGCTCGCAAGCGGTGGATCGGCTTCACGGCCCAACCGCGAGGCTACCTGGTTCTCGATGACGGCGCCCGGCAGGCCATCCAGACGCAAGGCCGCAGCCTCTTGGCCATTGGCGTCGTGAAGGTTCTGGGGCGATTCAATAAAGGAGATATCGTTGGGCTCCGCGACACCGCCGGCCGCGAGTTTGCACGCGGCCTGATCAACTACAACTCCGACGACATCCAACGCGTACGTGGATTGAAAACCCACGAGATCGCCGACGTCCTCGGCCGTTGCCCCTACGACGAGGTGATCCACCGCAACAACATGGCCGTCACGGGGTGAGCGAGCAGGGAGCAGGGAGCGACGTATTTCAGACACCCGCAAAGCTCGGCCAATGGTTGCTGGCAGGAAATAGGGGCAAGGGCAAACAATTTGGGTTCATCCGGCGGAAGCGTACCGGTGGGACGATTGCCTCACAAAACCAAGCAACGCAAGGAGTACCGGTGCCTCTTCTCTGTCCGGGTGTTTCCATTCGTGGAAATCGCGCTTTGCAGCGCAGATGGGTCGATCGAGGCTACTGGTGGGAATCAGAGAAGAGGCACCGGTACTCCCCGGGTTCGCGACTTTCCATCCTCGCAGGTACGCGTCCGTTGGATGAACCACAATTTGCTGTCATTGCGCCGTCTCCTTGGGTGAATCCGGCTGTTCAGGTCTCGCTTGACCGCGGCTCACGGAGAACCCTGTCCCCGCTAGGGCCGCCAGGAAGAAGGCAAAGCCTGCCCAGCGGATCGCGACGGGGTCGACGGGAAGCCCCTTGAGGCTCTCAGGAAGTGGCAGGGCGACCGGTCGCGACTCGATGTCAGGTTTCGGCACTTCGCGGATGTCAGTCAGAGCGCGCAACGCGGACGGTGAGAGATCTATCGGCAATTGCCGCACGCTTCCGCCAGCAAACAAGGCATTGCGCCCCGTAAACTGATGAAGTTGATGGTGAGGTATCGGCTCGCGCGGTTCCAGCCGCAGCCACCAGTTAATGAACTTCATCTCAACCGGCGGCACCACGCTTGCCTCTTCCACCGAAATGTCCGACGGCGCCGACCAAGGGACTTCTCGGTCGAAGCACTCAACAACGAGGATCGTGTGATGTCGGTCGGCGAACTCGTCGAGCTTGCGGGCCTCGGCCCCAGGCCAGACTGTGTTGGGTCCAACAACGGCCAGATAGCCTGTCATCGGCACATCGGCCCAAGGAAATTGGCCCCGAGCCGGACATTGGTAAACCGAGGAGTTCCCGAGCGTCAAACAGGAGTTCTTGGGCCCATTCCAGGGTTCGCCAAAGTCGTATTGCTCGTAAAGTCTCTCTTGTTCAACAAAGGGAAGAAGGAGCACTCGCCAACTATGTGCCGGCCTTCCTGTTTCGTCGGCCAAATAGGCCGGCGGAAAGGTGCCCCAAGCATCATGGTAGTTGTGCAGGGCCAAGCCAATCTGTTTGAGGTTGTTAGTGCATTGCGACCGCCGCGCTTCGGAACGGGCAGCCGAGATGCATGGCAAGAGGCAGAAAACGAGGATCAACAACAGCGCAATCCCTCCGGCACGCAAAGTGCGACTCTCGGGCGTCGGCCCGCTGGCAATGAAGACCGTCAAAGCCACGGCCACACAGCCCAGCCAGATGCCGTGAGCGCCGAAGACCGTCACCGCACCCAAGACAGCCGCACAGGCCAGCATCACCGTAATCGCGTTGCGATGCATTATCCGGCACCTTCTCTCGGTCGCGGGCTCCTCACAGGTTCAACAACGTCCGAAGCTTGACGTCGACGTCGGCCGCGGTTGCGGTGAGAGAATACCCAATCGGCGAACGACACTGCGGGCGTGAATAGTGGCCAACTTGTGCAGACGAAGCACGGATGCGGTTTTGAGATGAGTCGATGCGTGCTCCGTCGTTGCAGGATCGAGCAAGATATCGGACACCAAGAATGTGGAAGGGATTACCGACGATATGTACGCAACGAGCACTTCAGGCACCGTTCCGACGGAACCCGTAAGCAGGAGAACGGGACGCAACTTCATCCCGGCACTGTCCCCAAACGGAAAGCTTGCCAAGTAGATTTCGTCAGGCCTCACGCACGGGTTCTCCGTCCGCCATGGTGTAGATGTCCTGAGCAGGGTCACCCAACTCGTCTGCCCACTCCTGTGCAATACCCGTCGTCCAGGTATCTCCCGCTTCGTCTTCCTGAGAGGCGGGGACAATCAGGACCGTGACAGGCCCCGGCGAAACCGTGGTTGGAACCTGGGCCCAAAGCTGGTGGTTCTCATCAACTTTGCCAGTTACTTTGACGGCGTACATCATCTTGCTCCTCTGGCAACTGAAGGCCCGATCCAGCCGCAGTTGCCGACGAAGATGTCGTTGGTCGGCCGGATCAATCGAGCTTCTTGATGCGGATCGCCCGGAATTGAACCGGATCGTTGTGCCCATTGAAACCGAAGTGGCCTTTCATCACGTCGCGGCCCGGGAAGTGCTCAAGAGGATACATGAACGTCGCCGGATCGGCTTTCGAGACGTCTGCTTCGAGGATCACGAACCCGTTGAGTTCAACCTTGACCGTGTGGCCGACGATCGTCGACTCCTGGAAATTCCACTCGCCGGTCGGCCGTAAATAGCCGCGGTGGGCGGGAATGCGGGCGTAGACCGATCCGTGGGTCTGGCGCGGGTTGAGGTTGTAGTATTTCGGGGCATTGGGATCGTTGTACATCGGGTGGCCGTCGTCGAGAACCTGGAGTTCGCAGAAGCTGCCCCAGGTGCCGTGGCCTTCGCCCGGATAGCGTATCGCCAGACCGTTGTTGCCGCCCGGCGGCAGTTGGAACTCCAGGCGGACGGCGAAGTCGCCGTACTCCCCTTCGGTAAAGATCGTGCCGCCCTTCTTCGGCTGGCATGTGATGGCCCCGTCCTGGATCATGTAGTTCTCGGTCTCGCCGCCCCAACCGGTGAGATCTTTGCCGTTGAAGACCGACGCGAAACCGTCATCGTTCTTGGAGGCGAGGATCTGGTTGGCTTCGTCGGATCCGATCTCGCGGATGAAGATGTCTCGAAATCGCATTTCTCGGCCGTGCGTCTGCAGTTGGATCGGCCCGGTCTTTGGCAGCGGAAGGTGCTCCGCCTCCGGCTTCTTGTTGTTGTAATAGTTGTAGAGCCGGGCGTGATCGACCACTAACTTTTCGTTGAGCCACACGCTGACGCGCTCGCCCGTCATGACAATGCGCATACTGTCCCACTGGCCGATCGGATTATCGGCGAAGACGAGAGGATCCTTGCCGGGCGTTCCGGCGGGATTGTTCCAGAGTCCGCCGCTACCTTTGTCGGCGCCATGCTTGAACTTGGTTGGGTCGGTGGCGTCCCAGATCGAAACCTGCGGCGTGCCTCGCAGGTAGATGCCGCTGTCCGAGCCGGGAACCATCTTGTAGGAGACCAACAGCTCGAAATCGCCGTAGAACTTGTCGGTCGTCAGGTACAGTCCTTGGCCGTCGTTGACGATTTCGCCGTTTTCAACCCGCCAGTGCTGCTGAATATCTTCCAGACTGGCCGCTTTCTTCTCCGCCAACTGTTCCGGCGAAAGGGCCATGTAGGCGCGCGGATCCTCCGTCTTGACGCCCCACCAGCCGTCGAGGTTCTTGCCGTCGAACAGCGCGGTGAATCCTTGTGGTGGAACATTGTCGGCGGCCGGCACGCCGCTGGTCGACATCCATACCACGAGCGAGCCCAAGAGCAGTCCGCGGATCGTCTTCAGGCAATTCAGGTTCTTCATCTCTTTGGTTCTCCAGTACCTTGGTGCGATGACCGTAAAAAGCCATTCTAGTTGGGAAACCGGCGGGGTTCAAATGATTCCGAGTCAGCGACCGTTGGCCTCGGAAAACTCCAGCATGAAATCGCGAAGCGCCTGTACTCCGTCAACCGGCATGGCGTTGTAGATCGACGCGCGGCAACCACCCACGGAACGGTGGCCTTTGAGTTCAACCAGGCCGCGCGAGGCGGCGCCCTTGACGAACTGGCTTTCGAGTTCCGGGGTCGGCAAACGGAAGGTGACGTTCATCAGCGATCGGCTGGCCGTGTCGGCATGGCCTTCGTAGAAGCCGCTGCACTGGTCGATGGCCTCGTAGAGCAGCGCCGCCTTCTCCTGGTTGATCCGGTGCATCTTCTCCAGGCCGCCGATATCGTTGATCAACCAGTCGGTTACCAGTTTTACCATATAAACGGCGAACGTCGGCGGGGTGTTCAGGAGCGACTTGGAGTCGGCCAACTCCTTGTAGTTCAACATCGAAGGCAGATCGGTGGGCATGCCCTCAAGCACATCATCGCGGATGATGATGACAGTCACGCCGGCGGGACCGGCGTTCTTCTGGGCGCAAGCGTAGAGAATGCCGTACTTGGAGATGTCCAGAGGGCGGCTGAGGAAATCGGACGAGGCGTCACAGACCAAGGGGACGCTTCCCGCGTCCGGCGTCTTCTGGAACTGGATGCCCTGAATCGTCTCATTGGAGGTCATGTGGACGTAGCTGGCGCCGCCGCGGATATCCAACTCCTCTTGCGAAGGCATCCGCTTGAAACTAGCGGCCGATCCGTCCCAGGCGACACGAACGCCACCCTGAAATTTGGCCTGCTGCATCGCCTTCTTCGCCCAGGTGCCGGTGTGTATATAGTCGGCCGATTTGCCCTGCCCGCGAAGCAGACTCATGGGAATCATGGCGAACTGCAACAGCGCGCCGCCCTGGAGGAAGAGGATGCGATAGTTCGACGGGATGCTCAGCAGCGTGCGGAGGTTCGCCTCGGCCTGCTCGATGATCGCTTCAAACGCCTTGGAGCGATGGCTGATCTCTAGAATCGATATCCCCACGCCCGGCAGCGCCAGCAAGTCGCGCTGCGCTTGCTCGAGGGCGGAGAGGGGCAACATTGCGGGACCGGGCGAAAAGTTGTACGTGCGATCTGCCATCGTTCGTTCCTGACTCGTACTGTGGATGGAAAGGGATCCCAACAGTTTACTCGAAACCGCGGGGGTGTCCAACACCCTGGCTGCCGACGATCCTCCCCCCACGTCCAAGACAGAGCCGTTCACCACGCATACGCTTCCGGCGCCTGATTCCCCGGGCCGGGCCAGATTTCGTCGAGCCGGGCCAGGATTTCAGCGGACATGCGAATGTCCAGCGCGCGGACGCTCGTTTCGAGTTGCTCCATCGTTCGCGGGCCGATAATCGGCGCGGTGACAGCCGGTTGCTGCAATAGCCACGCTGCCGCCACCTGAGCCGGATGCTCGCCCAGCGAACGGCAGAGGGACTCGTAGGCTTCAAGCTTCGGGCGGTAGCGAGCGAGAAACTCGTCAGAAAGGCTGCTACGGCGTCCCTCGTTGGTCTTAGTCAGGGCCCCGGCCAGAAGCCCGCCTCCGGCGGGACTGTACGGCAGGATCCCCACTCCCAGCGCACGGCAGGCCGGAACAACCTCCAGTTCAACCGTACGCGTGGCGAGGTTGTACTTGCTCTGCTCGGAGACCAGCCCAAGGGAGCCCCGCGCGTCAGCCAGCGTGTTGGCCTGGGCGACATTCCAGGCGGCGAAATTGCTGCTGCCGACGTACACGACCTTGCCGGCGGCAATCAACTGGTCCATTGCCTGCCAGATCTCTTGCCAGGGCGGCCCGTGGTCGCAGGCCCCGATCTGGTCCATGTACTGGAGGTTCATCCACTTCGGCGCCATTCCCGAAGGATAGCCGCGATCGACATGGTGCATTTGAAAGAGGTCGAGAGTTTCAACGCCGAGTCGCCGCAGGCTTTGGTCGCAGGCGCGGCGTATGTGGGCGGCCGACAATCCCCGCTGATGCGGCAGCGGCCCCATCGGCCCATAGACCTTGGTTGCCAGGATGATCCGCTCCCTGCGGCCGCCGCCTTGGGCCAGCCAACGGCCGATCAGTTCCTCGGTGAGCCCCTTTCCCAAGGGCCGCCCGTAGACATCCGCCGTATCGAAGAAATTAATGCCCAGTTCCAGGGCACGATCCATGATCGCGAAGCTGTCTGATTCCGACGTGTCGGCGCCGAAATTCATCGTGCCCAGACAGAGGCGGCTGACGCTCAGCCCGGTACGCCCAAGTTGCGTGTAGAGCATGGTTTCCCCCTTTTCGAGTAGTCGAGAGCGCCAGTTTAGCATGAAACGGGCAAGCGGTGTAGGCTTCGGCCGTGACCGATGCACACGTCTCGCTCACACACCGGCCCCCCGCGTCGTGACGCGAATTCGTTGGCCGCTGGCTTCTGCTGTCGGGTTCCGGCGGTACAAGGCCATGAACAGAGTAGGATGTCGCGTTTCAGGGCTGGGAGGCCGCTCGATCGATAATTGTCGTGAGGACGATGTTGGAACCTTCCATAATCCTGATCTTTGCCGTCGCGACAGCGGCAGGCACATTGCTGGCCATAAGCTTGGGCACAACGCTGATGATCTGGGGCGTTCGCCTTTGGAAATGCCCGACGATGAACCAGGTCGAACCGCTTCGGAGCCGAACGCGGGGCCGATTGGTGTCGATGGCTGTTTCCGTCTGCGCCGCCGCCGATCTGGTCTTTGTTGCGATGGCGGTCGGGCATTGTTGCCTGTCGCTGGCAGCGGCGATGTAGCCTCTCAGCCTCTGTCCGAAAACGGGGACAGGCACCCTACATCTTGTATAACAACACAACCGCAAACACAACGTCCGGGAGCCAGTCCCCGTTTCCGAACAGAGGCTTACTTCGATGGTCGCACCAGCACGCGGAGCTTCTTCACGATGTATTGGCCGGCGTTGCCGACGAAGGTCCAGTCGCGGGTCTTCCCCTCGCTATTGCCGATGCCGACGTCGGCGCTGGCGGCCCCCTTCCACTGATTGATCGCGAAGATCGTCTGCCCTGCCTCGTGGTTGTGGACCTGCATGCAGCCGTAGCCGTCCTCGGGCGGCGCGAACTCGTCGCCGAAGTCCCACAGCGCATCGGAGGCGCCGGGGATCTTGGCCGCATTGGGCGGGCCGTAGTTGCCAGACCAGAACTCGATGTTGCCGCCCGTCAGTCCCTCACCCGTCGCGATCCCCTCGACGTTCGACAAGACGTTCAAGCCGGCCACGCGCTGCTGGAATCTGGCCTTCGCTGCCAACGCCGGCATGCCGATCTTCGCCAGATCGTCGCTGAAAGGTTCCATCGACACGTACACCCATTGAACCTCCTCGCCCGGCTTCTGAAGCTCCAGGAAATATGCGACGCGATCGAACGGGGCGGTGATGCGATCGCGGAGATCCTGATCGTAGGCAATCTCCCTGCCGAGCTTCGCCAGATCCAGCTCGTACACAAGTTGGTACTGCTTGGCTTCGGGAACCTTCAGCGCCAAGTAGTCGCGTTGAGGCACTTCGCCCGCCCGGAACGCGCCGGCCGGCAGTCCTTCCTTATTCATCAGATTCGGCTCGGCCAGCTTGTGCCAGGCAAAACGGATCGCCATCGGTTTCTCGACCTTCGGGGAGGAAACCACGACCGAGTCCCCCTCGATCACCGCCTCGGCCGGCACGAAATCTGTGTCCTCGCCGATGAGTTCAAAATGGCTCAGCGGTTTGCCGTCGCGCGAGGCCAGCCCACTGCCGGTATGGTCGAAGTGGATGCGGATCCGTCGGCCGTCGATCTCCATCGAACGAAATGTGGGGCCGGAGGCGACGAGGTCTTTTTGACCGTAGGTGTTTTTCAGGGCCAGCAAGGCCAGGCGCCGGCCGACCTCTTGCTTGTTCTTGGGATGGATGTCGGCAAGGTTGCCGATGTCGTTGATCACGGCCATGCCGGTGCCCGGAATGGCCAGCGCCGCGGCCTGAGCCTCCCAGAATTCCGCGAGAATGAATGGATTTTCATTACCGTACTGGAAGGGCGCGATTTGCACGTAATAGAGGGGAAGCTCGTTTTGGTTCCAGACCTTCCGCCAGCCGCCGACGAGCGCCAGCGTCTTCTTGGCGTAGAGATTGCCCTCCGTATGGTTCGATTCGCCTTGATACCAGATCGCGCCGCGAATGGCGAAAGGCACTAACGGGTGAATCATGGCGTTGTAGAGCATCGTCGGCTGCTGGTGGCTGGTAAAGGGACGAAGCTCCTGGGGGTAGGCGGGCATCGGCTCGAGCACATTCTCCTCGCGGATCGCCTCCTCGGCCGTTTTCAGCCAGCCCGCCGCGTCGCCCATGTACTTGCGGAGGCTTTCTTTGTAAAGGTCCGAACTTGGATCGGTCAGCAACACCTGCTTGTGGATATCGGCGAGGGCTTCGTCGAGCGTAAATCCCACGGGCGGGGTCCAAGGTTCGATGCGCGTGCCGCCCCAGGAGGAATTGATCAGGCCGATCGGCACGTCCAACTCCTGATGCAGCGTGCGACCGAAGAAGTAGGCGGCCGCGGAGAACCCGCCCACCGTTTCCGGGCTGCACACCTCCCAGTCAGCCCGCACGTCGTCGACCGGAAACGGTTGAGCAACCCGTGGAATCGTGATATGCCGAATTCGCGGATGCCCGGCGGCGGCCTGTTCCTCCTCGAAATTCTGGCTCTGGTTGACCAGCCATTGCATGTTGGACTGGCCCGAGCAGAGCCATACCTCGCCGATGAGCACGTCTTCCAGCACAATCGTGTTTGTGCCGCGGACCTCCAGCGTCAACGGCCCGCCGGCGGCGAGAGCCGGGAGTCGGACGCTCCATTTCCCCGCGGCGTCGGCCGTCGTTTCGATCGCGGCATCGCCGATACGCACCGAGACTTTTTCGCCCGCTTCGGCCCATCCCCAGACCGGCAATTTCACATCGCGCTGAAGCACCATGTGCTCGCCGAAGATACCGGGGAGACGCACTTCGGCGCTGACGTCAGTCGGGGCGAAGCCGAAAAAGAGAATCGCGATGGCGGTGAGCGTTGTCCGTATAGATCGCCGGCAGAACATGGGGGTCGTCTCCTATGGGGTTGGGCTGAGTTCGTCGGCTCGCAAAGCGTCGACGCTACGAACGCGATCTATTGTCTGCGACGGTAGTCCTCGCGTCCAGTCCACTCCGAAGGCGAAGTTAGGAAAGTTGACGGGCATCGATGCGAAGCCGATACTGATTGGCTGCGGGCGATTTCGAAAGACTCGCTGGTGTGGCACGCGGGTTGAGTCCTCTTGCCGATTTGCCAGAACCGAGGAGACACAGACCATGCAACTCACGCGACGCGACGCAACCAGGATCCTCTTGGGCGCTGCCGCCGGATTCAGCGCTTCGCCTGCCGCATTGGCAAAAGACGCAGCGGAGGAGCAACTCCGCACCCAGGTCTGCGTGGTCGGCGGCGGCAGCGGCGGCATCGGCGCGGCGCTGGCGGCGGCGCGGGCGGGTGCGGATGTCGTGCTACTCGAGCGAGAGTCGATCCTGGGTGGAACCTCGACCTGTGCCTGGGTCCATTCCTGGGAGCCGGTCTCCGGCGCCGACGGCATCCCGCGCGAACTTTACGAATCGATGAAAGAAGACCCGTTGGCGGTTACCTATCCGGACTACGGCGAGGGGGCGATGCGACGCGGCGGACGCGGGCTGCCGTTCGAGCCGCGGGCGCTGAACTACGCCGCCCGCGAGATGCTCGAAGCGACGGGCCGCTGCCGTGTGTTGCTGGGAACCACCTACTTTCGCGCTCGCCGAGAGAACGACAGGATCGTGGCGGTGGAGGCATGGTTTGCGGGCAAGCGCCTCTCGATCGCCGCCGACGTCTTCATCGACGGCACCGCCGACGGCGACCTCTCCGTCGATGTCGGCTGCGACTTCCACATCGGCGAAGACCCGAAATCCCGCTACGGCGAGCCGACCGCGCCGGAAGAAGCGGGACTGCATCTCAACGGCCTCACGCTTTGCTACCGCATCGCCGACACCGGCGTGCAACAGAAACCCTACTTGCCGAAAGGTGTGGAAGAAGGGATCTGCCGCAAACCGGTGCATATCGTCGAGATGGCCAACGGCGATCTGCTCTTGAACCCGGTCGGCATGATCGATGGAAACGCCATCGTCCAGACCGAGTACAGCGAGCTGATGCGCGAAGCCCATCGCCGCGTGCTGGAGCATTTCTACTGGCTGCAGCGACTGCCGGCCGACGACGATTCGCGCTGGACGCGTCACGTCCGCGGCAAAGGGTTTGCCACCTGGGCGATCGTCGGCGTGGCGCCGCGGATCGGAGTGCGGGAGACGCGGCGGATTCTCGGCGACTACGTGCTCAACGAAAAGGACTGCCAGGCGGGAGTGTCCGGCCAGGGGCATAACGACATCATCGCCATCAGCGATCACGCCGTCGACATTCACGGCAGCAAGGGGCGGCTCTACGAAGTGCCCAACGGACCGTACGGCGTGCCGTACCGGTGCCTGCTGCCCAGGGGAGTGGAGAACTTGATGATTGCCAGCCGGGCCGCCAGTTTCTCGCACATCGCCGCCTCAAGTTGCCGGCTCAGCCGCACCATGATGACGCTCGGACAAGCGGCCGGCAACGCGGCGGCGTTGGCCGTTGGGCATCGCGTTGCGCTTCGGCAGGTAGACATCGGCCAATTGCAGTCTGCTCTGAAATCCCAGGGTGTGGCCGTTTCCACGTGACGGCGGCACGCGCTCCGCACTCTCAACCGATCCACCTCTTCGGTCAATTGCCCGAACTGCCGGAAAGATCGGCAGGTGATGCTGCCGCGATGTTTCGAGGGGTTGCTTCTCGAGCTTCGAAAGACGTTTTCACCGGAAGAATACGTCTTTCCCGGCGAGCGTTCGGGCAGGCATCTTTCGCCGCGGACGGCGGAGCGAGTGATGAAGCGAGCGATGAAAATCGCGAGGATCGGGAAAGTGGCCGGTCCACACTGCCTTCGACACAGTTTCGCGACGCACATGCTCGAGCGGGGCACCGACATCCGGTTTATCCAAGAACTGCTTGGGCACGTGAAGCTGGACACAACGAAGATCTACACGCATGTCGCGGTGCCGAAGCAGCAGGAACTCCAGAGCCCACTGGACGCACTGACCGGGCAGCCGAAACCCTCTGCGCCGCGACTGCCGGCTCCCGCACCGCCGAAGCCGGTGGGCCGGATGCAGATTTGTCTGCGAGAGATCGCAGGGGAACCGCAGGCGGCGAGCGTCAAGCTTTCGATCCAGAACCTTGATCGCTATGTCTTTCTGGAAGGAATCGTCGTGCGAGAACCTCGACCGGGCTGGATAACGCTCGAAGTCCCGCCGCTGGAACAGTGGGAAAGGCCGTTGTGTGCGCTGACCGCCGCGCAGCGAGCACGGATTGAGTCGCCGGAATTCTATCACCTGTTGCAACAGCACATTGGCCGGCGTTATCTGGCGTGGAAGCAGTCGCGTGCGCGGACGGGCACCGGATAAGGCACGCAGGCCGAACATTTTCGGTCGCGCAGCGATCTTGCCGCGGCAGCCCAGAGGGCGAAGCGCAGACGGACTGCGCGAGCGGATGTGGCAAGCATGGAATTCGCGCCCGCCAGCCATTCTTCCGCGGGAAAGGCGTTGCCAAGCTGGCGGGATGCTGGTATGATTGCCGGGGAGATTTGGTGGAAGGACGACCGCCCGATCTGGTTGCCTTTCCCGTCAAACTCCCACTTTGCGACAAGGTGAGCGAAAGAACAACTGTTGGCCGAAGACGAAAACGATCTATGGGCGTAGGGCTGTTCCCAGCATTCGAGCCGCAGATCGACACCGCCGACTTCGCTGATTCGGATGGCAGCACGCTGGTCATCAACGCGGACCGGTTGGACGAGATTGCGACGGCTGAGGGACTGAAGCCATTCACCGGCTTCTATGGCAACATTCCTGGCGGTTCTCTCGACGAAGTGGAGAACGTGGAACAGTTGCTCAATGAGGACTACGTATGGCATTCGTCGGCAGAGGGGCTCAGGTCCATCGCGGGCTTGCTTCGTATCCTTGAAGCCAATGCGACAATCGCACGTGGACTTGTGGATTCAGAGGCGGTTATCGAGGACCTGAAGAGCTTGTACCGTTGCTTGGTGTTGGCGTCTGAGAAGGGAGCAGGATTCCGGCTGGAAGTTTGGTGACAGCATGGTCGCCAACATTCGCTGCCCGCTAAGTCGCCGCATCCGTGCGGCGAACGCCTTCCCTGTGGTGCCGACCCGGGCGGGTGGTAGAATTGACTGGAGATTGAAAGGCTGCCCCGGTCGCCACGGCGGCGTCGGGCAGCGGTACCGTTGGCCGGTCGGGAAAGCGGATTGTGAGTTGCAGTACCCTCTCGCTGGATTGAACAAATGGCTCTGTTTCGCAAATCTGAATACGAGAAGCAGTTGGAGGTGTCGGCACGGCAGCAGGCCGAGTGGGATCGCCAGACTGCGGAATGTGATCGGCAGCTCGCCATCAGCAAAGCACACGCGGAGCAAGCACAGCGGCAGTTGGACGAAGCAGAGCGCCGG
>JAAYEH010000592.1 GCA_012728855.1 Rhodopirellula sp. | reverse complement strand
TCCTGATGCACTTCGGGCTGACAGGTCTGGGAGCGTCGTCATCATTTCGATGACGCATTTCGACCCAGTACACCGCGGCTGTCGGATCGGGTCGAATCTGCGTCGGTGTGTGTCACCGACGCACGTTCCTGCGCAAACTGCCCGACCTTGCAGCGATTGGAGCGGGAATTGGCGGAGTTGCGCCGCGAGGTCAGTGAACTTCGCTGCGACGTGGGCTATTGGAAGAGCCGCCATGCCGATGCCGTCCAACGCATCGAGCACCATCGGAACGAGTAACTCCCCAGCAGTGGCGGACCCGACGCGATCCGTTCGAAAAGGTCTGCCCCTGGTGGAGAAACAGTTGCAGGAAGATGCCAAGTTGCTACGAGGGTTGGCAGCAGTTGTTCGCCTCAGCTCAGCGACGGGCATCGCGTCGGACTGCTGCAACTCGCGTTTGCCGACATCGGCAATGCGTCAGGCAACGAGCCGGGAGCTTTCACGGAAGAACATGCCCGTCGAATCTTGGACTTCGTAAAGTCGGGCGATCGCCTCCTGACTCGCATCTGGCTTGCTGCGCCCAACATCTTCCGCACGCGGTCCCTCACCTGTTCCAGCATCGCTGTCCGCTCGTGGATCGTCGCAGGGATGACGCCACGGTCGCCCCTGAGCGGCGCGCGTTACCTCGCGTCTGCTTCGTCCACGCTCCGTGGCATCCATTCCTGGTCCATCACATCGCCGATGGACTCGATGTAGTCCTGGGAGGCGGTGCGTGTCGCAGAGCCGAACGAACGCCTGCAAGCGCTCGCCGCGGCCTTCCAGGAGAACCTGTTCGATTTCGTGACGAAGCTGTTGGCCTGCTCCTACAGCCGCCGGGCCCATCATCCACTCTTGCAGTTGAAAGTGTGGCTGGCGATGTTGGCCCACGGGGACGCCCCGTGGCAGACGATCAGCCGGTCAACGTGGTCAACGCGACTGGCGGGGCCCGGCTGTTGACAACCACGCCCACGTAACCGTCCCCAACTCGTCGATCGTTGTCGAACCGGAACTCGCGGAAGCCGCAACGCACCGTCGTCGCCCACGCGTGCCGTGACGCGATAGAGATAGGGATCGTTCATTTGCCACAGCCGCGGCTGATCGATCTTCAGATCGGTCTCCACGAGCGTATCGCCCGGCGGCAGTTCTTGCTCGAGGGCCACCACGCACAAACCGGGAGCGGATTGACGAGCGGGCCTTCCGTTGGATGCGTCACCACCGCGCAGCGACTCTTGCGGCGATTGTGTTCGTGTTGACGGCCAGACTCGAACGGGGCGGACGTGCGGCGGGCCTCAAGGTATTCTTCAATCTCGGGGACTTGGCCGTTGCGCCACGCCTCCTCGAAGCGGCTGAAGACAGCGATATCCGCGGTCGATGGCCTGCAGCAGAAAGCCGGTGGCCAGGTGGAATGGCGATCATCATTCCCGTATAGGTCTTCGAGATCTCCAGAGAAAGATAGTATCCCGATACGTGCTCTTCTACCTTGTCCGTCCCGTGGACCGAACGTAACGCGGCCTTGATCACCGAAATGCCGTTGTACGCGACCAATGCCAGACAGAATGCAAATACGGCCGCCTTCGGATAACCCAGGGTTTTGATTTCGCAGGTCAGTGTTTCCGTCAGTTCTTGAAACATGGTTTCGATCGTCCACCGTTTTCGGTAGAGATCAGCCAGCTTAAGCGCGTTGGCCGCGCTTTGGGGAACATTTGTCAAGATGTGGATCTCGGTGTCACCGTCTCGCGTCGGTTGGTACAGTTCGACGGTGATTCGTCGGATTGCCAACGTCGTCCCTGTCTTCGGATCGGTAATCTCCATAGATTGCTCGTAGACCCTTCCGGTTTCGATGCGCCCCACGTATTTGCGACTGCCGCGCAAGCGGCCTGGTAGGTTCGCATGTTGACGAACCAGTGTGGTTGGCGTTGTTATCGCTTGGTCGATCGGGCTGTGGTGGTTCCGCCGCGTGGCTGCGAGATAACCAAACGCTGCAATGGACCGGCCCCGCGTTGAGCGTTCTGGTAGAATCGAAAGTCGGTCGGCGCGGTGCCGGCCATTGAACGTTGGTCCGTTACGCGGCGGAGGGAGGCCGTTGAGGTATCATGCGCCGAATGACAGGGACGTAGTGAATGACCCAACCATTAACGAGTTGGAGCTAATCCTGCGCGCCCGTCCACATTCCTACTGGCAGCAAGGGGGCAACGGCGAGGCCGCCCTCAATGCCGGCCCCGGCGGCCCATCGTTGTGGATCAAGCAACCCGAGCCGGAGCGGTTCTTTCTGACGTTCGCAAAGCCGCCCGCGGACTGGCTGGTGCCCTATAACGGGGGCTCGTGCGAATCGCTGATTGAAGACGAGCGCGGCGGCGACCCCTTTTGGATTCCGCGAGCGTGTTTGGTGGGCGTGGATGACGCCGTCGAGATCGTATCCTGCTTTCTCGCGAGAAGCGAGCCATCGGCTCGCGTACAATGGCGTTACTGGCACGACTTGCCGTTGCCAGAGTCGTATCCCAACCCATAGTCAAGTAGGGTGCGTGAAACGCACCGGATTGTGCTTCATTGAGTGAGCCCCGGCGGGCAAACCGCTGAGCCTCTGGCCATCCAATCCCACGAACATTACCATGCCGGCTTGGCGTAGCGATGGGACCACTGGTTCGCAGGCGACATGGGAGCAGGGCCATGGCCGATTACCGACGCTGGTACGTGCCGGGAGGCACCTACTTCTTCACGGTGGTCACTTATCGCCGACATCCCCTGGCGGAGGTGGCGATGGCCTCCGCCCGGCACAAGGCCAGCGATAACCGCCAGCGCCGGCAGGTCGAGAAGTTGGCCGCGGCGGTCCGCTATTGGGGGCTGGCGGCCGAGCTCCTCCAGCTCAGCGCCGAGGCCGGCCGCCTGAAGAACTCCGGCCCGCAGGAGGCGCTGGTCGTGCTGCGCCGCGCGGTGGATGAGAAATGGCCGCAACTGGCCGCGCAGCTCCGGGCGATGCCGCCCGGCAGGGCAGGAGTCCTGTTGCCGCGAACCTGGCAGCGCGTGGTGGAACCGATGAAGAAAACACTCCAGGAACAACCAGCGAGGTGAAGATCATGACGTTCACGCAGGTCGTTACTGCGGGGCGATCGGCCGTTCTGGCACTGGTCGCTTGCGCGGCCGGCTCGGCCGCGGCCGAGTGGACCATCGTGGTCGACTCGGGCCCTTTCCCCACGGCCCAGGCCGCCGCCGGGGTTGAGGAACAGGTCAACTGGCTCGACGCCGATCGGGCCGACGACACGGCGTGCACCCAGTGCTTCGCCGCGATGGAGTTACAGCGATACCTCCGCCGGATGATAGGCCGGAGCAACGATTTCGCCGTGGTCGGCCACGCCCAGTTGCCGGCCTCCGGCGACCTGGTTCTGGTCGGTCAACCAACGGCCGCGACGCGTGGGCTGTTCGATGCACTGGGCGTGGGCGCGGAACGGCTGTCCACGTTGGGCCCGGAAGGCTATAGCCTTAAGAGCGCCGTCACCAAGGGGCGCCGAGTGGTGGTTGTGGCCGGGGCCGAGCGTGTGGGAACACTCTACGGAGCCTACGACCTGCTCTATCGGCTGGGATGCCGGTGGTTCGCCCCGGGCAATCTCGGCGAAGACGTGCCGCACGTTGATGCGATCCCCGATCTCGACGTGACCGAACGGCCGAGCTTCGTCACGCGCGGGTTCCTGGCCTGGGAGAACCGGGGCGACGCGGATTTCCTCTTGTGGATGGCCCGCAACCGGCTGGACTACTGGACCTTGGCCCAGGAGCCGCACTCGCTGATGCACAAGCTGGGGCTCCGCATGGTCTGCGGCCGGCATCACGCGGAGGACGAGTTCATCGGGCCGTACAAAGCCTACTCCTACGACCACGCCCGGTTCACCGGCGACGAAGGCCGGCCGCGCGACCCCTATCCGCCGAGCCCCGAGTACCAGGGCGACGCCAACAACGACGGCCAGCTCTCCTATTTCGAGGCCCATCCCGAGTGGTACTCGATCGTCAAGGGCAAGCGGGTGCCGGGCATCCGTGAGAACTTCGGCACGAACTTCTGCACCTCGAACCCGCACGCCACCACGGAGTTTGTCAAAAACTATGTGCAGGGCCTGATCGACGGCCCCTATCGCGAGGCCGACATCGTGCGGTTCTGGACCCTGGACGCGGGCAAGTGGTGCGAGTGCACCGCCTGCAAGGCCCAAGGCATTCCTACCGACCGCTACCTGCTCCTGGTGCACCGCTTCTGCCAGGAGTTGGACAAGGCCCGGGCCGAAGGCCGACTGCACCGGCCGCTGGAGGTCACGTTCCTGGCCTATTCCGACGTGGTCGAGCCGCCCACGCGGCCCCTGCCGGCCGGTTTTCCGCCCAACTACTGCATGGCCACCTTTTACCCCATCAACCGCTGCTATGTGCACCGCCTGGACGATCCGGCCTGCTCGGCCAAGAACGCCCAATATGTCCGGCAACTGGCCGGCTGGACCCAGGATCCGCAGCGCCACTACCGCGGGCAACTGGCAATCGGCGAGTATTACAACATCTCGGGCTTCAAGTGCCTGCCGATCTGCTTCATGCACACGATGGCCGCGGACATACCGTATTACTATCGGGCCGGCGCCCGGACGTTCGACTACATGCACGTGACCACGGCCCGGTGGGGCAACAAGGCCCTGACCAACTACCAGATGGCCCGGCAGCTCTGGGACGTCAACACGGACTGCGAAGCCCTGTGGCGCGACTATTTCGCCCGGCGCTACGGCCCGGCCGCCGCCACGATGCGGGCGTTCTACGAGTCGGTCGAGCAGATGCTCTCGAACGCGACCGAGCTGAAGTACAACTTGGCACGCCGCTTGGACAGCGGCGCGAAGGATCTGTTCCCGACCGCCCATCTGCGGTACGAGCGCCATCCGGGCGTACCGTGCGACGGGCCGACGCTCGTCGAGATCGTCGAGCACGGCCGCCGCTGCCGGCAACTGCTGACGGAGGCCCTGGCCATGTCCTTGCCCCCCGCGGTCAAGGCCCGCATCGCCGAGGACGAGCAATGTTTCAACTACGGCGAGCGGACCGTGGCCTTCTATCGCGCGTGCGTGCGGGCGTTCCAGGAAGTCCGGGCCGGCCGGCCCGATGCGGCAAGGGCGCACTATGCTGAGGCCCAACGCCTGGCCGAACTGCTCGGCGCGGACATCGTTTCGACGCAGGGCTCCTCGTCGCACGCCAACGCCGAGGACGCCTTTGCGGCCTCGCGAGCCAAGAAGGCCCTGGAGCACCTGGCCAAGCTGTTAGAGCAACGGTAGGGTGGGTCGAGCGGAGCGAGCCCCACCAGCCCTTTGTGCCTCTGTGCCTCCTTCCGCATGGTGGGTCTCGTTGTGCTCGCCCCACCCTACCATTCCATCCTCACGTGGCAAGCGTGAGGAGCACCTCCAGCGTCTGGCCGGCGGCGAGGATCGTGTCTGCGGGGAGCGTCGAACACATCCTCCATGCCTCCCGCTTGGTGCATCTGGATGTCCAGGTAACGGCTTGTCCCTTCCTTGCTCAACGCACGCAACTGGTAATGCACGCTGATCCGGTTGAGCAAGTCTGCGTGTTGGGACCGCTTCAAGGTCGCCCGCAGGGTCTGTTGGCCTACCAGCAGAAGCTTCAGCGGCGGTGCCACGTCGACCGCCGAACTGATCAGCAACCGCAGGTCCGTCAAGGCATCGCCATCCAACAGGTGCGCCTCGTCCATCACCACCAGCAAGGTTCCCTCCACGCGCCGCGCGGCACTGAGCACCTGCTGGAAGAGGCGGTCCTTGGTCAGCCGGGGAACCTCGCTCAACTGCATCACCAGCGACTTCAACACGCCGGAGGACCGCAGGTGAGTCAGGTGGCAGTAGACCGCCACCCAAGTTGCCGCTCCGTCACGGGAACGCGGCCCTTTGTCGCTGCCGGAAGGAACAGGATGACTTCCTGAATGTCCGGAGCCAGACAGAGTAACCCCGACTGGAAGATCACAAGCCACTCTGCTAACCTTAAGAGAACACTGCTGCTTGGAGAATCTCTGAGCAAAGCCTATCCGAGGAACACCTTCTGATGATCGAGGTGGGTCAAACCAGGTAACGAGCGATTTTATTGAGGAGTAGTGCCATGAATCGCCAAGAGTGTTGGTTGTCGAACTGCCCCAACCGTCGCAATTTCCTCAAGGCGACCTCGCTGCTGGCGGGATCGGCTGTCTTTGGCATGCGCGACGCGCCTTGCTGCGAGGCGGCTGCCAGCCAGCCGGCCGAACCCACCGGCGAGGCAGTGGCCGTCGTGACGATTCGCGGCCATCACTTGTTCGACAGGCTCGATGCGTTGGGCACGGGCAAATCGAGCCACAAGACTCTGGGGCCGATCGCGCAGAGAATTCGTGCCAACCCGAAGGCACCAATTAAGCTTACCATCGGCGTAGACGATATCTGTGCGCCCTGCGAGTGGTGGGATCACGAGAAGTCGCTCTGCAAACGGAGCATCGTTAAGTATCCCCAGGACAATGAGAATTCGCTGACTTCCGACAAGAATGCCATCCACGTTCTTGGGATGCAGCCGGGCGATGAGATGCCCGCTAATGTGCTATATCTCCTCATCCAAACGAAAGTCGACAAGAAGGTGTTCGCCGAACAAGTTTGTGTGGCCTGCCGATTGGTTGACAAGTGCAAGGAAACCTACCAGTCCAAAATCGCCGCAGCTGTCAAGGCCCTTTGCCCAACCCAGCCGAAGTAGCCGTTTGAAAAGTATCCGTGTGTCTGCGTCCGCCTCCACGGCGTGATCTGTTCCATCACGCTCGGCGCTTCACCACCCGCCTCCAAATGACCCTTTGCCGACCCCACTCCACCTTTTTGGCGGCGGGCGACGCGGCGGGCATCGAGCGGGTGGTGCAGTACATGACGCGCTGCCCGCGTCAGCCTACCGCATCTTGCGAGAACGGCATCGTCACCGATCTTGCCGGGACCATCCTCAAAAAGAGGCCCAGTTTATCCTATCCAACATGGCCACCTCCCGCCCGCCAAAGCCTCAAAAAAGCGTCGGCCTTCGGCCCGAGGGTCGGCCGTTTTCGCCCCAAAAAAGGTGCCAACAGTGGTGCCAAAGGTGCCAGAAATGTAATGTACCACGCTGCGGCGCGGCTTCTGTTGACCACAGAGAAACCGCCGCCACTGGCAATGGCCGTGCTCGACGCAACCGTAGCCAGCGTCTATCGCGCAGTGTGTGAAATGATCTTCATGGAATTGGACGACGAGTTCCGAGGTTTTGACGACGGCGAAATATCATCGGGGCCTTGCTGGCGCGAACTGGCGATTGGCGCGGGTCGGGAGATGGGATTCGAGGATGTGCCAAGCCTGGACGATCGCAATTTTGACGATTGGGACCTGCTGCTCGACGGCCTGGAAGGCCAAGTGCTTGGGAACAACAACTGGGAGGTGGTTGAGCACATGGACGCGGCCCCAGAAGTGGCTCGTCAGGTGAAGCGTGAACTGGGGATTGGGGAAAACTACTTTGTCGCGATCCCCCGCGATCCAGGTGACGTGGAAGCTGACGGATTGCTGGCCGAATTGCTGTTGCTTACGGACAAAGCCCGATGGCCGTCGCGGCCGTCGTCCCTTGATTCTGACGGTGACGGGTCGCAATACGGCCGGTGATGTCGCAGGTTTCGGGTTAGTAGGCCCCGGCGTCGCGACGTGGGCACGGGGGCCGCGTGTGAGCGTCGCCGTCTGGCCGCGATGGTCACAGAGGGCCGCCGTTCCCGCCCCGCGTCCCGCCGTTCGCCCGTGCCGCGTTCACGGGCGTTGTGGCCAGTGGCCCCGGCGTCGCGACGTAGCCGCTTGGCCGTGATCCGGCAGTCGGACGGTCACACGATCGGCACCGCCTGTGAGCGTCAGCCGCCTGGCCGCGATCCGGTAGGTGCCGCCATTCCCGCCCCCGCGACCCCCCGTTCGCCCGTGTCGCATTCACGGGCGGAAGTCACGTCTGTGTGGCCGCCGCGGCGTAGCGACGTGGGCACGGGGCGACGGCGGTAGCGTAGCCCCTAGCCGCGATCCGGCAGGTGCCGCCATTCCCGCCCCCGTGGCCCAGGTTCGCCCGTGCCGCGTTCACGCGGGAAGTCGCGTCCCTGTGGCCAACAGCCCGGCGTCGTAATGCTCACACAGCGGGGACATTGCAGGCTGCCGAAAGGTTGGTATATTCGGTCTGGTGGCTGGTTCTGCGGCGACACCTGCGTCGGAACGACCCTCATGGCGATCCCCCTCGACCAATTTACACGTCAGCTTGTTGACAGCAGTCTGATATCGGCCGATGAAGTCGCTGCACTGATCGCCGGGATTCCGGCGGATAAGCAACCGCACGATGCCGAGCAGTTGGCCAAGGAACTCGTCCGCCTGAAAAAGCTGACCGCCTATCAAGCCCAGCAGGTTTACGCCGGCAAGGGCAAGTCGCTGGTGCTGGGCAACTACGTGATCATGGACAAGCTGGGCCAGGGCGGGATGGGCTTGGTGCTCAAGGCCGAACACCGGCGGATGGAACGTCTGGTCGCCCTGAAAGTCCTTTCGCCGAAGGTGACCAAGACGCCCGAGGCGTTGCGACGGTTCCAACGCGAGGTGAAGGCGGCGGCCCGGCTGATGCATCCGAATATCGTGGCGGCGTTCGACGCCGACGAGGCCGCGGACACGCATTTCTTTGTGATGGAGTACGTGGACGGCACCGATCTGTCGTCGTTGGTCAAGAAACGCGGTCCCCTGCCGCTCGACCAGGCCCTGGACTACATCTTGCAAGCGGCCCGCGGCCTGCAATACGCCCACGAGCACGGTGTCATCCATCGCGACATCAAGCCGGCGAACTTGCTCTTGGATCGCCGTGGCACCGTCAAGATCCTGGACATGGGCCTGGCACGGCTCGACACGGCTGGTGCCCAGCAGGATCAACTAACGGGGTCGAACCAGATCATGGGCACGGTGGACTACATGGCCCCGGAGCAGGCGATGGACACCAAGCACGCGGATGCCCGGGCGGACATCTATAGCTTGGGGATTACGCTGTGGTATCTGCTGACCGGCCGGATCGCCTACGGGGGCGACACGATGCTGGCGAAGATGCTGGCCCACCGTGAGGCGCCGATCCCTTCCCTGTGCGAGGCCCGCCCGGACGTTTCCCAGTCGCTCGATGCGATCTTCCACCGTATGGTCGCCAAGACACCGGAAGCCCGCTACCAGACGATGGCGGAACTGATCGCCGACCTGGAACCATGCCGTTCCGGCTCGATGGCCATCCCGCCGGTTGTGAGCATCGCGACTGGCGAAAACGCCCGACTAGATGAATTCCGGCACGGGATGGCGGCGCCGTCAAAGCAGCGTACCGTGCCGTCACGGAAGGCATCACGATCCGCCGCCGTGGCGGTAGCGGCCGAGCCCGCTTCTACGGCTGGTCTGGAGGCGACGCTGGATCTGGCAGCGCCGCAGGTGACCACGGACCCGAAGACCGAGCAATCGTTGCCCGGCGGTCGGATGGTGACGCCGACAACGAAACCGGCTCAGCGTCTACCGCGACCGCCGGTGTGGCATGACCGGCGAATACTGGCGGCCAGTGTGGGCGGGTTGGTGGTAATCTTGCTGGGCATCTGGATCATCGTCCGCGACAAGGAAGGGAAAGAAGTCGCACGAGTCCAGGTACTCGAGGGCGGCAGCGCGACGGTCGAGACGACCGCGGACAGCGGAGAGGCACCGCCATCCGTCTGGCAACTCCCACCCGCTGCCCCGCCGCCAGCAATCGCCCCGTTCGATGCGAAGAAGGCTAAGGAGTACCAAGCCACCTGGGCGAAGTACCTGGGCGTCCAGGTCGAGATGACGAATTCGATCGGCATGAGATTCGTGCTCATCCCGCCCGGCGAGTTCAACATGGGATCGACGCCTGCGGAGGTCGCCAGACTTCTGGAGGACGCCAAAGGCCAGCAACTTCCCGATTGGTACACCACGTCTCTGCCCTACGAGGCCCCCAGACATCGCGTCCGAATCACCAAGCCGTTCTGGCTCGGTCGTCACGAAGTAACCCGAGGCCAGTTCCGCCGATTTGTGGACGAACGCGGATACCGGACGGAAGCCGAGCGGGATGGTGAAGGTGGTGCAGGATTAGTTGACGGCCAATGGAAGAAAGGTCCGCGTTTCGTCTGGAATGGGGATATCGGGTTTGAGCAGACGGACGATCATCCGGTGGTGAACGTGAGCTGGAACGACGTGACGGCGTTCTGCGCCTGGCTATCGGAGAAGGAAGGCGAGAAGTCGCAGTTGCCGACCGAGGCCCAATGGGAGTACGCGTGCCGAGCCGGGACGACCACGAAGTGGTATTCAGGTGACGACGACGGAGCGTTGCATGAATACGCTTGGTTTAGCTTCAACGCGGGGATGAAGTCGCATCCAGTAGGTCAGAAATGGCCGAACGCTTGGGGCCTGTACGACATGCACGGCAATGTATGGGAGCGGTGTCAAGACTGGTTCGGTGGTCGCTACTACGCCACGTCGCCGAGGGACGATCCTCCTGGAACGTCGGAATGCGTGTACCGTGTCCACCGGGGTGGCAGTTGGGACTTTCGTCCGTGCGTTGGCCGGGCGTCATGTCGCCGCGCAGGCGAGCCTGACTACCGCAACGGGGACCGCGGTTTCCGCATCGCGAGGTCCATTCTCTTCCCGCAGAGCGGACCCGCGAGTCCTCAGAAGAAAGTCGCTGCATCACCACAGCCCCAAGCTCGCCCGACCCCTAAACCGTCCGCACCAACCACGCCCCCGTCCGCCGCGAAGCCCGTGCCGCCGTGGACCCTGCCCGCTGGCTCGCCGCCACCGGCGATCGCCCCGTTCGACGCGGCCAAAGCGAAAGAGCACCAATCCGCGTGGGCCAAGTATCTGGGCGTCCAGGTCGAGATGGAGAATTCGCTCGGGATAAAATTCATGCTGATCCCGCCGGGCGAGTTCGACATGGGATCGACGGACGAAGAAGTGGCAGAGCTTCTGGAGCAGGCTGCTCGGCCCGCTGCCAGTCATGCGTTCCCACGTCAAACATGGCCCGTTGACCCCAGAGCGAAGTGCCGTCGTTGTATTGGAGGTCAACCCAGACGGAATACTCCGCTCCTTTCGTGCCGGTGACCCCTTCCGCCTTGCTCCAGCCGCGGACGACCAGCGGAGCGGCCTTTTTCTGGTTGATCATGACCGTCCGGCTGATCCAGAAGAGGGTTTCCGCGGTGCGCTTGTCGAAACGCACGCTGGCCGCGCCCCCATGGGCGCACTGTCGATCAACCACAGGGACGGAAGGGAATTGCGATTTCCACCCCTCGGGCGCCGAGCCCTCGAGCTGTTCAAAGCCACCGTTGGCGACGAGATTCTTTCCCTCCGTTGCCGAGCTGGTTAGCGGCTGCAAAACAATTTCGGCTGGCGCGGGCCCGCAAAGTGCCGGCGCAACGACGAGCAGGAAGGCAAGCCAACGGCGGTTCATGGAAGGTTTCTCCAAATGGCAGCGGCCAATTGTCAGGCGATGAATGTTTTCTGTGCGCGAACGTAAGAGTAATGTACGCGGCGGGCGCAACTCGACGCGTATCGGCCACCAAGGGTAACGGTCTATCTTCGCTCGGTCCAAGGCGCAGCTTCCGCCCGCCGTCCTGCCGATATTCTGAGGGACCGCCTTGCGTATTTCAATCCCTCGTGGAAACGTACTGCAGGCTGCGCCAGTATGCCTGGTCGGTGGCGTAGGGATCGATCGTGGCGTCGGGGGGTAGTTGACTTGGAAGAACGCCGAACAACCGCATCTGGCGGATGTGGTAGCGGTTGGGCCGGAAGCCCGGCATGTCGAATCGCTTTTCGGCATGCAGTCGGCGCGAGGCGTCCTGGATGCGAGCGAGGAGCGCACCTCCATGCAGTTGAAGAATTGACATCCTGCAATACATTACGAGCGCGCCTGGCCGGCTGTTCAGTATTGAGATCGCGGGAAAGAGACGGCGTGGGGAGGCCGTCCAACACCTAAGAGACCCGAACAAGACCGGCCCAGGAGACCTTCGTTCGGCGATTTCGGCGGGGTGGGAGACCCGCGCCGAGCGGTTTTGTTTGGGCCTCAAAACGGAAGGGTCTTCAGTTCGGCGAAACCGTAAAGTGGGACTCGGCCGAGCGTTTGGTTGCCACGTCGCTTGCCCGGATGGTCCAGAGGCCGGGCGTATCGTTGATGGCGAGCGGGATCCGGGCAATGGCCGAGCCGGTTGGGGCAAATAGTTTTCGGCCGTAGTGGGCACGAGGCTTGCCATCGGGACCAAGGACTTCGACCACAACGACGTGCGCGAGCGCGGGGCTGTCGGATTCAACGGCCACACGATATTCGACATTTGTGCCGGCTGCCGCCTCTTCTTTCGCGGCCAAACTGACCGAAAGGCCGCGGAGTTGATAGGGGAGCAGGGCGTAGAGTCTGGTGTCGCCCGGCGCAATCTCTGTCTTGATGGCCCCCGGTTCCAGAGGCCGGCCCGCGCGCACGTCCCAGATCGATGCGGCCGGCGGCAGCGACACGGTCGCCTCGGCCGGCGGGGCGTCTTTCTGGTTGCCCAGGTCGTGCTGAACGGCCACGTATTGGATCGCTCGGGCCCGGAACGAGACAACGTAGCAGTGGGAGGAAGACTCGACCCGGACCGCGCGATCGATGGGCGCCAGGCGAAGCACGTTGTCGACCAGCCGCGCCGCGGACCTCTGGAGGCCCAGATCGCGGCGGCGAGAATAGCCGTCGAGGAAACCGTTCAAGAGCACGGCCAGGCCTTTGCCCTGCCGATGGAGAACCGCGAGCGGTGTGTCGCCGTGTTGGCCCAAGGCAGTCCCGTCGGACAGGCGCAGATCGGGCTCGGCAATGCTGAGGTCCACGTTCAAATCCGCGAGCTTGCACGGTCCCGAGTCCTGGGTGAAACGGGCCTCGCCTGGGACCGGGGCGACCGAGGGGGACACCTGGGAACGCTTCACGCCAAACAGGTCGTCCAACAGGCCGTTCTTGAGCGTGCGGCAGTGTTCGTCCATCAGACCCGCGTGACCGTCGGCCACGAGCACGCCGCCGTCTTCCACGTAACGCCGCAGCGCCGCGGCCTCACCGGCCGACAGGGCCATCGATGCGGGGAGCACAAACACAGGATAGCGCCGCTTTGCCAGTTCACCGGCCTCGAGCTGCGCGGTGGAGAGCATCTCGCACTGGAACCCGGCGTCCTGGATGGCAAGCACCCAGCCGCCGCGGTTGTCGCGGAACAGGGCGTCGCCGCCGGTAATGAACGCCGCTCGAATGCTCGGATGCGAATAATGCAGGCCGACCTGGTTCACGCGCTGGGCGTTGTGCAGTAGCTGCGCCAAGCCGTTCTGGAACTCGGAGACCACGGCGTGGGCGTCGCGAGTCGATTGGGTGGGGGTGCCGTCGGGGCGGAACATGTAGCCATCGACGTAATAGGAGCCGCCGGAATTGCCGTTCAAGAGACATCGCCAGAGATACTGACGGATCTGGGGATTGACGCTCATGTAGCCGTACCAGGGGACGCGCGGCACGCGGCCGTCGAAGGAGCGGTGCATCACGATCGTGTCCTGGTGGGTGTAGCTTTGCAAGAAATCGGCCGCGTGCATCAGGCGCGACCAGTCGTAGCCGCCATAGGCCTCGGCCGCCTGCGTGCCCGACATGCCGACGATCGCGCGCGGGTCTTTTTCGCGCAAGCAACCGCGAACCCAGCGAAGAAAATTCGAGAACGTGACGTCCATGAATTCGCGGTGATCGGCCCAAGGGGAGTAGTTGCCCCGGTCTTTCACTTCGACGGCGGTCATGGGCATCACGTCGGACCACTGGGCGAAATTCGTTTCCCACTGGCGGTTCAACGCCTCCAAGGAGCTGTATCGCTCGGCGAGCCACTTGCGGAATTCGGCCAGCGAAGGTTCGCCAAAGTCGTAGTCGAAGGGCGTCACGTAGTGGGTCGTGCCCATCTCATCGCCCAGGTTGTAGCCGATCGGCTCCAGCCATGCGCAGAACTCGGCGAGCTTGACCAGGCGATCCTGGATTTCGGCGAGGTCGGCCGGGTCGTTGAGGCACACCGGCCGGACGAGATATTTCTTGTCGTGGGTTTTCTGGTACTCGACGCGGGCCTCGTCGAAGGGGATCTTGCCCTTGGGCGCCTTGTGGCCGATGTTCAAGAGGCCATAGGAAACGCTCATGGGCATGATCTGGAAACCGGCGCGAACCTGGGCGTCGAATTCCGTGTCGAAGGCCCAGTTGGCGGCCGCCTGGACCGTGGTGATCCCGTAGTCGCGGTAGAGTTTGGAGCGGAGCGGGACCATGTACTCGCGCTCGTAGGCCCCCGCCGGGTTGCCCCAGATGCAGCTCTCCCAATCGTCCCACGCCCGGGCCACGAATTTCTCGGGAAGCGTGATGCAATCGGTCTCGGCTATCGCCAAGCATGGAGAGCCATCCTTCAACGCTGCCTTGGCGGCAAGCACGCTCACCCGGGCTTTGAGCACCGTTGCCAGCGGGGCCGGAAGTGTGAAGGTAAACCGGGCGGGGCTGCCCACGGCCAGCGCGGCCGGCTGCTCGGCGTGCCAGATCAGCCGCCCGAACGAATCGATCATTTCCGCGCGGATCGTTCCGCCGTCGGCCTTGCCCTCGACAGTGAGAACCACCGGATCGCCGGCCCGATAGCTCTTCTTGTCGAACGCGACTTTCGTCAGTGAGACCTCTCGCGCCACGCGGAAGGCGGCAGTGCCCCAGGTGACCACACGCGGGCCGGTGCGGAAGATGACGTCGGCCAGGTGCAGCCCGGCCGGCAAGTCTTTGGGCAACTCGGCCCGCAGGTCGGCCGAGGCCGCCACGCGGGTTTCGTATTCGCGGACGCCGTAGGCGTTGCTCAGGCGGATCTCGGCCTCCAGGGGAGCGGAGACGCCGCGAAGCCGGGCCGTGAGAACCGGAGGGCCGGACGTCTCCACGGCGATTGCCTCCAGCACCACGTCCGGTTCACGGTGAGCGGCCCAAACCAACGACCTGGCCAGGAGCGAGAAGTGGTACTCCCAGTATTTGAACCTCTGCGGGGCGTTGCGGACCCAGGGCGTGACGCCCGACTTCCAATTGCCCGAGCCCTGCCAACCCGTGTTATAGGTCAGCGCGACGACGCGTCCACGGCCGGGCCCCTCCTGGACCACCACCAGCGGCGATGCCTTCTTTGCGCCAACTGCCGCCAGGGTTTCTCCGCGGGGCTCGTACTCGGCGTAGTCGGTGGCCGGCAGCTCGTCCCACGGGATTCCGATAGTGAGGAAATGCGGTCGGAGGGCCTTCCATGGGCCTTCGCGGCGGCGCACGTGTTCCAGACGCGACAGCGGCAGGAGACTCAAAAACGCCTCGGGCAGATTGTTCGGGCCGGCGTAGACCAGTCCCACTCCTTCGTCCACCTTGCGCCGCAGGAGTTCCAGCACCTCCGGCGTGAACAAGTCGCCGCGCAGGCCGCCGATGAGGATGGCATCGCAGGGCCGGGCGAGTTGTTCGCGGATGTAGTGGTTGGTGTGCTCCACCTTGAACGACTTGTCGGGGCCGAAGACGCCGGAGAAGGCGTCCAACTCGCTTTGCGTGCCCGCGGTGACGTGGAGAATCTCCATATCGAGCCGCTCGGCCAACTCGACCTCTTCGCGGGCATTGAGGCAGGACGTGAGCGCCAGCACGCGCAAAGGCCCTTTGGCGTACGGCCGGGCCCAGGGTATGTGGTCGCTGGGAACCGACATCGTGAGTTCAAGATCCTTGGGAGCTGTGCCACGCAGCGGCAATTGGTCTTCGAACCGTTCGCTCGCGCGGCCGATCCGCTCCTCCCGGGCCGCGATGCGGACTGGGCCGCTCGGCGAACCCACGACAACCGGCGTCTGGAAATCAACCAACTCCCGGCCGCCGCTGATCAGCCGTCCGGTGATCACCCAAGTTCCTTCGCGAGCGAGGCGGGCGGTGGCGTCTTGTGCGACGCTCGCCGCGGGTCGCAGTTCGATCGCTTGACGCGAGATCGGCTCAGGGTTGCCGTCGGGGAGCCGCCGGGCTTCGAGCTGAAGCTCGCCGGCGACACGGAGTCCGGCCGCCAGGCAGACGCGGAACGGCAAACGCTCGCCTTCGGCCGGAATGCACTTTTCCGGCGTTTCGATGGCAGCCACGATGCCGTTGGCGGAGCCGTTGACCCGGGCGAGACCGGCAAAGGGGACCAGGAGTTCTTCGGTCCGCAGGGAGCCCCCATTGGGAACGTCGAACGAACGGAAGGCCCACTCCAGGGTCGGCTGCCGGCCCGCGCTCATGTAGAAGCACATGAGGCGCGTGTATTCCATGTTCATGGCCAGTCCGGTTCCACCGCCTACCGCCGCCAGCCAGCCCCGCGACGGATGGTAGAACCACTCCTGGCCCAGGCCGGCCGCCGGATCGAGCCGTGCAATACGATCGTCCAGCGGCAGGAAGTAGCTGCTTTGTTCGCCGGCCACGCCGCAGCGGTTGTAGAACCAGAGGCCGATCTTCTGCGGCTGCATCAGTTCCTGGCCGACGTGGACCGTGTGCTCCACCCGGAGCATCGCCTCTTGATCGGCCAACGTGATCTGTTTCACCAGGAGCGTAGAGCGGGTGAAGCCGACGCTGCCCGGCGATTGCAGTTCCAGGCGGACCTGGTGTGGACTCTGGTTGACTTTGTGCTGCCAGGCCGACCGTTGCCACTGGGTGTAGAGTTCGCGGTCGGCATAGTTCCACACCCGGCTCCCCAGCAGCGTGCCGACGCCCGGGAGGACCATGTGCTTGCCGGTCGGCTTGAAGACCAGGTCGGTGCATTCGCCGCCTTGATCGGGAGCGAACGTGGCCTGGAGAAAGTCGTTCTCCAGCACGACGGTGGTCCGGCCGTCGGTTTGGGTTTCGCGGATCGTAACGCCGGCCTGGGCGGTGGCGGCGATGGCCAGAAAGCAAAGTGCAACGAGTCGGGCCATGGCGGAGGCTCCCGTGGCTATTGTTGAGAGACCGGCAAGAGGATGCGGTACTGGATCGTGTCCTTGGTCCCTTGGTAGGTCACGGACCGGTAGCCGACGGCGGCCGGCTGCATCGAAAGCTGGGGCGGGGTGAGTTCGCAAACGGCCGGGCTGTCCCAGACCACGTGAAACGGCCCGGTCTCGGACCAGACGGTCAGCCGGGTGAAGGGCTCACGGATCCGGCTCTCGGCGATGGGGCGGCCGACGGCAAGCCGGCCGGTGACCACGCGGTTGTCGATCAACAGGAGAAAATCGCGGCCTTCGATGGCATCCTTCTCGAAGAAGACGAGCACGCTGAACCCGTCCCAGCGGATCGTTTCCAGCCACTGGCAATCGTAGCGGACGGAGATCTCGCCGCCCGGCGCAAGCACGATCTCCTGGTCCACCCGGCACAGGGGCCGGCCTTCGAGGACTTTCGTGTTGGCCACGAAGTGCGCGAACTTGAACACGCGGCGGCCACGATCTTCGTGGGACTTCATTTCGGGAGGCTGGACCGTCAGCCCGCGCTCGCCGACACCTTCGCCCTGCACGGTCCGCAGACCTTGTTCGGCGCCAGGCGGAACGGGACTGGTGTACAAAGCGGCCAGAAAGAAAAGTTTCTTGCCTTGCACGGTCACGTCGCGCAGGCCGCCAAGCGCGTTGAGCGAGACCTGGTACTCGCCGGTGCCCCAGACTCCGTTTTCTTCGGTGCCTTTGAGCAGGCGGACCTCGAACGCGCGGCTGAACGCCACCGCGGGGATGAACCAGAGAGAGGCGGTCATCAACAGAAGCAGGGGCAGACGCGGCATGGGCGTTCCTGGGGGCGGTAGGGCACCTCGGGCTTCTTGATTTGGCGGACTTCGCATTTTAGATTTTGGATTTTGGATTGGCATCTCTTTCCACCCGGCAGAGATGCGAAATGGGAAGAGGCGGGCTTCTCGTGTCGACCAGAGTGGACGGTACTGATAGGAAATTTGATTTTCCAACTCCGCTGAATCTAGTCCCGAAGAATCGGGTGGTCAAGGAGGTGCAGGAAGGAGAAGGCGGCCGCGGGCATCCCCTATTTCGTAACTGCCGATTTCAAAGAGACCGCCATTTCGAAAAACCGTTGGCTTCCGGGCATGCGTTCCCAACGTAGCGCGTTCACCACTTCTATTCGGCCGCGGGAGAGTCGGAGGATTTGGGCCGAAAACGCCATGGCCATCGCACAATTCCCGGATGCTCGTCGTTGAATCGGCGTCGCCTTCCGCGGGTGCTGTCGCTCCGCCAGCCATTTGCGTGTATATTGGCCGTTTCGCCCTGACGACGTAAACCTTTCAAGGCCCACGGGAGCATTGCCATGAGGATCGCACTCCGAAGGTTCTCCGCGTTCTTAGTAGTTGTGCAGATTGTCGCCGCTGTCGATCCAGCGGCTGCCGCCGACTGGCCTCAGTGGCGAGGCCCCAACCGTGACGGAATTTCGCGGGAGAAGGGTCTGCTCCAGCGATGGCCGCAAGAGGGGCCGAAGCTGGTCTGGAAGGCGACGGACATCGGTAGCGGTTACGCCGCGCCCGCAGTGATGCATGATCGTCTTTACTTGCTGGCCAACGAAGGTTTGGAGAATGAGTTCGTCGCGGCTATCTCCACCAGCGATGGAAAACGCATCTGGAGCACGCGTTTGGGAAACGTGGGGCAGCCCAACCAGAAGCCCAGCTTCCCAGCCGCTCGCTCGACACCCACGGTCGAGGGCGCTGTCCTCTACGCATTGGGTTCGGATGGTGACCTGGCCTGTCTGGACACCAACTCCGGCAAGATTCGCTGGCGGAAGCACCTGCGATCGGATTTCGCCGGGAAGCCCGGTACATGGGCCTACGCGGAGTCGCCCTTGCTTGACGGCGACACGCTGGTGGCGACTCCCGGCGGCAATGAAGCAACGATGGTTGCGTTGAATAAGAAGACGGGCGAAGTGATCTGGGAATCGCCCATTCCCGGGGGTGACGAAGCCGCTTATGCGTCAGCCTTAGCTGTTGAGGTGGGCGGCACGCGGCAGTATGTCCAGCTTTTGCAGAAAGGGTTGGTTGGTGTCGAGGCGAAAACGGGCAAGTTCCTTTGGCGATTTGACAAGCCTGTGAGCCGCTTTAACGCCAACATTCCCACCCCTGTCTTCGCCGATGGTATCGCGTATGCGGGGTCCGCGGGCACGGGTGGAGGAGCGATCAGACTGCAGGCGAAGGACGGCGCCATAGCGGCGGAGCCGCTCTATTTCGAAGCAAACCTACCCAGCGCGATTGGCGGCGCGGTGAAAGTGGGCGACTATCTGTATGGCACAACAGGGTCGGCTTTGCTGTGCCTTGAATTCCAAACCGGTCAAGTGAAATGGAAGGATCGCGCGCTGGGCGCAGCGTCCCTTTGTTTTGCTGACGGTCGTTTGTACATGCACGGGGAAAACGGCGAGGTAGCCTTGGCCGCGCCTTCGCCAGAAGGTTATCGCGAGCAGGGACGTTTCACACCTCCGGACCCGCCTAAGCGGGCCAACAATATGGAGAAAGCGTGGGTGTACCCAGTGGTTGCCGGGGGAAGGCTTTACCTACGCGATCACGGTTGCCTATGGTGCTATGAGATCCGAGCCATGGCCAGCAACAAATGAGAACCATAACCGACCAACAGCCCGTCGATCCGTGAGATCGGACGTCTGGCCTGGTGGGCCAAAGTAACCGAGTCATGTGTTTTTTGTTGTTTGCGGGGCTTGTCCACCTGAGCGTTCTGGCCGAGGGCAAAGCGGCTGATGCCGCGGCGTCTGGCACGGAGAGTGTTGCCGGAGTCAGCGAGCAGCAATCCGTTCCAGCGCGGTTCCGGCGCGTGCGGGCCAGCGTCGTTACTTTGCCTTGGAGCGATGAAGGACGCACGCTGAAAACCGTCCTGGACCGACTGGACGAGGCGGGCTCGGCCGACCACGCGGATATCGTCTGCCTGCCGATGGAATGCGTGAAGACCGATGGCGAAGCCATTCCTGGTCCAATCAGCCAGGCTCTGGCGGAAAAAGCTCGGCAGTATCCGATCGGTCGTTCCTGCATCATTACCGCAGCAACGGCCTGGCGACCGCCGTGATCGACCTGGACAAGGACCGGCCCGCCCGCTATGTCCGGAACTTCAAACCACACACTCCAGGCGGATACCTTCCCGAGTACCAGCCCACGCAAATTCCGGAAGAGCGTAACGATCTCAAAAAAACCATCCTCCGTCAGCGCCGGCCGGACCTGTACCTGACCCTGGCCCCCCAGAAACCCACGCCGCCGCGAAAGGCTCGCAACAAGCCGAGACTGACAGACAGATCGAGACGCCTTGGCTTGTCCTGATTATACCGGCCAGATGAAGGTACTTGCCTTCATCGAACGGTGCCGTTTTGGGGTACGCCGAAGACGGACGACTGGTAGGTCGTGCCGCCGCCTTGCGGAGGTTGACACACCGGCCGGCCCGGCAGCGGTCTCGGCGATCTGGTCCGTCAGGTGTGTGTCGTCGGCCATGGTTCGGTTCCTTCCAAGTGGCGGGCCCGTGAGTTGCACCCGGCGAGCAAGACGCATGGGATCTTGCCGGGCACTGGCCAAACCCGCGGCACGGGCGAGCGCAAACAACAAGGTAGTACGGTGATGCGGCACCACGATGCCTTGTTTGCGCTGGAGTCGACCGTTTCGGCTGGGTATTTTGACTGAATGCGGTTACACTCTTGGAGAGCTAGCGGCCACTGAGCCTCGTGGATATTTGGAGAGGCCCGATGCAAACGTTTCCCGCGCAATTCGTTTTTCCGCCTCTGCCGGCGGAGCTTCTGGTTTTCCTAGTTGTCGTTCTCGTCATCTGGGTCGTCGTCCGCGTCATCATTGACGCGAAAACGTGGTTCAAGGATGAAATACTGGATGCCTATCGGGACTCCACGAAGAACTCTGAGAAGCCACCAATAGAGGAGAGGACGGTTGAGGATGTCTTCAGCGAGGACCGACGTGTTGAAGGAGGAATGTCGAATGACCAACAGACACGGTTTCCAAAGAGGCCATGATGCTGCGCTGTTCCGGAGACATTCCGCAGTCGCATTCCGGGTGACGAATTGACAAGAGCCGCCCGAATTGCCTGCCACCTTCACCCCTCATTCACCTCCGACAAACGCACCGGATAACCGCAGTTCCGGCATTTCTTGAGCCGCCGCTTCGTGCCATCCCGATTCGTCCACACGTTCGGCACCCGCAGATGGCGACATCCGCAGTCGGGACAGCACCAACCATCTCCCTGCCCCGTCGCTTTCTGGGCAAGCTGCTCCATCGTGG
>JAAYEH010000591.1 GCA_012728855.1 Rhodopirellula sp. | reverse complement strand
TCCTGATGCACTTCGGGCTGACAGGTCTGGGAGCGTCGTCATCATTTCGATGACGCATTTCGACCCAGTACACCGCGGCTGTCGGATCGGGTCGAATCTGCGTCGGTGTGTGTCACCGACGCACGTTGCGCCCCGTCAAGAAGGTGCCGGCGGCGGGGCGAGTCTCCGCACATTCGGCCTTGGGAACCCTCCGATACTGGTAACGGTAGACGCGAACGGCGCTGGCCGCTTGCTGGAGTTGCCAAGGCTTGACGCCGACGTGAGCCCCCTCCTCGGCAAGGAACAGATCGAGGGTCTGCTCGAAGCTGTATCCGCGGTGCGTCTGGGCGAAGAGCAGGAACTCCCGCACCCACCGGACGAGGTGGGGCTGGTGTGTTGCTGGCGCCAAGTCCTTTTCCCGCAAGAACTTCCTGTAGCCGTCGAGCACTCCGTGCAGGTCGTTGGCGGTGCCCGGCATAAGTGGCTCCGCTGGATATACCCGGAGTCGTATAACCACGGAATTGACGTGGTTATTTACTCGGCAGACCATTCGGAGGCCAGGTTCCCCCGAAATGCCGCCAAACTGGGTTGACCTGGCGAGCGGGGGCGGTATCCTCAGTGGTGTCGGGGCGGGCCGACACTGGACCGTCCGGGAAAAACGACCTCGGGTAGAATCATTCGTTCGGCCCGGAAGGAGCGTGGCAAACTTGAATGTCCTCTTTCGCCCAGCGGCCACACCCGCTCGTTTTTATTGGCTCTTCCTCAGAAGGTCACCGCATCGCGGAAGCGATCCAGGCGAACTTGGAGCATGACTCCGACGCCGTCATCTGGAGTCAAGGCGTTTTTGGGCTTAGCGGAGGAACCCTTGAGTCGCTCGTGGAAGTCGCGGACGGGTTTGATTTTGCCGTCTTGGTAGTTACTGCCGATGACATCGTCACAAGCCGGGGCCAGGAACAGCAAGCGCCGAGAGACAATGTTCTTCTCGAAATTGGCTTGTTCATCGGGGCGCTGGGCCGGGCACGCACCTTTGTCGTCTTCGACAGCGGTGCTGACATTAAGCTTCCCTCGGACTTGGCGGGCGTCACATTGGCTGGTTTTCAACTTCGTGACCGCGGCACTCTCCAGGCTGCCCTCGGTCCCTCCTGCTTTCGGATCAAGGAGGCCATGGCCGAACTCGGCGTCCTCGTCAAACCCGGACAGCTCCGATCGATGGAAGGCGATTACGCGGTGTACTCAACCCTGGAACAGAGAGTTGTCGGCGAGCGCGTAGTCCTGACGTACGTTGGTCGGCGAACGTTTTCGACGAAATCCGTCAGGCAGGAAAACGGGACTTACTGGGAAGGCTACGTTACGATGAGCAATCAGTTGCCCGGATACGGCAACGGGATATTCCGTTATCTCGGGAAAGACGGCTGCGGCTTGCACCAGATTTGGGTCAACCCGCGAGACGGTTCAATCGATGTACATGGAGTGAATACGGTGGGCGAACCGAATCCTGACCTATTTACCTTTACCCTACGGAAGATCGACGGGTGAAAGGCGGAACCGGCGGATGCACGCGAGGCGGCGTTCGCGTCCTGGATGATAGTTGGGTCACCCGCGCCGCCCGCGCGATCCTAGTCGTTCGCTCAACCTGCGTCGGTCGCCCCCACCGACGCAGCCAAAGCGAGTTTTCCAACCTGCGTCGGTCACATCGACCAAAGCAGTGAGCCGGGCAGACTGGGGCCAACGAAAACACCCCTGGTCCAACGGGCGGACCAGGGGTGTCTTTCCAAGAGACTACAGCTCGATCGCCTCAACTTCGGCCACGAACCGGCCGGCGTCCTCGCTGAGGAATGCCACCACGACCTCGAACACG
>JAAYEH010000590.1 GCA_012728855.1 Rhodopirellula sp. | reverse complement strand
CGCACGAAGCCCCGCATGGCAATGCGGGGACCTGACAATCATCGCGCAGCGAATCCTCGCCGTTAATGTTGAAATGACATCCATGCAGCGCAACCAGCGCGACGCACGAAGCCCGCATGGCAATGCGGGGACCTGACAATCATCGCGCAGCGAATCCTCGCCGTTAATGTTGCGACGTGATCAACGCGCGCTTGTTGGATTCGTCAATCAACGCCTTTTGCGAAATCGACAAGCTCGCTCAGGTGGGCGAACGCAAGGCAGACAACGGTGTCGGCGCCGCCGTAGTAGATGGCGACGCGGTCGGCTGAGGCGTCGTGCAGGCAGGCGCAGGGGAAGACAACGTTGTTAACATCGCCAACGCGCTCGTATTGCCGCTGCGGAGCAAGAAGGTACTTCTTGTTCCTGCCGATGACCTTCCAGGGCTGATCCAGATCAAGCATCGCCGCCCCGAAACTGTACACGTAGCCGCTGCAACTCTGAAGCACGCCGTGGTAAATCAGCAACCAGCCGTCGGGGGTTTCTATCGGAGTGGGTCCGGCGCCGATCTTCAACGCCTGCCAACCCGTGCTGCGTTTCATGACCAGCCGGTGCCGACCCCAGTAAACCATGTCCGGGCTTTCACTATAGTAAATGTCCCCGAACGCTGTGTGGTTGTTGTCGCTGGGCCTGCTGAGCATGGCGTACCGGCCGGCAATCTTGCGGGGAAACAACACGCCGTTGCGGTTGTGAGGCAGGAATGCGTTCTCCTGCTGGTGGAAGGTGCGAAAGTCCTTGGTCCACGCCATGCCGATGGTCGGCTCGCCGGCAATCCCGTTGCACCAGGTCACCCAGTATCGCCCATCCAGGAGGCAAATTCTGGGGTCGTAAGCGTATTCGAGGGGCGGCAGGTCCTGGCCGTCCGTGTCGAACATGATCGCTTCAGGCTGAACATCCCACGTGATGCCGTCGGTGCTGAACCCCGCGTGAAGGAGCGGCAGGCGGGCCTTGCTGTCACAACGGAAGACGCCGGCGAAACCGCCGTCAAACGGCACAACCGCCGAATTGAACACACTGTTGCAGCCGGGGATGGACTGGGCGGTAAGAATAGGATTGCCGCCAAAACGCCAGACTACATCGGAGCATCCCTCGGGCCGATCTTCCCACGGGATGCAACGCAACTGCTCTTTCAACTGCATGGCTGCTTTCACTTTTACGCCCTCCTTTAATGGCACATCTTGCGGCAAGCCAAGCGTGAGCAAGAACTTGCGACAATCTCGCCGCACACATAAACCCGGCTGGCGATACCTGTTAATGATGCCCAAGCCATCTGGCCCCGACATCAGGCAATCCACCAGCTGGCAATCATATGACGCCCGATAAGCATCACTATTACAGGATAGATCGAAAAAATGTCCCTGTCTACAAAAAATCCCAAAAAAGCGCTTGATACGCATGTTTATCATGGTAAGATACACGTGTGCATCAGGAGCACTTCATGCAACTGGCGAAAAGACCTAGCATTAGAGAAGTAGCAGCTTTGGCGGGCGTATCTCCCGCTGTGGTGTCGGCCGTTCTTAACGGCACTAACAGCACCGTCAGGTTCAGCCCTGATGCCGCCAACAGGGTTCGTCAGGTTGCCGAGAACCTGGGGTATATCCCCAACAAGCTCACCCGCTCGATCATCAGAAAGTCGCCGCTGGCCATCGGTGTTTTGACCCCCTGGCCGGACCACGAGAAGTACGGAAAGATCATCAAGATCCTGGCCCAGGAATTCCGCAATCGCGGCTACCACATGATTGTTGAGGTCTGCGATTTCGACCCCGACAACTTCCTGCGGCACTTCCGCGACATCGTTTCCATGCAGGTCGGCGGGATGATCATCCTTCCGTTCGCCACTTCGCAGTTTGATAAGGAAGCGGTCTTCAAGCTGGCCACCAGGTGCCGCCGCATGTCTCCCGCGACGGTGGTTGTGGACTGGTACTGGCAGGAGATGATCCTCGACAGCGTGAACGTCGACATGAAGCAGTTGATCTCTCTTCCGCTGAGGCATCTGCTGGACAACGGCCACCGCGACATCGTCTGCATCGGCTGCGGCTCGCCTCGCAGGGCGAGCTACATAACCGAGGTGTTGGCCGAGTACGGCCTGGAATCGCGCGGGGAATACTGCACGTCCGGCCTGGCCCAGATTTACAAGCAGGACTACGAGGAAGGGCGGATGCTGGCGGAGGCGGCGTTGAAGCTAAGCCCCCGCCCCACTGCCCTTATGTGCATACAGGATCGAATGGCCATAGGTGCTTACAAGGTCTGCGAGCTGGCGGGCCTGAAAGTCGGGCGGGACATCGCCATCACCGGCGGCGACAACATGATCATGTCGCAGCACATGACCGTGTCGCTGACAACGGTGGACATCCACACCGAGAAGTTCGCCCAGGCGCTGGTGGACATCCTCATGGCGAAGATGTCGCGTGAGAATCCCGACATTCCACACGTTTTGGAAATCGTTCCGCATCTGGTTGTTCGAGAGTCTTCAGATTTCAAGCTCTAGTGGTTTAGAGGCATGGAACTATGAGCTCGTTAAACAAGCATTTATCGGCCCAAATGGCACAAAAAACTCTTGAGAGCGAGATTTCAGGAGAGGAGGTCAAGGAGATTCAGAGCATGTCTATCGAATTGATCGCACGTAATTCGTCCCATGGCAACTTTTCTAGTACAAAGGAGAAAGAGATGAGATTCAGTTTCGCGTTGGCCTTAGCAGCAGTTCTTGTGACGGGCGCCTTAGCCACGGCAGCCCCAATGGTGTCTGATAACTTTAGCAGCCCGACCATGGGGTCCCAGTGGACTGCCTACTACAGTTGGTCGAAAGGCGTGTGGCCGGAGGATGGAGTGGTCAACACATGGGTCGGCGGCTACGACGGCAGCCGCGGAGGATACACGTCGACGACTGGGTACGTCCTCAGCGGAGACTTCGACATCAGCATAGACTACACCACCGCCAGTTACACTCATGGCACAGGCCTCAGCATCCTTCTAGGGGCTTTGACTGTTCGCGATCCAAACAACCCTTCGACCGTCTACTGCTCACTGCAGAACCGTAGCGATAACAGATATTATGACAGCCAGTGGTACATGATGTCAGCCGTAAACGGCAGTTTGGCCGATCATACGAGCATCAGTAGCGACGATGCGTCAATGCGTATTGTTCGAACCGGCAGCACCTTTGAAATGTATGCCAAGGAATTGGGAGCAAACGAGTGGACGCTGCTGCGTTCAGGCGCCATTACAACCAATGACCTTCAAGTAGTGTTCCAGTGCCAGGCAGCGGGCGACGGCGCCGTCACCGCGGACTTGCTGGGCCAATGGGATAACTTTTCTGTCCCTGAACCCGCCTCGATCATGGTGTTCTGCAGCGCGGCGGCATTGATGATTCGCAAGCGAAGGATGGCGTAAACCCGCGGCTGCGGCGGCTCAGGACCGGGCAGTCGAACGATTGTCCATCCCGAGCCGCCGCACCGGCTCGGGCCGTACATTAGTGATTGAACGTAGCCGGGCTTTGTTACAGTAGTAGGCAGGTGTAAAATGAAAAAAGCGTCAACAACCTCCGCATTCACGCTGATAGAATTGCTCGTCGTAATCGCAATCCTGGCGTTGCTGGTCAGCATTCTGATGCCCTCGCTGGCCCGCGCCCGAGATATGGCCAAGACTGTCGTGTGCGCGACCAATTTGAAGGCGATAGGCACGGTGCTGGCGTCCTACACCAACGAGTATAACGGTTCGTATCCTGCCTATGACTTCTACATGGTCTACCTGGACGACGAAACCGGTAAGCCGATTACGGCCCAGCCATTCGTCTGGAGCCGCCATTACCTGAACATCTTCAGTGAATCCTACGGCCTTGGCAGAGAAACATTCTACTGCCCGGTGGCCAGCGAAGGTTCGCGATTCGCCAACTCAGACGACAATTGGGATTGGTCGGACACCAGGTATCGCATCGTATCCTACGCCGCCTTCTGCAACATTACCCCGGCGCTTATTGCTGATCCGTTAAAAGGCAACATGCCTACGAGTATAGAAACCGCCAACCCGTGGTGGGTGCTGGGGGCGGACATCGTCTATGAGTACCCATTGGGCACTTTCGCAACCCCCCATGAGGATGGCAGTGTTCCCAAAGGCGCGAACGTTCTGCATGTCGATAACCATGTGGAATGGAAACAGTGGGCTGACTTTGACCTTGATATGTACATAGAGAGCACCTTTCAGAAGCCCAGAGTTTACGCCTGGTAAGTGCAAGGCCTGATCACAATCGCGACGCCGCTGTTGCCAAGGGGGCCGGCGGCGCTGTTGACGCATAGTAGTACAAAGTATCTTAAAGATGTTTCCCGCACACCCTCCCACGCAGTGCAGTGTTGTGTAGCGCTTGCACTCCGTCGATAATCACAATACCGAGGAGCAGTCAGATGCGAAGAATCACACGAAACACGGGCGCTATCATCATTGCACTCCTGCTGCTGGGCGTTGCGTCAACGGCAGTATGCGAAGGCAACATTGCTTCATGCGGCTACCTTCAGGGCCAGCCGAAGATCGATGGAAACATGGAAGCTGGAGAATGGCTCGGAGCAACCAGGCTTTCGGCGTTCTGCTCTATCGAGCCGAATTCCAAGCTCGCCAATGATGCGACGGCTGCGTACGTCGGCATAAGTGAGGACTCTATCTACTTCGCGTTTGTGTGCGATCAGAAGGATTTCACGCCCTCTCCGGCCCCGGCCATGGCCGATGACGGAGAACTCTGGTCCGCTGATTCCGTCGAAGTGATCATAGCCTGCCCCGAAAAGCCCCTCATCCTCTACCACTTCATCGGAAGTATAGACGGATATAAACTCGATGAGAAAGGCGAAGACCGCAAATGGACTGCCGAATGGCACTACGCAGCCGCGAAATCAGAGGCCGGCTGGACCGCCGAGTTCAGAATCCCGCTCTCGTCCATGGAAGGCATTCCTCTTGACGTCGTCGCCATGAACGTGGCCAGGAACGTCCGAGGCGCCAACAGCCAAACCAGTTCGTGGACCCGCACGGCCAGGCTCACCAGGCAGCTTGGAAGGCTGATCATGTCCGCCGATGTTCCCGCCGTCGAAACGCAAACGCCCGAGTCGCGCGAGCAGCTCGGAATGGTGGTCAAGATCGACAACACCACCGACATGAAGCAGCACTACTTCGTGGACGTCAAGGCCGTTCGCAGGGCCGATCAGAAAGTTGTTCTCGCGGAGACGAACAAGGTTGATTTTCTTGAGCCCGCTGAAAAGGCGGTTGTCACCGCAATCGTCACCGAGAAGCCCGGCCTCTACGACCTCTCGTGCCACGTCCGCCACGCAGAGTCCAACCAGACCGTGCTCCGCCAGGACTGGGCGGTGGAGATTCCCCAGCCGCTCAATGTGGAACTGCGGAAGTACCTCTTTCATGACAAAGTCCAGCCGATGGTCTACTTCACCCGCTCCTCCGCAATGCCCCCCACCGCCGCCGTCACATTCCGCCTGATGGACGGGGCCAAGCCCGTGCGGTCGCAGACCGTCAGCGTGGCTAAGACGCCCGCGATCAGCAGCGATCCTCGCTGGAAACCAGCCATGGGCAAGCAGGTAAGCTGCATGTTCGACCTTGCCGGGCTTGAGCCCAAGGAGTACACGATCGAGGTCATCAGTTCCGCCAGCGGCAGGGGCGACGATGCGGTTGTCGCCTACCTGTACTTCCAGAAGCCGGCCAAGCCCGAATGGCTCGACAGCGACGCCGGAATGGAGGACACGCTGCCCAAGCCCTGGACGCCCGTGGAAGTTGCCGATCAACAGGTGAAGATGTGGGGACGCACGTATACATTTGCCCAAAACGCCCTGCCCGCCCGGATCGAGACGCAGGGCAAGAGCATACTGGCCGATCCCATTCGTCTTGCCTGCAAGGTGAACGGGAAGGATCAGGATCTCAAGACCGTCGATTTCAAGATCGCCGACGCCAAGGAAACTTCGGCTACCGTCGTGAGCAAACAAACCGGCAACGGGCTGATGCTCAACACCACTTCGTATGTGGAGTTTGATGGACTTATTAAAATTGATATAGACGTGAACGTCGCCCAGCACGCATCGCTTGACGGGCTGACGCTTGAGATTCCCATCAAGCAGGAGTTCGCAACCCTGCTGCAAGGCCAGCCGGATAACCCGACCCGCGGCGTCGGCATGCCCTGGCCAAGCTGGACGGGCCACCTTAACGGCCTGCTGGGCAAGAACGATGTGCAAGGCCCGTGGGTTGACTTCATGTGGCTGGGCACCGAACGCGTGGGCCTGAGCTGGTGCTGCGAATCGCCCCAGTTCTTCAGCCTTAAGAAGCCCAACACCGCCATCGCCATCAAGAACCTCGGCGACCGGCGAGTGCTTCAGATCAACGTAATCGACACGCCGTCCAAGAAGAAGAGCTTCCGCCTGACGTTCGGCATCCAGGCTACACCGGTGCGTCCGCCTTCAAAGCCGTACGTCACGGGCGTCAACTGGTACCACTATGACTTCCACTATGAGCGAACTCCAACCAACGTCTCGCCGGGCTTCCTGACATATCCGATGAAGGGCAATCTTCCGACCGACCGCGGAAGCATCAGCCTGGATTTCGATGGCGTAAAGGAAGATTACCCCGTCGATTGGAGGCACCTGCTCCGGCTGGATTTCCCAACAAACCCCGCCATTTTCGCAACGTGGAACAGGCAGGGCAAAGTGCTGGCGCTGGTGCGCAAGGGCCCCAAGGAAGAAACGCTCCTCTATGCCACTGATGTAAATACGTTGCCATCACAGCTTGCCTTCACATGGAACGCCGACGGCTACTCGATGTGGATCGACGGTAAGGTCAGGGCAACCGCCAAGGGCAAGCTGTTTGACGGCGTGACGCTCGACGGCGGAAGGATTATGGTCGGCGGCGGCGCCTACTGCCGCGGAGTCGCCATATCTTCAACCGATCAGCCCCTCACCACTACCAACGCCGCCTCGGCCAACTCGCCGGGGGTCGTGCTGTGGGACAACCTTGAGAACATCGAGAACATCAACGACGTGCTCTTCAAAACCTCCCCCGCCAGGTGCGCCACCCAGAGCGGCTTCTCGGGCGGCAGAATCACCGGATTCGTAGATGTGCATAAATCTGATGACGGACGCCACAGGGTGTGGCTCTCCGCCGGCGTCGAGAACATCAACTGGTTCGAGAAATGGCGAAAGGACTTCTATTGGGACTACGTGATGTTCGCCGAGTACTGGGGAGAATTCGAGGCGCTGCTGAGGACCGAGAAATATGACGAGGACCTGAAGCGATTCATCACGGCCGCCCACGACGCTGGAATCAAGGTCATGCTTCACACGACGGCAGTGCTTGGCGATGTCGCCCCGGAAGTGCAGCTCTACGGCGACGAGATTTGGGTCGAGCCCAAGTTGCACGGCTGGCGGCGTTGGGCGTTCGATCCGCAGGACGCATACTACCAGGCCATCGTCGGCCAGTGGCAGAACGCAACCGCCCATATGGCCAGGGATCTGATCAAGCGATACGATCTTGACGGGTTGTACTTCGACGGCACGCACTATCCCAGACCCGACAAGAACACGTGGCATGGGTGCGGATACGTTGATGATAATAGCAGGCTTCAGCCCACCCACCCGCTCTTCGAGTATCGCAACTGGATGAGGCGCATCCGCAGAATCGGCGACGCCTACAAGCCCGACTTCAGGCTCGATGTGCACTGCCTGACCAACTACACGCCGACCATGTCGTTCGCCGACGGGCAGTTGACGGGCGAGCAGTACATGATGGTCGCTGACAGCTTCTATGGCGGCTCTCTGCGGAAGCTGCTGACTCTGGATTCGTTCAGGTCGAACTTCATTGGAACGCAATTCGGCTCCCAGCCGGAGTTCCACGTCGATACCCGCGGCGACAAGCTCAAGTTGGACAACGCACAGGCGGTCAGCCTGATTCACGGCGTTGCGGTTCGGCGGGAACAGTGGGCTTCAATCACAGCCGCCATGAAGGAATTCGATCTTGATGTTTATTCAGATAGATGGCACCCCTATTACGAAAACAGCGTTCAGGCAGAGCCGTCTGATGTGAAAGTCAGCTATTGCCTCGGCAAGGACGGCAGGGTGCTGATATTCATGGCGAACTTCGGCGAAAGCACGCAGACGGCGAAGATCAGGTTCCCTGATGCAGCCGGCCTTCCCATCGGACAGAGCCTGCGCGACAGGACCAACGGGAAATGGGCGGGCTACTTCACCGGCGAGATGGAGCTGACACTGGAGCCATGGAAGATAAAGGTTCTGGCGACCGAATAGCCGCTTGATCTGTGCATTCCAGCCGGGCTGGTGCGCCATCCCAAGCGCACCAGCCCGGCATCTTCATTCTAATGCACGTATGTATTTGCCTACATTGCCGCTCGCATCGGGTCAATCGCAAGAAGCCCCGCATGGCAATGCGGGGACCTGACTGTCATCGCGCAGCGAAACCACGCCGTTTGGTTCGCAACGTGATCATCACACGAAAAACAACAGCGATGTGTCGCTCGGCGACGCGGAGTTAGGTCCCCGCATCGCCATGCGGGGCTATACGCGCTGGGCTAGTTTCGATTGAACGATAAAGGGTTAAGCTTCCACGGTTGGTATATCGACAACCTTCTGGGCCAGTCGTGCTTCCTCTGCCTTGAAGCCCAGCAGGTGCCCGTAGATCGACGTATCCAATGAAGTGCATGCAATGGACGCCTTGCCGCCCAGTGCGTGCTCGACAAAGTCCGCCACCAGGCGCATGTCGCCGCCGCCGTGGTCGCCGCCCATGCCGTCCGTCCCGGTTGCCT
>JAAYEH010000589.1 GCA_012728855.1 Rhodopirellula sp. | reverse complement strand
TTGATGGTTGCCATCCCTGGCCTCCTCCATTGCGTATCTTCTCAATGAGCCGAATCCCACGGCCCAGACTTACCCCCCTCTTGATAACACAAAGTCCGTCACCGCGCGAAGTGCAAGGTGCGCCCAATGGACCGCTCGCCGGGCTTTCGCGCAGACAGGGCGTCATTTACAATCCGATAGTTGCGTGCCATTCGCACCCTGACAAGTCCTTGGAGAACTCCCATGCCCGAACTGAAATCCTATTCTGTGTGGGATATTCCCACCAGGCTGTTTCATTGGATCAACGCTGTCTGCGTGCTCGCCCTTGTGGCTGTTGGATACCTTATTCTGCACGGAAGTGACCTGGAAATTCCTCGGACCGGCACTCTGCAGCTCAAGACGATTCACGTCTTGGTGGGGTACGTCTTTGTCGTGAGTTTACTGGTCCGGATTGTGTGGACATTCGTCGGGAATCGCTACGCGAGGTGGGGGGCAATTCTCCCCGGTGGGCGAGGATACTTCGCATCTCTAAGATCCTCCATCAAAGCAGTTCTTTCGCGTGAGTCCCAGCAGTACCTCGGGCACAATCCGTTGGGACGGCTGAGCATTACGGCGATGTTCGTATTGCTCATGCTGCTGGCCACCAATGGTTTGGTGCTCGCCGGAACTGATCTGTTCTATCCCCCTTTCGGACACTCAATTGCCAAATGGGTGGCGGCGCCGGGAGTCGCCCCAGGTTCTCTCATGCCGAACTCACCAGACATGTACGACAAAGCATCGTTCGACAGTATGCGATCCCTGCGCAAGCCCTTTATCCTTACGCACGTCTACGGTTTTTACACGTTGCTGGTAGTCGTCGCCCTGCATATCGCCGGGGTTGTCATCACGGAAGTCCGAGAACGCAGCAATATCATTTCGGCCACGTTCACGGGAAGAAAGATCATCCTAGGCGAACCTGTGGATGAACGGCAGAGCGGTCGATGAGCTTTCAAATCGCGAAACTCCCGCTGATGGAAGCACGGCAATCACGGCGACCGCGCCGCGCCGGACCATTTCCTCGAACCGAATCGCCAGGAGCCTGGCCGTTCATGGCACCCTGGGTGGCGATGCTGTGTTCGGAGCCTTGCCCACAACCAGTTCCTTTCGCCCTTGCCGCACACTCACGAACATCACTTCCCCAACAAAACAGGGACTGGCTCCGAGTCGAATCTTCGCAAAACGCGGAGAACAGTCGTCCTCGCGAGGTATCCGTCCCCGTTATGTTCTGTGCGGAGCGACATGGAGCATTTGGCTTGAACACGCGCTGTGCGCAGACTACACTAGGCGGTGATTTTCGTCATCCGAGGCACGGCACGTGACCGCCAAGGCATGTCGTCGATCGCCCGTTTCGTCTTGACGGCAATCGCCGTCGGAGCACAAGACCCTGCCGTTGTCCCGCCATCCCCGAGAGAACCATGATGTTAGCCGCGCACAAACACCCTGTTCCAAGCGGCGTCTTGTCCGCATTCATCAGCCTGGCCGTCGGCGCCTGTTGCCATGCAAACGATGCGGGGCAACCATACGTCTGCTGGTACGAAAACGTATTGGGAACCTCGCTGCAGTTGCACGTTGTGGCTTCGTCGTCCGAGGTTGCCAGGCAGGCGGAAGCCGCCGCTCTCGAAGAAATCGACAGGCTCGAGGCAATCCTCAGCACGTACACGGAGAGAAGCGAACTGGCCGCGCGGTTGCGGAAGCCGGGCGTTGCACAAGAGGTTTCCGATGAGTTGCGCGAAGTGCTCCGGTTCTACGATCACTGGCGTGCAGCCTCCGGCGGCGCGCTGAACCCGGCCGTTGAAGCGATTACCCGTGTCTGGAGGCGGGCGGCCGATCAGGGCCGCCTGCCGACCGAGGCGGAATTGGGTCAGGCGGTTCAAGCGGCGGCGGTGCCCGCCTGGACAATCCACGAAGACGGCACGGTGAGTTTCCGCGGCGGCGTGCCGGTGAGCGTCGACGCGATCGCCAAAGGGTATATTGTCGACCGGGCCGGCCAGGCGGCCCTGCGATGCAACGCGGGGGTGCGAGGCGTTTTGTTGGACATCGGGGGCGACATGCGAGTCTTCGGCGAAATGACCGAAAAGGTCGGCATTGCCGACCCGGCCTCACCGGCCGAGAACGGCGCAATGCTGGATATGGTCGAGCTGCGCAACCAGGCGATTGCCACCAGCGGCGGCTATGAACGAGGATTCAAGATAGGCGACGCGTGGTACTCTCATCTGATCGATCCCCGCAGCGGCCTGCCGGTCGAGCGAGTGCGCAGCGCGACGGCGATCGCCCCCACCGCGGCCGAAGCCGACGCACTGGCCACAGTCCTTTCCGTGCTGCCGGCCGAAGACGGTTTGGCCTTGGTGGAACGGGTGCAGGGCAGCGAGTGTCTGTTGGTCTTCCACGACGGAAGCCAGCGAGCCAGCGCCGGCTGGAGGGCGCTGCCGTGCGAGACCGGCAGTGGTTCTGCGGCCGGTTCCGCCGGTGACCGCCTGACGGAGACGCAGCCGCTCGTCCGAGAAGGCTCGCAGGCCGCCAGGATGCTGCTGGCGTCGCAGGTGGGCGCCGCGTCAGCCGGCGCGGAAGGAATCGAGGCGGCGGAAGTGCCCGAGGCGCCTGCGTATTGGGGCCAGCAGTTCGAGGCCGTGGTCGATTTCCAGATAGCGCCCGCCCGCTCGCGACGCTATCAACGTCCCTACGTGGCCGCCTGGATCGAAGACGCGAGCGGCGCGCCGGTGCGGACGCTCGCCCTATGGTATGGGCATCCGCGATGGCTGCCGGACCTGCGCCGCTGGTACGCACAGCACTGGCGAGATCCCCGCCTGCTGCGGGCCGTATCGCGGGCATCGCGCTCGCCGGGCCGCTATCAGATCCTCTGGGACGGCATAGGCAACGATGGCCGTTACGTGCCCAGCGGGAAGTACACGGTGCTGATCGAAGCGGCCCGTGAGCATGGCACGTATCACCTGATGCGGAAGGAAGTCGAGCTACGCGGCCAACCGTTTACCGTCGAGTTGGGCGGCAACTTTGAAATCAGCCGCGCTGCGCTGGAGTATCGGAAAAGAGAACCACCCGCCGAGCGCTGAAGCCGCGCCGATTCGCGTTGTGATCACATCTTGCGATGGGAGTCGCCCGTGTCCGACTGCTCCGACGACGTGCCGCCTTTGCGCTCCCGCTTTCGTCCGCTGACGGCGGCGATGCGGTGGGTACATATCTACCTGTCCATGTTCGGTTTCCTGGCGATCTTGTTCTTCGCCGTGACCGGCCTGACGCTCAACCATCCAGACTGGTTTAGCATGGGAGTCGAGCGGGTGGATCGTCTGGAAGGCTTGATCGATCCGGCTCTCTTGGGCATTTCGCCCTACGGTGACGGCGAAGCCGTCGGTGCGCCGGGGAATTCGACGCACGCGGCCGAGTCGGCGCCGGCGGTTGAAGAACCGCCAGCGGTCGAAGGGGCGCCCCTGGACATCCCGCCCGCGGTCGCGGCGGCAGCGGGCAGCGATTGGTCGGCAGCGCTGGAGGCGCCGCCGAGTGTCGAACAGCCATTGCCGGCTGGCCGTGACCCTGGAGCCAATGGCGAAGCCGCGGTGAAGCAGGAAGCCGTGGTCGCGCTGTTGCGCACACGGCACAACCTGGGCGGCGCGGTCAAGGAGTTCGCCGTGGATCCCTACCAGTGCATCGTCCTCTTCAAGGGGCCTGCCTACGCCGCCGACATCTTTATCGAGCGGGCGACCGGTCGGTATGAATTGACGGTGCGGCAGCAGGATTGGGTGGCGCTAATCAACGATCTGCACAAGGGTCGCAACACCGGCTCCGCCTGGTCCGGGGTCGTCGACATCTCCGCGGCGCTGATGACCATCTCCAGCGTCACGGGGCTCGTGCTGCTGGCGGCCAGCCGCACCCGCCGCCGCTCCGGACTGTCCGCCGCCGTGGTGGGCGGCGCGATCATGATCCTGGCTTACGTGCTGCTGGTGCCGTAAACGCACCCCTGGCAGCCTACCGCACCATACCTACTCCAATGGAGCAGCCGATCAGACCAACGTCGTTGCTGATCACGTCAAGAATCGCTCCGGATCCCGACCAGATCTGGCCTTCCCAGAGAGCATTGACCAGCAAGTTGCCACCGCAGTCCAAAGGACGGGTCCACTCACCACCGAGTTGGATCTCACCGACCCCCACGATGGCATCGTGCTTCTCAGAGGCACTAAGGCCGAGCAGTTCGTCTCCCGTGCCGGCGATCCCCAACCGTTCTTGGCCGAAGAGCACCGAACCTCGCACGTTGGCCACCAGAGCAAGCCCCCGGCAGCCAAGCGGCCGGTGGAACTCGGCAAAGACGGTTGGTCCGACGCCATCGAACTCCTTGGACAACTCAGCCGACTGAATCGGCTCGTCGAGTGGTTCGACCGCGAAGGCAAAAGTGCGGCCCAGCCCGCCCGCGCGCACACCGCCGCCAAAGCTGGCATTCCATTGGCCAAGGGCGACTTGCTGGAACGCCTCGACATCCACGGCGTAAACCGTCAGCCCACCGGCGCCGGTGATACGGAGATCGGTACCGAAGATCGGCGTATTCTCGGTCGTTTCCAGCAGCAGCGACTCCGCATCCAGTCCGTGATCAAACTTGAAGTATCGGGCGCGTGCGCCCAATCCCCGGCTTCCCACGTAGCCGAGCCAGAATCGGGGACAGATGTCGAAGCTGTTGTCCGGTTGAGTCAACGAGAACGTTTCTTCGCCGTTGCTGATCGTCAAGTTCTTTGGATCGCTCGCGTACGGTCTGAGAATGACCATTTCCGCGCCGGCGATGAATCCCGGACAGATCGCCTCACATGTCTCGTCGCAATCCATGCACGGCACTCCCAAGTCTTGGGCCACTGCCGGAATAATCGACACGATTGACCAGGCGACTACGACAGTCACAACCCGCCAAGTGGACTTAGTCATCCTTTTCCCCCCCCGAGGATTCTTCTACGGAAGCCCATGAGGTTCTTGTGCCACCATGCACTGAATCCCAATGAGCAGTATGTCGTTCTTCATCGTAATTATTCGGCAATATGAAGGTATTGCCTTGAGAGCGCAGTCTTCATTGAGCCACCCACGCAGTAGACGCCCGGAGCGACATGAGTTGACACGTCACAAGCTCCGGCAATACCCACTCCGCCCCGCTGGTCAGGTCGCGTCTTCGGTATTGCCGTTACAGGTTCCCTAAGTTCATCGCCGACCACGGGCTTCATCCCTATATGTGAGCTTGCCGCGGTCGGTCACGTTCATCAACAGGCCGTGCAGGCGGTCCATCTTGTAGACCATTACACAACCGACCTTGCCGATCTGATCCCAAGAAGGGCGGGCGCGGTATTCCATCCATCCCCGGCCCTTCCTAACCAACACCGCAAACCAGTCGCACCATGCAACACATCCCGCAACAGAACCACAGGCTCCGTGTCCCCTGCCACACACGCAACCCGTATTCTCACAAGACCTTGCAGCACCACCCCTTCTTATGCGATACTGCTCCGATGCGTTGCATGGCCGCTTCCACCCAACCCCACCCTAGAGAGGATGCTGAAAAAGGGGAGTGGTTCCGCCACATCTTCTACCAGTTTTTCAAGCCAGACCACCATGAGTGCGGTGCCTATCCTTTTTCAGCAGTCTCGCGAGCCCGTAGCGCAACCGCCCTCTTGCGCATCTACGCCAATAGCCGCAACAATCAACTCCACATCGCCCATAGTAGATCCCGCTTGCCGAGCGGGATCTTGCCACCGAAATCCCGCTTGCCAAGCGCAACCCGCATCTGAATCATGCCCAAACTATAAGAAAGGGCCTTTCGATGACACCTCGCCTCGCTGCCTTAACGCGTTGGACCGCATGGATCGGCCGCACCGCCGTCTTCATCATCTTCTCCCTCGGGGTCGTCCTGCTCTTGCTCTGGCTTGCCGGCCGCTTTGAGCCGAAAGTCTCCGAATCCAGCCCGGGCGCAGCCGCGGCTTCATCGGAAATCCACGGAGAGGTCGTCCCCGTCCGCTCGATGCGGTTGCCGCGCGTCGAGTCGGCCGTCGGGTCCATCCGCGCCGTACACGAAACCAGCATCGGCTCCAAGCTTCTCGCGCGGGTGGTCGAGGTAAACATCAAGGCGGGCCAACCGGTTCAGGCCGGCGAAGTCCTTATCCGCCTCGACGACACCGACCTGCAGGCCAAGCTCCGCCAGGCCAATGCGGCGCTGGCCGCCGCCGAAGCCGCGCGGACTCAGGCCATTGCCGACGAAAAACGCAACGCCCAACTCGCCAAAGACCGCATCATCAGCCAGCAGGAATACGACAAGATGCTCACGGCCGTCAAATCGGCGGAAGCCGAGGTCAGCCGCACCAAGGAAAGCATCAATGAATTGCAGGCAACTCTCGACTGGGCCACCATCCGCGCGCCCATCAGCGGAATCGTCATCGACAAGAAGGTCGATGTCGGCGATATGGTCACCCCGGGGCAGACACTTCTCACCCTCTTCGATCCCAAGCGGATGCAACTCGTCGCCGCCGTCCGCGAGTCGCTCGCCCATCAACTTGCCGTCGGCCAACAGATCGGCGTCTACGTCGAGGGGATCGGCAAGGAGTGCAGCGGCACCGTCAGCGAAATCGTTCCCCAAGCGGAATCGGCCAGCCGGGCCTTCGATGTCAAGGTCACCGGCCCCTGCCCCACCGGCATCTATACCGGCATGTTCGGCCGCATCCTTATTCCCCTCGACGAAGAGCAGGTGCTCGTTGTGCCTAAGGAAGCGGTGCGGAACGTCGGCCAGCTCGAGTTGGTCCAAGTCGTCGCCGACGGCCGTGCCAGTCGCCGCGCCATCCGTACCGGCCGCGCCATCGACGGACAACGGGAAGTCCTCTCCGGCCTGCGTGAAGGAGAACAGGTCGTCGTTCCCACCGGCAGCGCAGTGACAGCGGAGGTCAACCATGGCTGAGCATCAAGACAACGTCCCCGTCGAGGAACACCACTTCACCAACAAGATCGTCAAGATCTTCCTGGAATCGAATCTCGCCTTGATTCTGATCCTCTTGGCGTCGGTGCTCGGGGTGGCCGCGCTCGGCGTCACTCCTCGTGAAGAGGATCCGCAGATCGTCGTTCCCTTAGCCGACGTCCACGTCAGCTACCCCGGCCACTCCGCCGCCGAAGTCGAGCAACTGATCACCACGCCGCTGGAAAAAATCCTCTACCAGATCGACGGCGTCGAATACGTCTATTCGATGAGCCGCGAGAACCAGGCGACCATCACGGTCCGCTTCTTCGTCGGCGAGGACCGCGAGCGGAGCCTGGTGAAGCTCTACAAGAAGCTCGACGAAAATGTCGACATCATCCCGCCCGGCGTCGGCGGCTGGGTAGTCAAGCCAGTCGAGATCGACGACGTGCCGGTCGTCACCCTCACCCTCACCAGCGGCTCGTCCGACGGCATGACGCTCCGGCGCGTGGCCGAGGAACTCACCCAGCGGCTGGCCGCCGCCGACAATGTGTCGCGGGCTTACGTGGTCGGCGGTCGTGCCCGCGTCGTCCAGGTTCTCATGGATGCCGACCGCATGGCGGCCTACAGCGTCTCGCCGCTGGAATTACAGCGGGCCATCCAGGGCGCCAACGTCCGCCGCGAGGCGGGAGATTTCCGCGCCGGCGATCGGATCGTTCGGGTCGAAGCGGGCGAGCCGTTCGGCAGCGCCGCCGAGTTGCGGGAATTGGTCGTCGGCGTCTTCGACGGCCGTCCCGTGTTCTTGAAAGACGTGGCCCGCGTCGAAGACGGACCGGAGGAAGTGGAAAGCTACGTCCGCCACGGCTGGGGACCAGCCCGCGGCTTCACCGAGCACCATAACTTCCCGGGCACCGTTCTTGGCCAAGACCACGGTGACCAGGTCCATTCCGACGAAGCCGCCCTCCCGCAGCCGGCGGTGACCATCGCTATCGCCAAGAAAAAAGGTTCCAACGCCGTTTGGGTGGCCGAGGCGGTCATCGAAGAGGCTCAGCAGTTGCAGCGAGAGATCGTGCCCGACAACATGGACCTTATCATCACGCGCAACTACGGCCTCACCGCCGACGAGAAGGTCAACGAGTTGGTCGAAGCACTCGCGGTGGCAGTCTTGCTCGTTGTGGCGTTGTTGACCTTCGGCCTCGGATGGCGCGAGGGACTGGTGGTGGCAGTGGCCGTGCCGGTCGTCTTCGGCCTCACGCTGGCGATCAACCTCATGCTCGGCTTCACGATCAACCGGGTAACCCTCTTTGCCCTGATTCTCTCCCTCGGGCTGCTCGTCGACGACCCGATCGTCGACGTGGAGAACATCGCCCGCCACTTCACCCTCCGCAAGAAAGCGACCCGCCGCATCGTGCTCGAAGCGGTAGCCGAAATTCGCCCGCCGCTGATCACGGCCACCTTGGCGGTGATCGTGAGCTTCCTGCCGATGTTCTTCATTACGGGGATGATGGGCCCCTACATGCGGCCGATGGCCTTGAATGTGCCGGTGACGATGGTCATGTCGATGCTCGTCGCCTTCACCATTACGCCCTGGCTGGCCTACCACGTCCTGCGCCGCAAGTACACTTCCGGCGACGCCTCTCACGAAGGGCACGATCCCGACGACCTGGAGACGATCAAACAGTCGCGACTGTACAAGGTCTTTTACCCGCTCATGGCGCCGCTGCTGAATTCCCGCCTGGTGGCTTGGAGCTTCCTGCTGGTGATGGTGTTGCTCACCGTGGCGGCGATGGGATTGGGAGTGTGGCGGAGCGTGCCGCTGAAAATGCTCCCGTTCGATAACAAGAACGAACTGCTTCTGGTTCTCGATTTCGACGAAGGAACCACCCTGGAACGTTCCGACGCGGCGGTGCGGGAAATGGAGGCTTATCTCGCCGGCGTCCCCGAAATATCCGATTACACGAGCTACGTCGGTGTCGCCTCGCCGATGGACTTCAACGGCCTGGTCCGCCATTACTATCTCCGCCAAGGCGACAATGTGGCCGAACTACGAATCAACCTCGCCGGCAAGAAGAACCGTAAGCTGCAGAGCCACGCCGTCGGTCTGCGGATGCGCAATGAGTTGCAGGCCATTGCCGATCGCCACAATCTCCGGATGAAGATCGTCGAAACTCCCCCCGGGCCGCCGGTGATCGCCAGCGTGGTGGCCGAGGTCTACGGTCAGCCGGACCACAACTATGCCGACCTCTTGGCCGCCGCCGATACGGTTCGTGCCCGCATGACGGTTGAGACGGGAGTAGTCGACGTTGACGACGTCCGGGAAGCCGCCCGGCAGAAGCTCGTTTTCGTCACCGACAAGGAGAAAGCCGCCCTGGCGGGAATTTCCACCGAGCGGATCGCCGACACACTGGAATCTCTACTGGGGAGCGACACGGTGGGCGTGATTCGCCGGGAGGCCGAACGCAACCCCTTGCGGATCGAACTCCGCCTGCCCATCGACCAGCGGACCAGCGCGGCCGATCTCACCGAGGTTTACGTCAAAGGCGACAGCGGTCAGCTCGTTTCGCTGGCTGAACTGGGCCAGTGGAAGAGCACCCGCGTCGACCAGATGATCTATCACAAGAATCTGCACCGCGTGGCCTACGTCTTCGGCGAGACCGCCGGTCGGCCGCCAGCCGACGTGGTGGTCGACATTCTCGCCGACGAGGCTGAGGGCCCACCTCCCGCGGCGGAGGTTGAGCAGGTCGGCAACGGCTGGTTGTTGCCCACGCAACCGCGGCCGGTCGACGAGCGGACGTTTGCTTCCAACGGCAGCGGCATCCTCTGGGGCCTGCCGGCCGGCTTTACCGTCGATTTCGCCGGCGAAGGCGAGTGGAAGATCACACTCGATGTCTTCCGCGACCTCGGCATCGCCTTCGGGTTGGCGATGGTCGGCATCTACGTGCTGCTGGTGGGCCAGACCGGTTCGTTCGCCCTGCCTCTGGTTGTCATGCTGGCGATTCCTCTGACGGTGCTCGGCGTCTTGCCCGGCTTCTGGCTGCTCAACGCCGCCAGCGCGCAGGACGTGGGCGGCTATCTCGATCCGGTCTATTTCACGGCCACCGGCATGATCGGCATGATCGCCCTGGCGGGGATCGTCACGCGAGATTCGATTATCCTGGTCGATTTCATTCACCTCTCGCTCGGTCGTGGCCGGTCGTTGTTCGACGCGGTGATGGAGAGCCGCGTCGTCCGCCTGCGGCCGATCCTCTTGACCGCGCTGACGGCGATGCTCGGCGCGGTGCCGATCATCATCGACCCGATCTTCTCGGGCCTCGCCTGGTCGCTGATCTTCGGCCTCTTCGCCTCCACGCTCTTCACCCTCTTCGTCATCCCGGTGGCCTACTGGCTCCTCTACGCCAATACCCCCGGCCACGGCATGCCGACGTCGCTCATGGATGAGGAAGACGCTTAACCAATCATGCCCCCGTCACGCTGCGGTCGCCACCGGCTCCGCGGAGCCGCTCGTGAAATGCCGTTTCACGTATAGCAGATATGCCAGAAAGACAATCGCAACCGGGATCCCGACCCACCAGGCCTCGTTCATCTTCTCGATCATGCCCGTCCGCTTGATCAGTTCGATCTGGTCCGGCGGAAACCCCATTCTCCGATACAGTTCCAGGAAATCCGTGCGAGCTGCCGTCAGCACGCCTGACACCGAGCCGACGATCGTGAGCACCACGGCGGTCCACCAGGCATGCGTGCGAAGCTTGTACATTCCCCAGACAAGATAGACGAGCACGGCGGCAATCGCGACGGCAACAATCGCACCGGCGACTCCGTCGGCAAAGCCGCCGAACAATGGCATCGCGAAGTTGTAGAACGGCATCCACACCATGCATGATACACCGTACGCGAACAAAACCACCAGTGCCAGCACGGCGAGCGGGCAGCGGTCGGTCCAGCGAACCTCCGCATCCCGCCGCTCGCACGTCGCCCGGACGTGCTTGCTCTGGTAGAAGAGCACCAATGCACCGGGCAGCAGGATGTACACGCAACTCAGAACGCCGCCCATAACGATTTGCATCAACACCAGCATCTCCGCGGGCATCTGTTGGCCCGGAGGCATCTCTGCAAACATGCGAGGCATGAGCACGACCATCAAGAGCATTGCCATCACGCCGCAAACCAGCCAACCCCAGGAGACGACGAGCATCACTGCCCGGGCCCAACGCCGCGCGAGCATGGAGCCAATTCCAATCCAAATGAAAAATGTCGCCATTTCGGCGTAGAACACCGCCGCCGGCACCATCATCCGCACGCTTGCCGACGGCGCACCCCCAGGCTGTTCGATCAACGTCGACAGGAGCATCACCGGGACCATCAGCACGCAGAAAAGCCCCAGAAAGATCTCCAGTACTCCGAAGATAAGAAGTCCCGTGCTGCGATCTTTCAGCGGCAACGCTTCGGCGGCCGGACTCTGCGACATGGCGGTTGCTCCCCACGAAAATGGTTACGTTTGCCTCCGACGCACTTCGCCCGCTCCCTTTCCCGGGATGATCCAACACGAGCCGTGGGACGTCAAGCCGATATGCGGATAATAGCTCGCAGCCTTGGGGGCCGACAGCAGGATCAGCGTCGTGGCCAGACCGGCAGCGTCGTGCGTACGGCGGATCAACTGCCGGCCGATCCCCTGCCGCTGAAAGGCGACGTCGACGGCCAGGTCCGACAGGTACGTGCAGTAGTGGAAATCCGTGATTGCCCTTGCTACACCGACGAGCTTCCCCTCGACGCGAGCCGTGACGACAACGTCGGCGTGTTCGAGCATGCCTTGAATCGTCTCCGGATCGTCCACCGGCCGCCTCTCGGCCAGCGTGGAGCGTCGCAGCAGATCGACGAACTCGCCGGCAGACAAATCTCGTTCGAGGCTGTACGACACGTCCATCGGCAACCTGCCTTACAGCACGATCTTGCCGCCCGGCTCGATCACCACCGGTTCGGCTTGCGTCTCATGGCGAACTCGCTCGGCCCAAGCCCGCGCGTCTTGCTCGATCACCGGCCAGGTGCCGCGATGCACCGGCACCACGCGCCGCGGCTCGATCAGCTTGACGGCTTCCAGCGCGTCGTCGGGGCCCATCGTAAAATTGTCGCCGATCGGCAGCGCCGCCAAGGCGATGCCCGCGGCCCCGATGAGCTTCATATCGTAGAACAATCCCGTGTCGCAAGCGAAGTAGACGTTGCCCTCGGCAAGCGAGAGGAGGAATCCGCCCGCCAATCCGCCGTTGGATCCGTCCGGCATCGTCGACGAGTGCTGGGCCATGGTCATCTTCACGCGGCCGAAAGGAAAGGCGAAGCTGCCGCCGATATTCATCGGGTGGTTCTTCTCCAGCCCTCTTCTGCTGAACCACTGGCAGACCTCGAAACACGAGATGAGCATGGCGCCGGTCCGCTTGGCGATCCGTTCCACGTCGGTGACGTGGTCGAAGTGGCCGTGCGAGACGAGGATGAAGTCGGCCGGCACGTCATCCGCCTTCATCGCCGCGGTGGGCGAGTCGGTCAGGAAGGGATCGACGACGATGTGGTGCTCGCCCGTGGCGATCAGCCAGCTTCCGTGGCCAAGCCAGGTCAATTCGGTTGCCATCGCTTACTTGCCTCTGAGAATCGCGGTCATGTTCTTCTTGTAGGCTTCCACGCCGGGTTGCCCGTAGGGATTGATCCCGATCAGTCGCCCCTCCACCGCCGTCGCCAGCATCATCATCTGGAAGAACTGCCCCAGCGCCGCTTCGTCCAGCGGTTCCAGCCGAATGTCGGCCGTCGGGCGGCGGTCGTCGTGGTACGCCTGGTTGGTTCCGCGGAAGGCGGCTTCGAGGATCTCGGGAACAGCGGTTCCGGCCAGATCGTTGAGCCGATCCTGGTTCAGATCCGACCGTTCGATCGTCAGCACTCCCGGATGGTAGCGCTGGCCGACGAGGTTGGTAATCAGCTTGTCGCGAGCGCCCTCTTGATGCTGCTGGCCGCGGGAATGAAGGTCGCGAGTATTGACCACCGTCAACGGCAACGCGCCCTGCCCGTCTTTGCCGAGACTTTCGGCGAGAAGCTGGTCGTACCAGAGGCCGACCGATTCCAGCCCCTTGCCCCAGGTGGAGAGCACGCGGACATTCGCTCCCCGGCGGCTCTCCATCAGGTGGCAAACGGCCACGTAGTCGAGCACCGGATTGCTGCCTGGCGACTGCTCGCGGAAGCGGCGGTTCATTTCCGCGGCGCCCTGCAGCAGCTTGACCACGTCGAGCCCCATCACCGCGGCCGGCAAAAGCCCCACGGCCGACAGCACGGAGAAACGCCCGCCCACCCCTTCGGGAATATCGAAAACCTCGGGCGAGCCGAGGGCATGGGCCAAATCGCGGAGCCGCCCCGAACGCCCGGTGATCGGAACGACCCGCTGCCGGACCTTCTCGATATCGCCGCCGCACGCTTGGCGGAGCACGTCGAGAAACAGCCGGAAAGCGACCGCCGTCTCCAAGGTTCCACCGCTCTTGCTGATCACTACGATGGCCCAATCGTCGGCCGCATGTTCCGTGGTCAGCAGATCCATCAGACCGAGCATGGCGGCATTGTCCGCATTGTTCCCCTCGAAGTAGATCCGCGGATGGTCGTCGCGAGCGACCCGCGGCATTTCATTGTGGAACGGGTGGCAACATGCCTCGAACATCGCCCGCGCGCCCATGTAGGATCCGCCGATCCCCAGAATCACCGCGCGATCGACCGTCTCCCGCAACCGCTTCGCCACGGCGATCATCCGGCCCAACTCGCTCTGCTCGCCCGCTTGAGCGTGCTCGTCCAGGAGCCGGTCGGGAAGATCGGTGAAGCCTGCATCGAGCGGTTGCTTCTCTTCCGGGACCGGATCGCCTCGATGCCAGCAATCGAGGTCCGCAAGCACTTCGGCCCGTGCGGCCTCCAGGCGTGGCGCGATCCAGTCGAGATCGGCTCGCGACAGGCCGGTCTCGGGCATCATCACGCCGGACGGATCGTACTCCAAAGCGTTGCGAGTGTTGTCGTCGCTGGCCATGGCACATCCCGTGGGTTGGAGGGGTGGGGTCGGCAAGGCTCGCCGCATTGCCCCAGAGCATTGTATCGCCGCTCGCCGGACGGCTACCGGCAAAGTGAGCAGAATAACGCATGTGAGCGGAACCTTCCAGGGCCACCCGCCCCGAGATACCAACCGCACCACCACCTCGCGGCCCCCCATTGCAAATTCGGGCTTTTGCCGGACACTATCAGAACTGCCTAGAATTGGACCATCGATCATTCGACCATATCGAAAAGGAAAATTCGTCCATGAACATCCAAGACCTGACCCGCTCGCTCAAAAACAAGAACAACTCCAAAATCGTCATGCTCGTGGCCGATGGCATCGGCGGTCTGCCGAATGAGCCGGGCGGTCCGACCGAATTGGAGGCCGCGAACACGCCTAATCTGGACAATCTGGCGAAAAAAGGCGTTCTGGGAAGCATGTACCCCATCAAACCGGGGATCACGCCGGGAAGCGGACCGGGGCATCTGGGGCTGTTCGGTTACGATCCGATCCAATACGACATCGGCCGGGGTGTCCTCGAAGCGACCGGAGTCGGTTTTTCGGTCGGTCCCAAAGACGTCGCCATTCGCTGTAACTTCTGCACGCTCGACGCCCGCGGTAACATCAGCGACCGCCGGGCCGGGCGGATCCCGACCGAAGAAAGCGCCCCGCTGGCGATCAGGCTCCGCGACGTGAAGATAGCGGGGGTGGAAATCTTCGTCGAACCGGTCAAAGAGCACCGCTTTGTCGTCGTGTTCCGCGGCGAAGGCTTGGGCGGCAACGTCGCCGACACCGATCCGCAGAAGACCGGAGTGCCTCCGCTGGCGCCGGCCGCCGAAGACGCGGCCGGCAAGAAGACCGCCGCAGTCGCCGCGGAATTCGTCAAGCAGGCCCAAAAACTTCTCGCCGGCCAGGCGAAAGCCAATGGGCTGACGATGCGGGGATTTTCCGTCGCTCCGCATTTGCCCTCCTACGAGGAAGCTTACGGGCTCAACGCCGCCGCCATCGCCGTCTACCCCATGTACAAAGGCCTTGCCCAGTTGGTCGGCATGAATCTGGTCGGCGAGCCCGCTTCGCTTTCCGAAGAGATCGATGTCCTCGAAAAAGCGTGGAACGACTACGACTTCTTCTTCGTCCACTTCAAGTACACCGATAGCCGCGGCGAGGACGGCAACTTCGCCGAAAAGGTGAAGATGATCGAGCAGTTCGACGCCATCGTGCCGCGAGTCGAGCGGCTCAATCCCGACGTGCTCATCGTTACCGGCGACCATAGCACTCCGGCGGCGATGAAGAGTCACAGTTGGCATCCCGTCCCCACGCTGCTCTGGGCGCCGACCTGCCGTCCCGACCGTTGCCAGGCGTATGGCGAGGGCGAAGCCTTGTGCGGCGGGCTGGGACATTTCGAGGCAGTCTATTTGATGCCGCTTGCCTTGGCACACGCCAACCGGCTGGCGAAATACGGGGCTTAGGACCGGAACATGACGGATCAGAAGCTGATTGAGACATTCCTGGCCGGCGACGGCTTCGCCGTCGTCGGCGCTTCGAGCGACCGCGACAAGTACGGCAACAAGGTGTTGCGGGCCTACCTGCAGAACGATCGCAAGGCGTATCCGGTGAATCCCAAGGAGACCGAGGTCGAGGGAGTGCCCTGTTTTCCCGACCTGGCCTCGCTGCCGCAGCCGGTACACGGCGTGTCGATCATCACCCCGCCGAAAGTCACCGAGAGCGTCCTCGAACAGGCGGCCGCGGCCGGCATCCGGCGTGTCTGGATGCAACCGGGGGCGGAACCCGCCGACTGGCGCCAACGGGTCGATGAACTCGGCCTGACCGCAATCGGCGGCGGGCCGTGTGTTCTGGTAACGCTCCGCTATCGAGAATAGTCGATTCCTGGAATTTCCCCCCGGACACTACCGTTCTCGGACGATTCTCGCATCAAGCCAGTCGGCGTGGTCGCAAACGTCGGCTCGATCGGCGAAATCAACGATCAGGTCCAACCGCTTCGCCCCGTGAAGGTCGACGGAAACGGGAACCGCTGCGTCTCCGCCGCGGACCGTCGGACTCGTGAACTTGACGCTGCCGTCGACGAACACTCGAAGTCCCACACTCCCCTGCCCCGCCGTGCTGTCGTCGATAGCCGCCAAGGCGTCGAAGCGGGCGTAGTCCCCATCGAGCACATAGGTGATCCTCGCCGCGCTGTGCATGCCGAGGCCCTTGGCGTAGATGAGATCGCCGGCTCGCAGCCGGCCGCCGGTCACATTGCGATCCGCGCGATAGGGCCAGGACCAATCCAAAAAGGATACGTGGCGGTAGCCGGCCGGCTCCAGGTCGGATACATACGTCGCCCGGCCGCCAAGCGGCTGGAGGTAAACCAGTTCTTTCGGAGCCGTATTCCAGGTGAATCCGCCGGAAACGGTGACTTTCAGCGAGTCTTTGTCCAATACAAGCTGCCTGGCGACCGCGAGACTGCCGTCGCTCAGCCCAACCAACGCGCGGAGTCCCGAGGCCGCGGTGCGGCTGAGCAGAGACGGGTTGAAGATCAACGCCCGCAACCGGCGCCGCTCGACATCCACCGGGCCGACGGCAGATTGGATTTGCACGATCGCATCGCCGATCGCTTCCAATCGGCCGGCGATGCGGTCGCCGTTGGCGAGGATCAACTCGTCGGAGTTTCCTTCGGCGGCGGAAACGTCGTCCAGGAGCAGATCACGCTGGAGCTGATCGAGCGGCAACTGGAACACGATGCCGCGAAGCAATTCCAACGGCACTTCCATCGGGCCGAAGACGGCCGAGTCGGCACGGAGCGTCTCCTTGTCGGCCTGCAACACGTCAGCCGCAAGCCAACCGCCATCGGCCAGAACGACGACCGGCCCGCGGACGAGATCACGCGGATTTCCCCAGCGGACGAGATCCGCCGCCGCAATCTGGCGGGAACCACCGTTGGCAGTGAACGCGATATTCCATGAGTCGTCGATCGCGGCAATTCCGGCCGCCAGCGGTTCGCCGTCGACCGGCACCGCCAGGGGCGACGAGGCCAACGCGCCGGCGGTGAGGACGAGGGTGATTAGCAAGCCGTACGTCAGGCTTTCCCGCCTGACCGGGAGTCCGAATCGGGGTACAAGGGGGGGCACAAGGGGGTCGGGAGTCTTTTTCCGTATCGGCATCACCGCCGCTCGGGATGACCAGCGCGGTCGGCGGCCGATACGGAAAAAGACTCCCGACCCCTTCTTGGTTGCCTCCATCGTGGCTCCTCCTCCCTTCACCGCTGAAAGATCGGCAAGTAGTTGTTCGGCAATTGCAGGATGATGCAGGCCATCGCCGTGGCATAGTCGTGGGCGATCGGCGACATCCAGGCGCCGTCTTTGAGCTGCCGGGAGACGAGTTCGTCGCGGATGGCGGGATACCAGCGGTTCCAGCGCGGGCTGCCAGCGAGCCACATCGCCTGGACAGCATAATAGTGCCCGTAGAAGTAGTACGACTCGCGCGAGACCACCCCCGGTTCTGGCAGAAACTGCATCAGGTAATCGAGCCCCTTGGTGATCTCGGGGCTGTCGTAGATGCCGGCGCTGTAGAGCGCCACCACGCCGGCGGCCGAGCGCGGAAACGCGCTCTCGCCGCCTTGGAGCATGTACATGAACCCGCCGTCGGCGTTCTGGCTCTTGAGGACATAGCTGGTGCAGCGATCGATGGTTTCTCGCGGCACGTGTATTCCCGCATTGCGAGCGGCACGCAGCGCCATGATCTGACAGATGGTCACGGAGAGGTCCGCGTCCATCCGCTGCGGCTGGTACCGCCAGCCTCCCTGCTGATTTTGCGTGTTGACGATCAGTTTGACGGCCTTATCGAGTTTTTCACGGATGTCGCTCCGTTGGGTCATGCCGTAGCACTCGGCCAGAAACAGGGTGGCGAAACCGTGGCCGTACATCGGCCCGTGACTGGCTGCCGCGGAGTGATTGATGAAGCCGCTTTCCTGCGTGTTCGTTAAGAGATAGTCAATGCACTCCGATACCTCGCCGCCGTAGGGCCCGCGCTGCGGCGTGCTGCCGCCGGAGAGGAAGGCCAGCCCGGCGAGGGCGCAGATCGCGACGTTGCCGCGATAGTTGCCGGTACCGAAAGAGCCGTCGTCATGCTGCATCGACGCGAGATAGACCAGACCTTGGTCGATCGCCCGCTGGACTGCGGGAGTAACCATCTCAACCGCCGTCTTATCCGGAGTCTTCTCGTCGGTATCCGCCGGCGATAGAGGTCCGTAACCGATGAGGGACAATGCCAGAATCAGAGTACAGGCATGTTTCATGGCTGCCTTCCTTGCTCTTCCGCCAGACGCCTGAAGTACTGTTCGATCAGCAACTCATATTTGGGGAGGAATTCCTCGTCGAAGAACTGGGCCATCTGCTCGCGTTCGCGCTGGGGCAGTTCTCCCCAGAGGGCCTTGACCAGATCTCCCCACTCTTCGCGACTGGGCTGCTGCGACGGCGTGGCGCCGGGCCCGAACTGGTTCGGACTGGCGATAGCGGGAGTCGGATCCCGGCCGCCGCCGCTGGCCTTCTGCTTCGGCTTCTTCTGGGCTTTCGGCTGCTCAACCGATTGGCGATCGGCAACCTTCTGCTGCTGCTTCTCAGACGGCTTGCCTCCCTGACAGCGGCTGCGGGCCTGCTCGAGCAGTTCGTCGAGATTGTCGAGAATCTGGCTCTGAAGCTGCTGGGTTTCCTTACCCGAATTGGCCTTGGCAATTCGTTGTTCCACTTGTTGCATGGTACGGGCTATCGTCAGGAGTGGACTGTCCGCCTCCGATTCCGCCGCCCGGCCCAACTCGCGAAGGAGTCGCTGTTCGAGTTCCGCACCGGTTGCGCTCCCCTGCCCTGCCCCGCCTGGCGGCGATCCCGTCTCTTTCGTCTTCTTGTCCGGTCGAGAGAACAATTCACGATCGAGTGTATCCAAGGGATCCTTGCCGAGATCCTCGAGCAACTGCTCGTCAAGAGAACCCGCCTGTTGGGCAGAGACGATCGGGGCGAAGCAAGAGAGCATCAACACCACGACCGCCAGGGCTGTGGCCAGGATCGGCAGAGGAACAACTATCGCGAAACGGGCGAGGGAAGGGGTCGGGAGTCTTTTTTTCTTGTCGGCCGAAAGAGGCTCTGCGCACACAAAGAAGCGTCGCCCGGCCGACAAGAAAAAAAGACTCCCGACCCCCTTTTTGATCTTCATGGTGATTCCTGTGGTTCGTCTTCCGGAATGAGCCCGAGAAGCAGTTCCGCTAACCGCGATTGCTCGGCACGAAGCCGCTCATACTCGCCGAGGGCATTCTCGTCGAGCTTCTCGGTCTGCCCGAACAGGTTCTCGAGATCCTGCGTGCGGTGGTTGATCTCTTCCTGCATCAATTTTACTAGTTTCAATTCGACGAGGGCCTGCATTGCCTGCGCCGAGCCCCCCCCCTGCCCTCCTTGTCCGCCGCTGCCGTCGTCCTTCTTCGGCGCAGGCGGCTCCGGTTTAAGTGCAGCGAGGAGCATGCCGAGCCGCGTTTGCGCACGCTGCTGGGTCTGCTGCGTCGGCGGACCGGTTTCCTGGCGATCAAGCATTGCCGCCGCGCGACTCATTTCCGCGGCGGCGGCGGAGAGGGCCAGATGAACAACCTCCGCACCGGCGAGCTTGTCCGCCAGCGCCAGCGTCTCGCTCTGGACGGCCGATTGCTGGCGGGCGAGATCCTGGAGACTGATGGCCTGTGCCCGCGTCAGCCTTTCTTGACGACGCTGCAACTCTTCGAGCCGGCGAGTCTCCTCAAGCATTCGCTGCTGCCGCTCGGCGAGCGAACGGACGGCGTCCTCGAGGCGTTCAAGTTGTTCCATCGCGAGTTCTGCCTCGGCCTGGCGGCGGCGCTGGGCCAGTTGTCGGGCCGCGTCGTCAAGCGAATTCTTGGCCATTTCCGCCTGTTGGCCAGCCGCCTTTGCATCCCCCTGCCCCGCTGCCTGGCACGCCTGCTGCATTTCGCCCGCTGCCTGCTGGGTCGTACGGCTTGACTGCTGGGCCATCAGCCGCTCCAGGCGGCGCGCCATCCGGTCCGCTTCTTCCTGGAGTTGTTGCTGCCGGCGGCTGAGCTGCTCCAACCGGCGGCGCTGCTCGTCTTGGGCTTTCTCAGCGGCGGCTTCTTCCAACTGTTTCTGCACTTCCGCCTGCCGTTGCGCCAAGTCGGTCAGATCCTTTTCCGCCTCGCGGAGCTTGCCAACCAGGCGGCCCAACTCGTGCTCGCGGCGATTGGCAAGAATGTCGAGGATCTCGTTCAAGTCTTCGACGATCTGCTGCTGCCTCGCCATAACCTGCCCCATCTGGTTTCGCTCCATCTCAGCGGAAGTGCTCCGCATCTTTCCGCCGCTCGCCAGTTCGCGGGTGCGGGCCAGCGCGTCGGCGATGGTTTCCGCGGCGAGCGGATCGTCGGCGCGCAACGGTTCGACCGCGGCAGCCATGTCTTGCTGGAGGCGATCCAAGCGCCGGGCGAGTTCCGATTGCTGTCGCGCGCCGATCTTCAGGTCGGCCACGTCCTGCGGCGGAAGATTGTTCACGTCCTTCGCCAACGTCCGCCGCGCCAGATCCGCGGTGCGGCGATTCAGATCTTCCTGATCGCGGAGCAACTGGCTGGTGTCTCGATGGAACCGCCGGAAACTGTCCCAGCGAGAAAGCTCTCCGAGCATCTGTTCCAGGGATTCGATCACCTTGCCCTGATGCCCGCCGGCTGCGTCGAGAGCCGTGGCTAGCCTGCTGAGATCTTTTGCGT
>JAAYEH010000588.1 GCA_012728855.1 Rhodopirellula sp. | reverse complement strand
TCTCCCGGGACAAGGGGATCCGCACCAGGTGCGGCAATGCCAGGAAGAATCGGTGCAGCGGAGTGACGTAGCCGTTGAACAGCGCCGCCGGATGCGAATGGGTCGGCGCGGACAATTTACCGCAGACACAGCGCTACCACGGCAAGAGTTCCGGACGGTTGCGGAGCGACTCTACTACTCGGTCTTCAAACCGGCCGTGCAGCACATTCGCCGAACCTACCCCGATGCGCGAGATTTGTTTGGCCGAGCCGTTCACTGTGATTACGGCCTGCTCAAGGAGGTTCTGCCGCGGATGAGCCAACTCCGATTCGAGGACTGGCTGCAATTGCGGCAGAAGTGTGGGAGGCCCCAGCCATGAGCGGCAACCCGTATGTTCGCGACGGTCTTTCCGCAGTCCGTGAGAACCGCATCGAAGTGGAGGAACTGCTCGATCAGTGGCTTGCGACGCTAGCCGACGCTCTGGGGGGGGACACTCGGGAAGGCCCCCAACTACTCGCCTACGACTTGCTGGCACTCGCCGGGCGGCTGAAACGCGTCCGACCGGAGTTGTTGGCCAGCGTGGACGTGAACGGCGTGTTTCAGCAGGCCACCCACCGGATCGGGCGGAGACAGCAGGAGCTGGTCTCCGAGGCATTGGAAGTGCCCAACCCCGCCGAGTGGCGCGAAGAGGCCCAACGGCTCAGCGAATCCTATGAGCGCCCCATTTCGCCAATCGAGCGGGCACGTTGGGCGAGGGAGCTGATCGAGGATCTCGACGATGCGGAACTTGTGCTCGAAGCCGCCACGCGAGTTGGGAACACCGATTCGAAATTGGCTGGAGAACTTCAAGGCTGTCGCGGATGGATCGAGGATCACGCCGCCGACTTTTTGGCAGCGGGCACGTTTGTCCAGACGGTCGGTCTGATGATGCGTCCCGACTTGGCGGCGTGGGACGAAGCCTTGGCCGGGACCGCAGAAAAGTTTCTTTTACTGCTCGATGCCGTGGAGGACGCCGAGGCGGAGCTTTCGTTCGAAAGCATAGCTCCGCTGGACCGCGGCGAACTCATCGCGACGCTGGAGAGCCTGAAGAGCGATCCTATCCCGATACCGCCGGTGCCAGGTCGGGATCGGCACGCTGAACCTTCGATCGGCGTCTGTGCGTCCCCGGCACCACGAACCTGGATTCCGGAGCCTTCGTACGCGATCGCCGCCGCCGGACCGCCGGCACCGGTTGAATATCCGGTATTCCGATGGTTTGCTCCAGATGGATCCCTGACAGCGCGGCTGACGATTCCGCCCACTTTTCGTGGCGGGGAGGACGAGCAGATCTGCGTTGAGTTTCAAGGGGCAGAGGCGGAGCGACCTCCCGCGACGCAACTGTCGGGATCGCTGGTCAAGCTGGACGGGGTGCCCGCCCGCGTAAACGCAGACGCTCTCGCGTTCTTCCGGGCCGGCGAACTTCGGGCGGCTGGTCCGTCGGCCCTTCCAACCTTGGAACTGGGCGATCCTCCAGTCCGTTGGAGCCCTGCTGGATCCGCCGGCCATTGACGGGGAGCCTGTCACAATGCTTCGCGCGATCACGGAGGCTGTTCTAAGGGAACACTGCGCGAGCCCCGTTGAGCGGGCGACGCCGGTAAAAGCACACGAACTAGCCTACGAGATTCTGGGCACCAATCTGTCCCGTTGGGTCTTGCGACCGGAAGTTCTGCGACTGGTGGCCGAACACGATCAGCGGCTTAGCTGGTCGGATTTGGAAGCCCATTGGACTCAACCACCGGAGTTGCCAACTAGCTCCGGGGCGTGCTGGGTACTGTTCGCCCAAAAGGATTATCCTTGGCTCCGGCCGGGCTTTGCGCTCCCACTGGAGTGGCGGAAGGCGTCGCAGCATAGTCCGCTGTTTCCCGCTTCTCTCTGTCAGACAGCCGACC
>JAAYEH010000587.1 GCA_012728855.1 Rhodopirellula sp. | reverse complement strand
GAACCCCTTTCTTCTTTCCAAGTAGTGACGCACTTTTGCTGAGCAAAGCCGGGGCAATTCAGCTGAGCGACAAAGTGTGAGGCACGAGCGCGAGCGGTGGAGTCGCCCAGGCCAGTCACGCAACCGCTTTGCAGCGGCTGATTTTGACGTGTGGGGGCGGATGTGGCACAGTTCAGCCTGTCCCACCGCGATGCCGTCCTCCTTACCCACCACGCCCCGGCCGTTGTTGCCATCCGTATCGCCCGCGAGTTCTTCGATGAAACGCTCCGGCGCTGTGCGCAACTCGGCGCAGGCCGCGTTGGCAGCCGCCGAGCGGACCTTCCAGAGAAGTGGGCCATTGCCGTTTGAGACGACTCCGGCGGGCGATCCGTTACAGGCCGGCCGCCAGCGGCTCAAGGGGGCATTCTTGATCGACGTTGCCCGCATTCGTCCTGATCCCAAGCAGCCGCGACGCGAGTTCGACGACGGGGAGTTGAAGGAACTGACGACCTCGGTGTCAGAACGGGGCCTGAAGCAACCGCTGCGGGTCTGGTTCGTCGCCAATGACAACATCTACCAAATTGTCTCCGGCGAACGGCGGTATCGCGCCGCCTTAGCGGCCGGCCTGACGGCAGTTCCATGCTTGGTGGAAGATGCCGCAGGGGTTCTGCCCCGCAAGGAGATCCTGGTGGATCAGATCGTCGAGAACTGGCAGCGGGCCGACCTCAAGCCATTCGAACTGTCGGACGCGTTGGCGGAATTGCGTGACCAGCACAGGCTGACCCAGGATGATATCGCCCGGCTGACCGGAAAGCCCAAGAGTGAAATCTCGCGTTTGCTGTCCATCCAAAAAGTGGCCCCCGCGATCCAGCAGCAGGCTCGTACCGCCGAGGCGGGCACGTTGTCTCGCCGACATCTGGTCGCAATCGCCCACTTGCCGGCCGATGAACAGCCAGCATTCGTGGACAAGATCCAAACCGGCCAGATGTCTGCGACGGAGGCCGAACGCGAGGCCGCACGCTGGAGGCAGAGCCGGACCGGGCAGCCGGCACGCGGCGGGCGGTCGACGGTTCGTCGTTATCTGGTCGGACCGGCGACGGTTCAGATTACGTTCCGCAAACGGGAAGTGACGGACGACGATGTGCTCGACGTACTGGAGCGGGTGATGGGCATGGTGAAGGGGGCCCACAAGCACGAGTAATGCAGGGGCAGAGCTGCGGGGAGCGTATCGCGGCGCACGGGACGGGCACCAGTTCTCTGGCGTTCTTCGCGTCCAGAAGCCAAATTTGGCGAAAGTTGCTCCGAGCAACCAGGACATCGGAACTGGCTTCGGGCGACAAGCCCGTGTCGGTCTCGGAGATCCCGACCTACACTGACTGGCTCTTGGGAAATTCGGCGTGTCTGGGCATCCATTACCCATCCACCGTCTGGAGCACCTTCCGTGCCACGGCTTGGAGCGTAGCGACAATGTCGCCCGCATCAACGTAAGCTTCGTACTCCGACCGCTCTTCAGGAGTCAAGGTGCCTTCGTTGGCTTTGCACGCCAACTCCTCGATGCGCTGCTGAAGTTCCTCGTCGGCCTCCGCGCGGGCAAGTTGCCGTGCCGTTTCCGTCGGCAGTGACCGCACGACAGGCTCGAGGACGCGATGGAGAACGGATGTCGATTTCATGTTGGCATCGTACCGCAAAATTGCCATGCGGTCGACTGCGAGGACGGATACCAACCAGACCACTAACATCGCGTGAGGCAAGTCGAAGTCCTACGGGGCACGGCGGGAGGCGACGTAAACTCTTCGGAAATGACCTCCGATGCGCCCCAAGCGGCCCTTGCCACCGGCTCGACGGAGTGTTCCAGAGTCGCGGCCAAGTCCGCGCGTGTGCCGCACGTCGGCAGCGGACGCGCCCAGCTGTCACTTGTTGAGCATGCCCTGTGCCCGCTCGATTCGGTGGCGTCCTTGCGCGACAATCTGGTCCACGAGACGACCTACGGATACCGGAACCGCAGCGGGCGGCTGGTCATGGCGAACGTGCGGGTGACTTGCCCGTCCGGTCTGTCGGCGGCGGATGAGTTCACCCTCTGGGGCCTGCTGGCTTTGACCTTTTCCCAACAGGAGCCGAGTGCGGAGTTCCAGGCAACCCCCTATTACTGCCTGCGCCAGCTCGGCCTGATCGAAAGCAACAGCTCGAAAGGGGGCAGGGACTACCAACTGTTCCGCGAGATGGTTCGCCGCCTGTCCCGCGTGATCTACGAGAACACAGGGTTCTACGATCCGATCCGCGGCGAACACCGCGACGTTGCTTTCGGGTTCCTCAAGTACAGCCTGCCCATCGGTCCAGACTCGTCGCGGACGTGGCGGTTCGTCTGGGACCAGCAATTCTTCGAGTTCTGCCAGGCGACCGGCGGCAGCTTGTGGTTCGATCTGGACACCTACCGGAGGCTGGATTTCGCCAGCCGCCGGCTCTTCGTTTTGCTGCAGAAGATCTTCTACCGCTCCACCGTCTCGCCGACGTTCGACGTTGGCCAGCTCTGCGTGGATGTGCTCGGATTCTCCCCCACGGTGGATATGCGGAATCTCAAAGTCAAACTGGCACGGTGCATCGACCGGCTCGCGACCGAAGGAGTTGTGCGTCTGCCGACGGAAGCCACACGACCGCAGGAACTGTTCGTCAAACAGGGCGTCGGAAAGTACCGTCTGGCCCTCACACGCGGCCCGTATTTCGAGGGAAAACGGGGCAAGCCCGCTCCCCTCTCAGCCGAAGAATCGCCGTTGGTCGACCCGCTGCGGTCGATCGGCTTCGACGACGCGGCCATCCGGCGGATCCTGCGCGAGTATCGACCGAATGTCGTGCGGGAGTGGGCGGACATTACCCTGGCTGCGAAGGAGCGGCATGGGGAGGAATTCTTCAAAAAGTCGGCCGCCGCCTACTTCGTGGACAACGTCCGGCACGCAGCGGCGGGGACGCGGACTGCACCCGACTGGTGGCGTGAACTCCGGCGGGAAGAATTGAGGCGGCAACGCGAGGCTGACCGCGAGCACCTGACCAATGTGGCCGGTGCGGGTGGAGCGGAGTCCGAAGAACAATCGTTCCGGGCATACCTGGAAGGCGAGGCGCGCGAAGCATTCCAGCAGGTTGCACAACGCGTGATGCAGGACCTGATCCAGCACGGCAAATCCCGCGAGGACGCCGAGGAATCGGGGAAATACATGGCACGGTTGCACTTCCTCAACCGGTTCCGCCGCGAACATCCCGAAACGCATCGCGACGGGTTCGAGCGGCTGGACCTTTCACGGCTGCGGGACAAGTTGGGGGAATGAAAACACTCTCCGCGGTGGCGATCCCCTATCGAAATCGGCTTTCAAAAAAGCAGCCGTGCTTTGTTTACAGAATGATTTGATACAGATACTTTGCCTGAAACGATGGCGTTGGACAACAAAGGCCGACACGCGGCATGCTCTCCCGGAAAAGCTGCGATGGCGACGGTTCTGATTCCGACGAAAAACGCAACGCCAAGTCCACCAAGCGACCGGTGAAACGCAACGCCAAGTCCACTCCTGGGCGTTAAAGACGCAACGCGGAGTCCACCAGCGTGTTATTCTCGATCCATTCCTTGATTGCTTCTTCGGCGGCCATTTGCAGACCGATCGTACGCTCAGGGGAGAGGTCGCCGGTGGTTGCGTCCGGGAAATGACCTGCGAGCGTGCTCCAGAATGCTTCCAGAGCCTCGTCCGCAAGCAGTGTCAGGTCGGCAGGAATGCTGGTCATGGTGTGGATGGGGAAGAATGTGAAAGGCGGTAGGCATTGGCAACGGCCAACGGGCCGGCAACGGGGATCAGTCGCTTGTCGCGATCGATGGCGAAGTACCAGTATTCTTGCATGGCGATGGAGTAGGGAAAAGTGAAGTGGGCAGTCGCGGTCATTCGTCGAGCAGGACAATCGCCACGCGGCAGGACTTCCCGCGGATATCTTGTTTTGCCGCCTCGTCGGCTGCAGTTTGATCTGCGAACAAGGTCCGTGATTCGAGCTGTCCGGTTTCGCCGTCAACCAAGACGTAGCGGAGGGTGAAGCGTGTTGTGAGTTCGTCTTCGGCGTCTTTCCTGACTTCGAGCAGAAGATCGTCGATGTAAGCCTGGTCGAGGACGCCGAAGCGTTCCTTGATGCTGTCGGTGAGTGCGTCGATGATGTCGTCAATCATGGTGATGGGGGAAGGATGCTAAATCCGGCAATTTTTCGAGTGCGTGCCGGTGTCCCGTTCAGTTGTGGATGTCCACGCAGACCACGCGGCAGTCGGCGTTCTGGTCGAGGGCCTCGGTCACTTCGCGCAGCCACAGGTCGTCGGGTTTTCGTTCGATGCGCCCGCTGCAAAAACCGTCGGGAAAGAAACGCTCGTGTTCGAGCCACGTGCCGCCAGGCGTCACGACGTAGCAAGGCAGGTGGTCCTTCAGGTGCGGGGACTTCCGCAGCGCGAGGGTGCTGATGACGTT
>JAAYEH010000586.1 GCA_012728855.1 Rhodopirellula sp. | reverse complement strand
GTCATCGCCGCAGGGGCGATGCCAAATCCGAGGAGGGCACGATCAGCTCGCTCGACGCCGGCAGCGGCAAAGTCGTCTGGCAGACGACGGCCGCAACTCCCGCCGTGACCGAGCCTCCGAAGCCCCCGGATTTGCCTTCGCTGGTGAACCCGCAACTAGCGTGGTGCGAAGCGAGCGGCGTGTTGCTGTTTACTCGCAACGACAGCACGGCCGCGGCCTACCAAGGCGCCACGGGAAAGCGGCTGTGGGCCCAGGAGTTGTCGTGCAAGGATCCACCCAACGCGTACACCAGCGCGTCGCCGCCGATCGTCTTGTCCGACTGCCTGGTTACGCACGCAGGCGAAGTGGTCGACCTGTTGACCGGCAAACGCCGCGCGCGAATGTGGAAAGGCATGAACAGCGAGCTGCGAGGCTGTGGACGCGCCTTGGGAAGTCCCTGCTTGATTACGGTGCGAGACGCTCATCTCTCGTGCTACGATCTGACCGGCGGCGGGCACCTGTATTTCCGCGGAATTCGCAGCGGCTGCACCAATAACGTGATCCCGGCCGGCGGAATCCTCAGCGCGCCGCACGCCATGCGCCACTGCACGTGCAACTACGCCGTGGCGACATCGCTGGCCCTGGTGAACATGCCGGAGGCGAACAACTGGAATACAGAGGGGCATGTCTCCAGCGTGTCAGGAACAACACAATCGTGCCCCACTGATCGTGTCCGCGAATCTCGCCTTTCCCAAAACCGCCCTATTGACCCGAAATGATCGCTGCAGGAGACTCCATCGTGAAAAAGTATCTTCTTGCCATCGTTGCCTGCTTGATGAGCACCACACTCCTGGCCGCGGACCCGCCGGCCCCCACCTTTCGCGCGGGTGCGGCCACGAGCAACCTCACGCCGGCATTGGGTTCGGCGATCATCGGCGGGTTTCTGCCCTTTCCAGCCACGAACGTCCACGACGAGCTGCACGCGAGGTGCCTGGTGCTCGACGACGGAAAGACGAAGCTCGCTCTGGTGGTCGTCGACTTGCTAGGCTTCCATTACATCGTAAGCCACGAGGCTCGCAAGTTCATCGAGCAGGAGACCGGAATTCCACCGACGAATGTGTTGATCTCGGCTGTCCACACTCATTCGGCCGCCAGCGCGCTAGGCGAGAAGCACTTCGAATTCCCGCAGAAGGCCGACGAATACCAGGCCGACAAGTACCAGACCTTCGTCGCCCGCCGGATCGCCGACGGAGTCAAGTGCGCCGCAAACCGGCTGCGCCCGGCGCAGCTCGGGTTCACCACCGCAGAGGCGCCGGAGCACGTCTTCAACCGCCGCTGGTTCCTCAAGCCCGGCGCCATTCCGCCCGGTCCCTTCGGCACCATCGACCAGGTGAAGATGAATCCAGCGGCGGGCAGCCCGGACCTGGTCAAGCCGGCCGGGCCGACCGATCCGTTGGTGTCGATCCTCGCGGTGCGCGAGCTTGATGGCCGGCCGATCGCCGTGTACTCCTGCTATTCGCTGCACTACGTGGGCGGCGCGACCTGGATGCGGTGCTCTGCCGGCATCAGTTGACCGGTCAGTTCAAGACCAAGCTGGCCAGCCGCCAGAACCCTGTATTGTACGTGGTGTTCAATCTCCTGTTCCACGGCAGCCGGTCGCTGCTGGCACTGCCGCTTTGCCAGCGCAGGCAGATTCTCGCCGACACGCTCCATCCGCTGGACTCTTCCCGGGTGATCCTTTCCGAAGGGATTGTGGGGGCCGGCACGGTGCTGTTCGAGCAGGTCGTGCGGCAGGGCCACGAGGGCGTGATGGCCAAGCACCTCAGCAGTTGCTACCTGCCTGGCCGACGGTCGTCGAGCTGGCTGAAGATCAAGCCTACAGAGATTCTGCCGTGCGTGATCATCGGCTACATTCCGTCCCGAAACGGCTTCCGCAGCTTGCTGGTGGCCACTCAGCGAGAAGGATCGCTTCGCTACGTCGGCGAGGTGGGCGTCGGGCTGACTCGCCGGGAATGGGCCGAACTCGCACGGAGACTTCCGGGCAAGACTCGCCCAGAGCCGATCGTACCATGCCCGAAGAAAGCCGTGTGGCTGGAGCCGCGAATGTACTGTCGAGTCCGCAGTCTCGGCTGGACGCACAGCGGTCGGTTGCGGGGCGCAAGTCTTGCCGGACTGATCGAGTGTTGAACTTGGCCAGGGGCGCACAGAGCGCCCCTTTTTTTAGCTCTGCGCAGTCGCGGACCGGAGGCTACCCGATGGCAGATCCGTGCCATTGCAGTCCCACTGGCATCAGGTAATTCGAGCAAAGGCAAGTGCCGACCGCATCGGCCGTACTGCGAGATCAGCCCCCACACGGAAGGGTTCCATTCGTTGCCAGCGAATACCGGATGTTGAGAGAGATTGCTGGGCCAAACGGCCGGCTCGGCGTTTTCCGCAGTGGGCCGTGAAACAACGTGTCTCGGATCGGAAACGCATGCTCTGGGGCTCCTGTCACCTCCCGTCCAGGAAAGCCCCGCAAGGCACCGCGTGTAGCAAAATGTAGTTAATTGCGAGTAATTCCCAGCAATTCCCAGCAATTCGCCCTAATTTGCAAGATCGCCGTTTCTCCGATAAAACCCGCAGAATCTGCGGGAATTCGTGCCTCGCCGGCGGATTACTCATACTTGTCGTCGGCGAGAATCAGCACTACGTTCGGCCCGGCAACCGGTTGGGAGTCGGCTGCCGATAGCCCAGACGCCGCCACACCGGCAAGAACGATCGAAGCGACAAGGACGGATTTCATACGCGTCTCCTTTGCAGTCTCAGCCACGGAAAGCGGAGGTTTGAGAGTCAAGAACCGGTCGAAAGGTTTGGCTCTTGAGGAAGCCCGGCGAAATCGGTCTGAACGATCGCGTGGCTCGCGGCCGAGCTAAGGATCCGAGAATCACGCCGCGGGCTTCAACGTCATCGGTGCAAGCTGGCCGCAACGGTTCTTGTACCACTTTAG
>JAAYEH010000585.1 GCA_012728855.1 Rhodopirellula sp. | reverse complement strand
TACCTGTTTGTCGTTGGACGGAAGCTTCTGCCCGACCGGAAGGAATTGCTGGAACAACTTGGCGAATCACGCCGAGAATACTTGGCCGAAATGCTGGTTCAGCCGGGGTGCCGTCTGGTCGGCCAAAGTGTTGAGCGGGCCGGCTTGCGCCAATTGCCGGGCCTGTTCCTCATCGAGATTGACCGGTATGGAAGACTCATCGCCCCTGTCGGGCCGGATGATCTCATCGAGAAGAATGACCGGCTCGTCTTCACCGGCATCGTCAGCAGCATCATTGACTTGGAAAAAACTCCCGGCCTTGTGCCGATTGCCGACCCTGACTACGAAGTGTCTCCGGGACAACAACGCCGGCGCCGCTTGTGCGAAGCGGTCATCTCGGAGAATTCGCCTCTGATCGGAAAGACCATTCGAGGTGCCGACTTCCGAGCAGCCTACGGGGCAGCGGTCGTCGCCGTGCATCGTGGTGGCAAGCGAGTGGAAAAGAAGATTGGCGACATTGTCCTGCGGCCCGGCGATACACTGCTGCTGCAAGTCAGACCGCACTTTCTCCGAGCGCACCGGCATGATCCGGCCTTTTACCTTGTCAGTGACGTGGAGGATTACCGGCCGCTGCGGCGGGATCGGGCCTGGATTGCCCTGTCGCTGTTTGCGGCGCTCATTTTCTTGATGACAACGGGGCTCGTATCAACAGTCGTTGCCGCAACCCTTGTTGCCGTGCTGATGGTTGCGGCGGGGTGCATCTCAAGCGGCGATGCCCGCCGAAGCGTTGAGTGGCAGGTTCTCGTCACGATCGCATCGGCGTTTGGCGTGGGCACCGCCCTGCAAAACTCCGGGGTGGCAACTGCCATTGCCACCACGCTTGTTGATGCGACCAGCGCACTTGGCCCGATTGCGGCACTGGCCGTGATCTATTTCTTGGGGTCGATGATGACCGAACTGATTACCAACAATGCGGCGGCAGTCTTGATGTTCCCATTCTGTCTTGAAACAGCACGCCTTTACGACGCCAGCCCCCGGCCCTTCCTGATGGCCCTCATCTTGGCGGCATCGGCCAGCTTCATGACGCCCATCGGCTACCAAACCAATATGATGGTCTACGGGCCCGGCGGGTATCGGTTCACGGACTTCCTGCGAGTCGGCGGGCCACTGAACCTGATGCTGTGGATCGTGGCCGTCTGTCTCATCCCGCTGTTCTGGCCGTTCTGATCGTGGCGTCCTATTGACGGCTTGGCCGGCGCGCGGTTCGGCGCTATCGTCCCGACCCCCGGGAACCGAAGCCACCTCGACCGGATTCGCCGCCGCGGAGACTGCGGAAGAATTCCATCCGCCTTTGCATGCTCTCCATATCGCTGCCACTGCGGCTGCTATCCGTTCTCGACGACCCCGACCGCGAGGAACCCGAACGTCCGGAGCTGGAGCGTGATCCGGAGGTACCGCTGGATGCCCCACGGCTAGACCCGCTCGTCTGGACGGAATCGCCCATTAGCGTTGCCAGGGCCTGCTGTACCGCCTGGGGGCTGGCGCCGCGAAGACTGACGACCTCGACCGCTTCATCGGACTCGACCGCCGCGTTGTCCAGCGCCTCCACTAACTGCTTCACCTCTTGAAACAGCAGGTCGGCGGCGCAAACAATCACCGAGTTGGTCCGTTCGTCGACACCGATGGAGAGACGGTCCACCTGTTCGGTGGTGCCGCCGCGCGAGGCGCCTCTCCCTTCGCGGTCGCCTCCCTGTCCGCGCATCATCTGGAAGAATTCCATGGGATTGCTGGGACGTCCGCCGCCCGAGTTGCCTCCGCCGCCGGTTACCATCCGATCCTGATAGACCTGCTTGACGATTTCGGCAACGTCGGCGGCCTGCGTGTTGTACACAGGAATCAGTTGCGGTTTGGCCTGAGCGAGGATTTCCTCCGGGCTTTCCCGCTGGTCGAGGACCATCAAGATCTGTTCGATCAGGGCGACGTCGGCCGGATCGGCGAGAACGACCAGGGCGTTGAGCCGAGGGTCGGCCGTGATCTGGACAGGCGCGGTGAGTCCCGTGCCCGCGCTGGTGCCCAGCATGTATCCCATCACGCCAGTGGGCGCGGCGCCAGACGCTGCGGCGGGCTGGCCACCCGGGCCGGGCGGAGCGGGAGTCGGGCTGCGGCCGGCGCTGCTGGCCAGGATGCGGGTGAGGGTATCCGACACGGTTTGCGCCTTGGCATGCTTGAGGTAGAACACGGTTGCCTTCGGACCGGTCGGGGCGTTGCCAGCCAGGGCGCCGAGGAGTTGTTCGAAGTCGTCCAGCGCCTGGGCGTCCTCCGATGCGATCATGATCCCCCCGGGTCCCGGCGCGACCACAATCGGCGAGCCCGTCCCGGAGTTCGCGGGGGCGGCGGGACTTGGTTCGGCAACGGTTGCTGTCTCTGCGTCGAGCGCCGGTTCCGAGGCGAGCAGAATTCTCGCCGTGCTCGCACCAGCGCGGTCGGAGCTTCGCGTGGAGCGATCGTCCGGAGACGGCTGTCCCGGTACGGGCGGCTTGATAGAAGGTGGTTCGCGCAGATTCCCCGGCGCCGCCGGATCGCCATCGGGCTGCGAAGCGGGCTGCCGATGGATCAACCGCTCCTCAATGGCGCCCGAACTGCTTCCTTCGCTCGCAGCCGGACCTGTTCCGCGGAGCGTGGGGATGACGGCGGACGGGGTCACGATCCGCATCGGATTGTCGTGGAGCATGGGCCAGATCCCACGAAGCCGTTCGACGGCCCTTTCGCCCCCGGCGCCCGACAGTGGGATCATGCGGACATTTCCTCCGCCGACGCTGGCGGCGCCTGCCGCGCCGCCCGGCTCCCCCATCTTCTCTAAAAGCGAGCGAATCTGCTCGATCTGGCCCTGCTTGCCACGGACGAGCAGTTGCCGTGTACTGGGATCGGCATCGACGCTGGGGGCCTTGGGGCCTTCACTGCTGAACAGTTTCCCAATTGCCAGGATGGCCACCTGGGGATCGAGCACCCGCAGCCGAAAGACCTCCATCCGCTGTGCGTCGCGCTGCATCTGATCCAAGGTAGCGCGAATCGTGGCGTGTTCTTCGGGGCGGGCCAAGGCAATGAGATTGCCCGTCTTCGGGTCGGTCGACAGGCGGACTCCGGGCAGCCCCGCCATGAGCGTCTGAATCACCTTCAAGGCCGCCTCGGGATCGGCGGGAGTTACGTCGTAGATCTCCAACTGCAGCGCCGCGCGAGGCGACGTGTCCACCCCGGCGCCGCTGCCGGGCGCATCGATGGTTTCCAGCACCTTTCGGACCTGGTCCAGCTTCTGGGAATTGCCGCTGACAAGCAATCGCAGGCCGACCGGATCGAGTGCGAATCGGATCGATCCGTCGGTCGCCGCGTTTTGATCCGCCGGGATATTGAACAACTGCCGCACGATCAGGAGCACTTCTTCCGGTGAAGCGAAGTGTAGTTCGAACCAAGCGACTTCCTCGCCTGCGGTGCCCGATGGATTGTCCGCTCGCTCGATCACCTTGCCGATGGTGCGAAGCTTTCCGGCCGTTTCGGTCACAAGGAGCTGACGCGCCTTTTTCAAGACAACCACCGAGCCTTGAGGGCCAAGTAACTCCTCGATTTCCTGCTCGGCCTCCTCCGCGGTGAGGTTTTCGAGTTGGAAGAGGCTGCTGACCAATTCGTACTCGCCTCTCTGGTCGAGTTCCTCGGCCGGAACCGTGGACACGAAATTCGGCGGCACGCCGTCGTCGAGATTCACCAGCATCAGCATCCGGTCGCGGAGCACCAGCGTGTAGCCTTTCATCAGCAAAACGCTGTTGAGCAGATCGATCGCTTCGGCGGGCGTGTAGGTGCGGTCGTCGGAGTAGTTGAACGTACCGGGCGGCGGCGTATCCATCAAGAGCGAGTAGCCTGCCCGTTCGGCGAACCAATCCAACACGTCTTCCCAAGGCTGGAAGCGGAAGTTGAAGCTCATTGAAAGAAGCGCGGAATCGGTAGCTTCTCCAGCCGCGGGCGGTTCGGCAGCCGCCGGCTCGGCCGGATCAACGGTGGGCGCCGCCGCTTCGGCCGTTTCTTCCGCCATCGGGACGGTCGGATCGGGAGCGGAGCCTTCCGGTGCCGGCGAAGCTTGAGAAGGTTCCGCCGGGAGAACTCCTTCAGTGGACTCCATCGCAGAAGGAATCGGAGGCAACGATGGCAACGGCGATGACGCAGGCGGATCAGCAGCGGGTTGAGGCTCGTTGACGTCGGCAGGAGGTGAAATGGCAGGTGCTTCAGGCGGCTCCATCGAGGACGAAGCCGGAGGCAGCGATGGCGATGACGCAGGCGGACCAGCAGCGGGCTGCGATTCGTTAGGGGAAGAAGAATCTGCCGGCAACGATGGCGATGACGCAGGCGGATCGGTGGTGGGTTGCGGCCCATTGACTTCGGCAGGAACCGAACCGGCGGGAACTTCCGCTGGCTCATCGGCGCCGACAGCCGGCAAGGCCAGGAATACCAAGAACCCGCCCGCCAAAACGGCAAGAAGCCCAGCGGCCCGCCTGCTAAACATCGGTTTCGAGCGGTGCCGATGTTTCGGCCGGGAAAACAGAGTCACTGCTATCATCGCATCCACCAAGGTGTTGAGTCGCTTGAGCCGCTGCCGCCACTGCCCGATGAAGATTTTGCCGGTGAGCCGGCAGAGGAATCCGACGTACCCATATCCGAGCCGCTGTCCGGGGCCACTGCTCCTGTCGCGGCCTTCAGACATTCCTGCGGCGTGACGATGCCGTCGCCGTTGATGTCGTAGCGGGCGAACTCGCGGGCCGATTCTGGCGACCAGAAACTGGAGTACTCGGCCATGGCGACCTGGGCATCGCCGTTACGGTCGCGCTGGGAAAACCAACTCGGCAGTCCCTCGGGCAATCGTTCGGTCGGGCTGACAAAGCGATACGATTTGCGTGACTCGGATTCCGACTTCGAGGCCACCCCGGCCGCCTGTGAATCACTCGGCGGTCCACTCGGTCCGCCACCGAAACCTCCGCCCCGGCTTCCCCCGGAACCACCGCCGGAGCGCGACCGCATATATTCCGCCACACCCGCCGTATACTCCTCCCGCGTGAGGCGACCGTCGCGATTACGATCCATCGCGTTCGGATCGCCGCGCATTTCCCCCCATTCTTCCTTCTCCAGCATGCCACTTTGATTTCGATCGTATCTGCGGAATCGTTCGTCCACAAAGGCGCGGGTCCGGTCGTCCACGGCCGCGGTCGGAGAGGACATCGAAGCCAGCGTGGCCGGGTCACCGGGCACCCGTTCCCCAAAGGCGGCGACCGGCGGCAGCACCTCCTCGACACCAAAACCCGGCACCAGAGGCGGCTGCTCCGGTTTGCCAGGCTGGTTCGCCTTGGCCTTTTCCTGTGTATTGTCGGTGGTGGTGCTTGCGGGAGGGCTGCTGGGGTTGGACGGCGTGGATCGACTGGAAACGGCGTCTCGGATGCGGGAAATCGGAATGGGCTGCGAAGCGTCCACCCCCAGGCGGCTGGCGAAGAACTGGAGCATTCCACGCCGCTCGGGCGGAACCTCATCGGGTTGGAGCACGCCATCGTGGTTGGCATCCATGCTCTGCAGAAAGCCCTCCAACCGCGAACTGCGATCCTCCGAACCACGGTCTCGGGAATCGCCGCGAGAGCGGTCCCACCCGCGCCCACCCCTGTCGCCGCGATCCCCACCCTCCCCTGGTCTCATGCCAGGGCTGGGCGGACCCGAGCCAAATGAAGGCATACCAGGGCGGAAGTCCTGCCCGACTGCCGCGACAAACGAGCAGACCAGCAAGCTCGCCAGCCCCCAAGTCGCGGCCATTTTTCCCATTCCTCCGCCCTTTCCTACTGCGTACGTACCATCCCTCTAGTATAAACACCACAAGGGCGGTCAGGTTCCGACTTTCTCTCTCGATTTGTCCCGTCTTGCGTTGTTGCACGACGGCGGTAAAATACATGGTTCGCACTAGGTGGCCGCCCATCCATTGGGCGGGAATAACAACTCACGGCTCTCGACTTTACGACACGCGCACATGCCAAGACCAGGCGGTTTCAATCGGGCTCGTAACACTCGCAAACGCTCCAAGCTCAAAACGCGTACGAAGAAGAAGGATCCGATCTTCGTCGATGGCGAGCGACCTCGTCCTATGTACATTGATTACAAGGACTTGGAGCTGCTGAAAAAGCTCACCAATCGGCAGGGCAAGATTATCAGCCGACGCAAGAGCGGTTGCACGGCGGTTAGCCAGCACGCCGTCGCCAAAGCCGTCAAGCGGGCTCGATTCATGGCCCTCATGCCTTACGTGGGCGAGTAGTCGGCGGCGCACACCTTGAAGTAAGTACGAGGGGGTCGGGGTTCTTTTTTCGTTGGCTGCCCTGGGCGGCCAACGAGAAAACAATCCCGGCCCCCCTGGTATTAATTATGTGCCCCGCACCAGCCCAAACCAGTCAATGTGTCGGCGTGGGCAGTATTGCAGCCCCTTCTCGTCGCAGTACCCGGCGAGCCAATCCGCCCGCTCGGCGAGTTCTTCGGGGGTCGTGCCTTGTGGCATGAGAAGGACGCGATCACGACGAATGTCCGATAATTCGCGCAGGTATCGCTCAATTTCCTCGCAGTCCGACAACCGATCGACGACGAACTTGATTTGGTAGTCGCCTGTGGCGATCAGCCGCCGGACGACTTCCGGGGCGTGTCGGCTCGTCTCATGTCGGTGGTGCCAGCGGGGGTTATCGGCAGCCGTGGGAGTGGAATTCGAGAGTTTGGGGCTGATCGACATCAGGTCGCACTCGACCGGAAGGTAGAGGGTTCCCGCGGTTTCGATCGTCACATGCCGCCCCAATCGCCGTAGCGCCGTCGCCAGCGGGCTCAACTCTGAAAAGAGCATCGGCTCGCCACCGGTGAGCACCACATGTGGGGTGTCAAACTCGGTCACACGCGAGATGATCTCGGCGAGCGACAGATCGGTTCCCTCCGGTCGCCATGAGGCGTAGGGCGTGTCGCAGAACCAGCAGCGGAGATTACAGCCGCTTACCCGCACGAACACGCTTTCGGCGCCGGTGAGGAAGCCCTCACCTTGAATCGATCGGAAGATTTCGGCGATGCGCATAGGGCGTTTGTCGGTGGTCGAGCAGGGGTGCCGGAGTTGGTTGCCGAATTGTAACATTTGGTAGGTGCCGCTTGCCGAGCGGAACCTTGCCCTGCGATCGCGCTGGGCAAGTAGGATCGAGCGGGCCAGCAATAACCTCTACGGTCGGCGGGAAGGAGAGAGCGGGTGAGCGAGGAATTTCGCGAAATCCTGGAAACATTCGAGAACCAATACCCGGGCCGGGATTATACGGTCGAAATCGTTTGCCCCGAATTCACGTCGGTCTGTCCGAAAACGGGGCAACCGGATTTCGGCACACTGACGATCACCTACGTGCCGGACCGGAAATGCGTGGAACTGAAAAGCCTCAAGCACTACCTGCAGCAGTTTCGCAACGAGGGGATCTTCTACGAAAACGCCACCAATCGCATTCTCGACGACCTGGTCGCAGCGCTCCAGCCACGGCGACTGACGCTTCAGGCCGCGTTCACACCCCGCGGCGGGATCACCACCACGGTTACTGTTGAGAGTCGAGAGTCAAGAGTCAAGAGTCAAGAGTCGGAAGGTTGAGAGCCAAGAGCCGGGGCCGACCCCCTTGCGACTCTGTCGTGTCTCGCTCGGCTTGGCTCTTGACTCTCGACTCTTGACCCTCGACTCCCTTTGACTCCCCTCAGTTTCGCAGCCGGACCGTGGGCGAATTGCCGTACTCGATCACGGCGGTCGTCCCCTCGGCGGCGATCGATAGCCTCGCCGCCTCGGTGACCAATTCGTTGATAAAGCTGTTGGCCGGCGTGGCCAGGATGCCGCGATCGTCGATCTCTTTGAGCACCTGCTGTCGTCTTGCCAGCGCCTCGGCGCCGGACAGGCCGGCGGCTTCCGCATTGACGCGTTTGGCCGACTGCACAATCGCTTCGATCGAGTCGTAACCGTAGCCGACCGGCTTCAAGCCCTCGCCTTCCCAGACCACCATGCGGAAATAATCGGGGCTTACGTAGCGGTAGGCAGCGCCGGCAAGCTTATCGACATAGCCATGGGCAACGCCACGATACTGATCGTCGTGGGCGATGATCGCGCCGCAGTCGTTCCCCTCGCAATACATGACGAGATTTTGGTCGTTGGTGCCGGCGCCCTCGTCCGGATAGCCCAGTCCGTCGGTGATGCTCATCACCGCTCCGTTTTCCCAGACCACGCGGCCCGCCGACCACATGTAGCCGGCGTTGCCGTTGGGGAATTTGCCTTCGACCCCCCGCACCGACACCTCCACCGGCCGCAGCCCCGTGATGAAGTACACCAGATCCACATAGTGGCAGCCAACGTAGGTAAACGGGTCGCTGTTCGCCTTGGTGAACCAGTTCTGGAAATTCGAATGCCGGTAATAGTACGGCTCGATCATCTTGGCCTCGCCGCAACGGAACTCGCCAAAGCGGCCGCGGCGATAGAGGTTTCGCGAATCGAGCGAGCGGCGGTCGAACCGCTTGTGGTACTCGACCGCGACCAGCAGCCCACGTTCCCGCGCCTTCTTCTCGATGGCGATCGACTCGGCATAGGTGGGCACGAGCGGCTTGACCGAGAGGACGTGCTGATCGTTCTCCAAGGCCGCGCGGATCACCGGATCGTGGAAGTGGTCGGGCACGGCGACCACCACCACGTTTCGCTTGGGCATGGCGGCGATCACCTCCCGGTAAAGGTCCGGGTACATCGCGTCGGCCGGTTCTTCCAGCGACGGCGAAGCTTCGAACGCTTGGCCGGGAAAGCCCTCCTTCAACCGACTCGAATCGGCCAACGCCCGCAGCGGGGCCGAATTGAGCGCGCAGACCTTGATCGACCCAATCTGGCCGGTCCGTTGCAGGTGGTAGAGCGAGGGGAGGATTTGGTCGTGGGTGATCATGCCCCCGCCGACGACCACAACTTGAGGTTGGTTGGTGCTCTGGTTCATGCAATCGCCTCCTCGATGGCTTCTTCCACGACGGCGATGCTCTCGCGGAGCGGCTCTTCGGTGATGCACAGCGGCGGCGAGACCTTCACCGACGCTCCGCCGAAGCCGACCGGGGCGAACATCATCAGTCCCTTTTCCACGCTGCGGCGGACGATGTCGGCGGCCAGCGGCTTATTCGCTTCGATGCCGCCGGGCTGGACCATGTGCAAGGAGGCGACCAGCCCTTTGCCGTGAACGGCGCCGATATGTTCCGGGAAGCGGGCCCCGATACGACGGAGTTCGGGTTGAAGGATCTCGCCCATCCGCCGGGCGTTTTCCACCATTCCTTCTTCCTCGATCGCCTGGAGATTGGCCAACGCGCTGACGGCACAGATCGGGTTGCCGGTGTGGGTCGAGGTCATCGAGCCCGGCGGGTAGAGGTCCATGATCTCGGCACGACCGATCACCGCGGAGATCGGCAGTCCGCTGGAAATGCCTTTGCCGCAGCAGATCAGGTCGGGGGTGACGCCGTAGTGCTCGAAGCCCCAGTACTTGCCGGTGCGGCCGAAGCCGGCTTGCACCTCGTCCATGATCAGCAGCGCCTTGTGCTCGTCGCACCAGGCCCGCAGCTTCTGGATGTACTCGGGCGGAGCGAAGCTCGCGTTGCCGCCCTGGTAGGTCTCCGTCATCACGCCGGCGATGCGGTCGGGAGTGAATCCCTGCTTATCCAACGCTTTCAAGAACCCCTCGAAGCTGGTGTCCGGACCGCGGAAGCCGTCGGGAAAGGGAACCTGGACAAAGTCCTTGTCGAGATTGACGATCCACTCCTTCAGCGCCGGAATGCCACCGGCCATCTGTGCGCCCATCGTGCGGCCGTGGAAGGCATTGTGGAAGGTGACGAAACCGATTTTTTTATCGCCGCCCACTTTGCGGCCGTGCGTGCGTGCGAGTTTGATCGCGCATTCGCACGTTTCTGCGCCGGTGGTAAGCAGAAAAACCTTCTTCAGCCCATCGGGGGCGACCCGGGCCAATGCCTCGCTGAGTTTTGCCCGGATTTCGGAGGGAAAACAGTAGTTGTGCAGCAAACCGTGCTCGACCTGCTGCTGGATGGCCTGGCGGATCTTGGGATGGCTGTGGCCGGCGTTGGTCACCAGTACGCCCGAGGACCAGTCGAGCCACATATTGCCCCAGCGGTCGTAGACCTGAATCCCTTCGGCCCGATCCCAAAGGATCGGCGGCTGGCCGCTCATCGACACTGGCTCGAAGGTGCGGAGTCGTTGCAGAATGGGGATCGACTCGGGCACCGGGATCTCGGTGACGATCCGCCGGTACTTCGTCCGGACCTGGGGAACCTTGCGGGAGACCAACTCGTTGGCAGTTGCGGTGGACATTGTGAAAGCACCCAATCGAAACGGCCCCTCCGGTGGGTCAGAAAGGCACGAACCATGCAATCAAACCGCTCGTCGGTCGCCGCAGTGCCGCCACGGATTGCAGCGCGAGCCCAATAAAAAAACTCCGACCCCGATCGGCCCGGTATTTCGGGGATCGATCCAGGTGGGAGTGCTCCAAAGCGCTGGCAGTGCCGCTACGGATGCCAGCGAGCGCCGGATTGTCCTCGGAGCGGCACCCTTTTACCAGGGCAGACCGCTCCAATTCCCCGATTATAGCTGTTGGTAAGACGAAAACAAGGAGCCCCTGATTGTCGAGTTCAAAGAGTCGGGCGTCCGCGGACGGCACCAATCCCCGTTATCTGGGCAGCGCCTCCGCCTCAATCCGCACCTCGGCCACCTTGCACCCTGCGCGTTCCACGTCCGCCACGGCGGATCGGATCGCTTCGTGAATGCCGTCCGCCTCACGGTGAAAATAGAGGAAGGGAACTCCGTTGCTTACCACGGGCGTGCAATCATCGCAGCCGGCCTGGAAGAGCGCCTCGGCCATGTCTTCGCTCAGGTCGGTCTCCGAAACGAGAATCATCGTGAAGTCGAATTGCATAGTCACGGTTCCTCAAGGGCCATGTTCGCACTGGTCCACGGTGCGTCGAATATCCGCAGCATGCGCCTCCGGCACGCGGGGCGTCGAGAAGATTCGGGCGAAGCATCCGGTACGTTCTTGCATCGGGCAGTACAATGTGCCCCAAATGTGCGCTCGCGAACCAGCCAACTTGAGCCGCCAACCACGACCAATGGCGTACTCAATCGCGGCTTGAATGTGCCTGTTTTTGTGACGCGCCATTGGGTATCTTCCGGCAACAGACGCCATCTATTGTAAGTTGAGGCGTGTGCAAAGGGATACCACCTTTTTTGGGGAGTGGCAGAATAGGGATTTCGAGGATCTTCGAGGATCATTGTCTTGCGCAGGCCGAAACCGGGACAGCGACACGGTAGCATCCCAAGAGGTCGAGCGATATGATCGATCGATGGCAACACGTTTTTCCAGCTTCAGCCGCTTCCGTTTCGTCAACGACTCACTCAAGAAAGCAGGGCCGTCCGATGGCCTCGTCCAGGACGATTCACGCATCACTCGGCCGCACGCCGCGAAGGAAAACTCGTGGGACAGTCGCCGCGTTCTCAACCGCCCTCATCATCGCCATGACCACCATCGCCGCCGCCGACCAGCCCCTTTTCGTCGCCATGCCACTGACGGAGCCCGGCAGTTTCACCGGCGGGATCGAAGGGCCGGCCTGCGACGCGGAAGGGAATCTCTACGCGGTCAATTTCTCGCGCCAACAGACGATCGGACGCGTGAGGCCCGACGGCCGCGGCGAGGTCTTTGTCGAGTTGCCTGGCGAGAGTGTCGGCAATGGCATCTGCTTCGACCGGCAGGGCGCGATGTACGTGGCCGATTACGTGGGACACAATATCCTTCAGATCGACCTGAAGACGCGGCAGGTGACGGTGTTTGCCCACGAGCCCGGCATGAATCAGCCGAACGACCTGGCGATTACCGCCGATGGGATCCTTTATGCCAGCGACCCCAACTGGAAGGAGAAGACAGGGCAGATCTGGCGAATCGACCGCAACGGCCGCACGATCCTCGCGGCGGCCGATATGGGCACCACCAACGGAATCGAGGTAAGCCCGGACGGACAGACACTCTACGTGAACGAGACCGTCCAGCGGAAGGTCTGGGCGTTCACAATCCTTGCCGACGGTGGACTTTCCGGCAAGCGGCTGTTCTGCGAGTTTTCCGACTACGGCATGGACGGCATGCGCCGCGATGTCGACGGCAACCTTTACATCACCCGCCATGGCAAGGGAACTGTCGCGAAGATGTCGCCGTCCGGCGAATTGATTCGTGAGATTCCGGTTCTGGGCGACAAGCCGAGCAACATCTGTTTTGGCGGCCCCGACGGCTGTACCGCCTACGTCACGGAAGTCGAGCACCGGCGGGTAGTGCAGTTCCGCGTCGACCGCCCGGGCCTAGCCTGGCAGCGGTGGCAGCGACAGCCGTGAGGCGTCCCTTCATTTCGTCTTCCTGAGGATTATAACCATGTGAAATTCCGCTCCGATGTCGACGCCGTAGCGGAGCTGCGACCCACCGGACCCACCGGACGACGCGGCAGACACGCCCCTCGCAGGCAAGCCGGTCGGCACGTAAGACCCGCACCCGGCGGTAAGAGCTGCCATGACAAGAACAAGCGACGTGCGACTTAGAGCCTATCCCAAAACCGCCGGGGACTGGCTCATTTTGCGGAGTCTTCGGAGCAAAATGTGCCTGTCCCCCTCTCCGCTAAGGTTTTGGGATAGGCTCTTAGCCCGCTGCCCATGGACCAACCCTCCCGGATTCTTTTTCGGTAGAGCCGAGTGGCGCGATCTTGTGATTGCCGCCCCCGCAATATTCTGCGCGGTCGATCGCCTCATCGTTGGAAGTCAACAGGATGGTGGCGGCGGCATGTACGGCGGGATTTTCCTCGGTGAAACGACCTTGTTGGAAGTCTGCTGCTTTGTTTGTGGACGAGGATCCAGCCAACGGCAGGAGACGCTGCCGAGTGGGCACCGGTTGTGGGAAACGAGATTCCATCGAATCGGGCCGTTCGGCTATGGCACGATCGGAATCGAGGTCAGCCCGGACGGACAGACACCCTACGTGAACGAGACCGTTCAGCGGAAGGTCTGGGCCTTTACCGCCTACGTCACGGAAGTCGAGCACCGGCGGGCGGTGCAGTTCCGCGTCGACCGGCCGGGCCTGGCTTGGCAACGGTGGCAGCGACAACGGTGAAACGTCGCGTTTCCCTACTTACAAGCCCGGCTGCAAGACCACGTTGCCTTCGAGCATGCGGGGCTCAGCAACATCTGCGGCGGCGTTGTCGTTGGAGGTGAGCAGCAGTTTCCGGTCGCCGCTGGCGCGGTAGTGCATGGCTGTGCCGCGCGGCGTGCCGCCGCCGCGGATCACGTTGTTCGCCACGACGACCATGGCGGTGCCGTAATTGGCCGTGACTGCCAGGTAGCGATACTGGGATTGCTTCTGCGTTTCGCCGCCGAAGTTGAAGATGCGGTTGTTCGCGATGGTCGACCCGATGCCGCCCTGCAACGTGGCATAAATGCCGCACCACTGGCCGGCTTCCTCGCTCTCGCCGAACCCTTCGATGTAGTTGTCGCAAATGGACGTAGCAAACGCCCGCCGCGCCAGGATCGCGTGCTGCGGCACGCCGTAGACATGGTTGCGCTGGACGAACCACCCCGCCGCGTTATCCATATGAATCCCATCCACGCCGGATGAGGCGATCCAGTTGTCGGTCAGGATCCAGTCGGTGACCGCGTTCTGCGTGTCCTCGACGAAGATCCCGTGCCGGCCGGCGCGTTCGATAAAGCAGTTGGCGATTCGGCCGTTGACCTGGGTCGTCTTGAGCCCTGTTCCGTCGGCGCTCAGGTTGGTCAGGCGCAGGCCGTCACTGCCCATGTCGCGAATGTGTATGTCTTCGACCACGCTCAGCCACGACCGCAGGACGAGTCCCGCCGTAGCGCTTTTGGGATTGCCTTGGCGGTTGCCGTCGAGTTGCAGGTGGCGAATCGCCACGGGAGAACCGGTCCAGGCCTTGTTGTCGAGGAATACCGACGAGGCCATCAGCGCCACCAGGTTGGCGCCATCGGCCTGTTTAAGCACGGTTCCCGTGCGGCTCTCGCCTCGATAGGAGCGATTGCCGAGCAGACGGATAGGTTCGTCGATCAGGCAGGCTCCACGGATCGTGACTTCGGCACCCTCGGGGCTGGCCGCAATGGCTGCGTTGATCCGTGCCGCGTCGCCCGGGCTGTTGGTCCCCGTCACCACGATCGCTCCCGCGGGCACGGAAGACGCATCCGCCCCCGGCGCACCGGCAGCGGCCGTCGGATCGGCCGCCAGTGGCTCCGCGGCGATCACGGCGCCGGCACTTGCGATGAGGAAACACACAGCCGACAAGAATGTTCGAGCCATCATCAGATTTCCTTTTCCACAAGCACGCGCACATGGCGGATCGCTGGCTCGCATTGTAACACGAGCCAGTCAGACGGGGTATCCTCGAGCCAGCGGAAAAAGACATAACCGATGTTCGAAGCCGGGGCCGTTCTCGATGACCGCATGCTATGCTTTCGAGGGAGGATATCCATGTCGATCACCATTGCTTGGCGAGTGAGCCTCTCGGCGACCAGTCTTCATGCAGCCGAAGCCGTTGTGCATAGCTCTCTGCCCGTTGAGACCAAGCTCCGAACGTCGATTGCCGAACCGACCCGGCAACTGCAAAGTGAGATCTTGGCTGCGGGGCTTGACGAGAAGACGTTCTGGGAGCATCTCGTGCCCCTGTCGGGTGCGGTGGAAAACAACCGGCACTTGATTGAAGCTGCCCTGCGAAAAGCAGCGGGAGAAGGCTGCTGCAGTCCCATGTCGATCCATCGGCTTGCCGGGTGTGTCGCCGATTTGGAAGCTGCCGTGCGGCGGGCGCAGCCGGACCTGCTGGACAACGTGGCGGCCCGAGCGGAGCCATTGCGGCAGCAATGGCAGGCCCACGGCGACGGACTGCTCTGTCAGATCGGGCGACTCACGGAGGAAAGGTTAGTTGTCCCGTCGGCGACGGTGGATCTGCTGTATCCGGCCTTGGGCGGCGCGGGCTCGGCGCATCTGCTGTACAACACGGTGCGGATCGAGGCGGTGGATGCGGAGTCTCCGCGGCTGCCGGAGTTCGTCCGGCTTGGATGGCTCCTGTCTCAATTGAACGTCGATTTGCCCATGTTCAGTGAACAGATCCCGGCGGATCGACGATCACCCCTGGCCGGCCTGGCGATGCTGCCGGCCATGCTTTCCGCCGCGTGGGAACTGGATCTGCTGCCGAGGGATCCCGATCTGCCGGCCTTGGCCGTGCAGTCTTGGTTGGCGGGCCGGTTCCAGGCGGAGAAGTTGACGCCGACATTGGAAAGTTGGTGGCAGTCGTATCAAGAGATGCGGCCAAGGTGGCAGGTGGCCCTGTCGGCATTGGATGCGATGCTGGGCAACGGCATCGAGGAAAGTGTTTGGACAGTGAAGGAGGAAACTGCGCACGATCTTGGATGCCTCGCCGGCCGTGATGCCGCTCATCAAGAGCTTCCCTGAGATTCTGCTGAGGATCTTGGGAGCTGCTATGAGCCGGCCGTCAACCAGGATTGCCAGGTGCTTTCCCATGTTCTCGGAGGTCGCTTCGGCTACCGACGTCGTTCTTGACGAATAGTCCTGGCGGTAAGGGGGACAAGTGTCGGTAACGGGAACAGGCACATTTTGCTCCGAAGACTCCGCAAAATGAGCCAGTCCCCGACGGTTTTGGGATAGGCTCTTCCTCCGCTCCGCAGGATTGACAACCGCTCTCCGGGGGCAAACAATACCGAACTGCAGCGCCAAGCAGAAATAACACCCGTCATGAGGTTAGAGCATGTCGACGAATGATCCGTTCGCAAACGAGCAGTGGGGTCAACAGCCGCCTCCGCCGCCCCGTCCTGGAATGAGTTCGACAACCAAGGTGCTGCTCGTCCTGGCAATCGTCCTGGGAGTGTTGCTGCTGGTCTGTTGTGGCGGCCTGCTACTGCTGGGATTCTTTGCTCGCGACTACATGGGCGAGGCGATGAGCCGGGATGCGGGCGTGGTCCGGCAGGTGACCGAACGGCTCGTTCCCGAAATCAGGATTCCGGAGCCGCTTCAGCCGGAATTCTCGCTGGACATGCGGATCCCGATCACGGATCAGACGATGATGACCATCGTCGTCTGGTCGCACAAGCCCAGCAAGAGCGTATTGGTGTTGGCGGCGATGGGCGAGGCGTTTGGAGAGATGAACCAGGAGCAAATGCGGCAGCAAATCGAACAACAGCTTCGCCAGCAGGGTGTTCCCTCGAATCACCAGCGCGAAGGCCAATGGGAAACAGAAGGGTCCGAAAAGGAAGTCGAAATCCGCGGGCAAAGCGTGGCCTTCCAGTTCACGAAGCACAAACGGGTCGATGCGGAGGAAACACGGATCGAAGTGACCGGAATGTTACCCGGCGATCAAGGGCCCGTGATGCTGATGCTCTCGGCCGATACGGAGGTTATCAGCGAGGAGCAGGCCGTGGAAATGCTGGAATCGATCAAGTAGGATGCTTTATCCGAATACCCTGACGTGCCGCCAATGATGTGTGTAATGATGCGTCGATCAATGGTCTTTGGCTTCTTCAGCATGTTCTTGGCGCTGCGTCCGTGGCCGCTTCCCGCACAAGAAGCACTCGGCCCGTATGACCGGCAGGTCCACGAGCAATTGGAGAAGCTCGCTTCGGAGTCGCCTGCGTCGCGATCGAAAGCGGCCGAGGCGCTGGGGTTTCTGCGGGCGTACGCGGCCGAACCGTCGCTCATTGGGCGACTGGGCGACGATTCGTCCGAAGTGTGTCGCCACGCTGCCTTGGCTCTGGCATGGTGCGGAGGCCGAGAAGCGATCTCCCCGCTGATCGCGGCGCTCGACGATGAACCGTGGATGGTGCGGCAGGCCGCCTGGATCGCGCTGACCAACCTTACCGGCATGGAGTTCCCCTTCAATGCCCTGGCCGAAGCGAGCCAACGAGGCGAGCAGGCCCAACGATGGCGACAGTGGTGGCAGACGGTTCCCGCGGATGGACCTCCGCGGGAAGTCCTCGATCTGCTGGTGGGATCGAGCAATCTGGCCGCTGGTCGGCCGGTGGAGACCTCGACCACGTACCGCGGGCCGGCCGAGATTATTACCGATGGCGAGATCGGCCCCCTCTACTGGCAAACCAAGAACGTCCAGCCACCTCAATGGTGTACGATCGATCTCGGCCGCGTAGCCGAGATCGACCAGGTGGTCGTCCATCAGTACGGTGCCGGCTACTGCATGAGCCGGTACGAATTGGCGGTGAGCCTGGACAACAAGCAGTTCGAAACGGTCGTCGGCGAGCAGGGCGAACCCCAGCCGTTGCTGGTTCTCGATTTCCCGTCGCGCGCAGCTCGCTACGTCCGGATCACCAGTCTGGCCAACCAGTTCCCGCGGTATCCGACAACCTTCTTTGAGGTCGAGATCCACTCGGCTCTGCATCCGAAGATCGAGATGGACGATCCGGTCGAGTGGCGCCAGGAGCGCGGCTTGCGAGCGCTGGGGACGCTGGGCGGTCGCGGCGCCGTCGAGGCGATCCTGACAGTGTTGGGCGATGCGCCCCCGACGGCGCCGCCGTTTCGGCCCATGGTGCGTGCCGGTATCCGTTCCCTGGGACGCCTGCGGACGGAACCAGCCTTTCAGGCCCTCCTGAGCCTCCTCGACAACCCTTTCTGGGCACGCTACGCGGCGGATGCCCTGGGCGACTTTGGCAATCCCACGGCGGTGCCGGCTTTGCTGGCCGCCTACGCTCGCTATGCCAAGCGGCTCGACGGCAGCGATCCCCCCGAGGTTCCCCTTGACGACAAGATGAGTTTTCCCAGCATCGACCGCATGTTGGAAACCCCCTATCTGATCGCCTATGCGTTGTGCCGGCTGCCGCTGGAGAATGCCGAGGATCTCGACGGCTTACGGCGGATCGCTCCGCTGGTGATGGCCAATCTGCCGAACGACCACGACACCTACGTCCTTTACGAACCGGAGGTCGGCCACCTGCTCACCCGTTGGCTGATGGACCGCGCAGGGCTCCGCCAGCAGGCTTGCGAGCACGCCCTTGAGCAGCTCGGCCAGCCTCGCCGTGTGGCGAAGCCCGCCGACGCTCCGACATGGTCGGACTTTCCGCCCGACCGGATCGCCTCGTGGTTGCCTGCCGTTTGCACCGAAGTGGAAGACTTGCCGCGGCTCCTGGCCCTCCTGGAGCACGAAGACGGTTGGGTGCGGCTCAATGCGGCCAAGGCGATCGGCTGGCTGGGCGATTGCAGGGCGATCGAGCCCCTTGCCCGGCTACTGGCCACGTCGAAGAACGAAGCCGAGCACGGATACAGCGGCACGTTCAAGGACGAGGAGTACAACGACCCGGCCCCGCGGTGGCGAGAAGGCCTGATTCGCGCGCTCGGGCTTCTCGGCGCGCACTCGCATACCGGTCTGCTCGTACACATTCTCAACGATGAAGGCTCTGTGGTCGAAATCCGCCACGCGGCGGCCAACGCCCTCGCCGACTTGGGCAACGAAGAGGCATTGGATGCGCTGGGTACGGCGGCAATCGAGCACGCCTTTCACAGTATCCGGCACGTCGCTCGCGATGCGTTGCGGACGCGCGGGATCGACCCGGCGCGGCCTTTGGACGAACCCGAAGAAAAGCCTCCCCTGCTTCCCGATAACAGCCCGACCGGACCGCAGCCGCTGGACGCCGTTGTCTTCCTGAAAGGGGACAATAATCTTCCCAACACGCTCGGCACGGTCGAGCAGGCCGACCGTTGGCGTCAGACGTACGCCGTGACCGATTCAGGCCCCGTCTACCGTCCCGGCGCTAACCTGTTCCTGCTCCGTCCCCCGAAGCCCGATGGCGAGGTGATTCCGCTGACCCGTTTCCCGGACGGCTACGTCGGTGAGCCGGAACTGTCGTGGGACGCGCGCTACGTCCTCTTCACTCGTCGCGGCCAGGAGGATCCCTGGTGGCATGTTTGGCGGATCGGCGTCGACGGCAGCGGATTGGAGCAGTTGACCGAGGGACCGTACCACGACGTCGGCCCGGCCTGGCTGCCCGACGGCCGCATCGTCTTCGCCTCCAGCCGCGCCGGCATCCGCGACGAGTACCACGGTTATCCCTGCACGGCCCTCTACGTGATGAACTGCGACGGCAGCGATCCGCACCCGATCGCCACGAACATCGGCCGCGACAACGAACCGGCCGTGCTCGCCGACGGCCGGATAGCCTTCAGCCGCCTGGAAGTCTTCTACTCCCGCAACAAGACCGAGTTGACGCTCCATGCCGTTCACCCCGACGGCGTCATGGACGCCGTGCTCTATGGCCCGGAACGCCGCCGCTACTGGCGTGCCGCCGACCACGGTCCGCCTTCGCCCGCCGACGGCCAGGAGGCCCCGCTCACCCATCGGGTGCTGCGGGTTACCCAGCCGCAGGCGATGCCCGGGTGCCGCGAGATCCTCACCGTCACGCAAGGCGGATTGACCCTCATCGGCTCCCGCCGCGATCGCGAGACCCTGTTGGCCGCGGACGAGGAAAAGCAGCGGGCGTACACCACGCCATTTCCCCTTCCCGATGGTCGCTTGCTCTGCGCGGTCACCGACAAGATCCCGGAGAGGGAGAAGATCGACTTGGGACTCTACGCATTCGACCCGGCGGACAACTCGCTGGAACTGATCTACAACGACCCCGGCGCCGCCGATTTCGAGCCGCGTCCGGTTCTCGCACGTCGTCCGCCGCTGGTACTCCCAGTCGTGGCGAAACGCTACGCGTACAGCGGCCGGTTCTTGTGTTCGTCGGTTTTCGCCACACAGGAGAAGGACGTGCCGATTCGCGGACGGTTGGTGCGGCTGATCGAGGGGGTGCCGGTGGTGAGCCGCCACAGCACGCAGACCAATCCCGAACCGGTCTGGAAGAACCATGGCGGAACGTTCGCCCGCGTGCTGGGGATGGCCCCTTTGGCGCCGGACGGTTCGTTCTACGTCGAAGTCCCCGCCGACCGGCTGTTGCACTTTCAGGTGTTGGACAGCGACCGCCGCGTGATCGGCAACCAATTGACCTGGATCTACCCGCGTCCGGGCGAGACCCGCTCGTGCGTCGGTTGCCACGAAAACCCGCACACAACGACGCGCGGCCATGACGCGTTGGCAGCCCACGACCCGCCGCTCGATTTCCGTCCCCGCGGCGACGAATTCACCTACCGCGCCAAGGCGTGGTTCAAAGGCCACTTGCCGCCCGAAATCGAAGAGCGCACTCGCACCGTCCGGGCGGTCAACCTGCTCGGGAGATGAGACAGGGGATCGGGAGTCTTTTTTCCGTCTCAGCCTCTGCCTGCCGACACGGAAAAAACTCAAACTGTAAGTGCGGCAGCCCAGGAGAGGGGACTGGCTTCGTCACACACGGGATTCTCCGCGAGATTTGAGGTTGCCGCGACGGTGCCTGTCCCCTCGTATACTTAGAACTGAGGCAATTGAAAGGCACGGACTTGCGACTCTACTTCCCTGGCCAAGTGCATATCTGAGTTGTTCTGTACTTCCTTGGATTGAATCTTCTTCCCGCGTGGATTCTGCTT
>JAAYEH010000584.1 GCA_012728855.1 Rhodopirellula sp. | reverse complement strand
TAAAGTGGTACAAGAACCGTTGCGGCCAGCTTGCACCGATGACGTTGAAGCCCGCGGCGTGATTCTCGGATCCTTAGCTCGGCCGCGAGCCACGCGATCGTTCAGACCGATTTCGCCGGGCTTCCTTAAGCTCCCACCCTATTTTGCATTCCTATCAGGCTGGAAAGCCTGAAGTACATCGGCCTCTCTTCCGCCGGCGCAGGCCGCCAAAGTGTCCAGCGGGCATCGCGGTGTCCGTCTTCTTTGACTCCCCGTGCGCAACTTGCCCGGCAGAGCGATTGTCGTACGATTGCTCCACCGAAAGACGTATCGCGCCCCGCCGACCGAAAGTGATTCCGATCGTTTCCCGACGCTTTTTTTCGCCGATACCTATCTGCCGGAGAAACCCAATGAAGACGCGATCGCCTCGCGTGGCGCTCTCGTGTATTGTCTCGCTCGCCGCATGGGCGGCGGTCGGTTCCAGCAAGGCCGAAACCCTCAAAAAAGCGGCTGATGAAAAGACCCTGCGCGTCGCCTCCACGGCGACTGCCCAAGCACAGCTTTTTGAAGGCATGGGGCCGCATCAGCGGCAATTCACCGCGAATTCGCTGGAAGCGCAGCAGTACTGCAATCAGGCGCTCACTTGGACATACGCCTTCAATCACGACGAGGCCATCCGCTCGTTCCATCGCGCCGCGGAACTCGACCCGGGCTGCGCCATGGCGTGGTGGGGAGTGGCTTTGTGCCATGGCCCCAACTACAACGACCCGGTTATGACCGAGCAGCGCGTGGCCGACGCCTGGAACGCGCTTGAGAAGGCTCGCGAGCGGATTGAGAATACGACTCCCGTTGAACGGGCCTTGATCGAGGCGCTCGGGCACCGTTATGTCGAGACATGGTCGGAGGATCGCTCGGGTCTCGATCGGGCGTACTGCGACGCGATGGGGAAAGTCTGGGCGGCGTATCCGGATGACACCGACGTCGGCACTCTGTACGCCGAGGCGATGATGCAGCTCAGGCCCTGGAAGCTCTACACGCTCGACCAAGAACCGGTTGAAGGCACGGACAGAATCATCGCGGTTCTCCGGCGCGTGCTGGAATTGGAGCCGGACCATCCGGGCGCCAACCATCTTTACATTCACGCCGTGGAGCCCAGCGCGACTCCTGAAATGGGCCTCACCGCGGCAAAACGCCTCAGCGACCTTGTTCCCGCCAGCGGGCATCTGCTCCACATGCCGTCGCACATCTACGTCAAGACAGGCCGCTGGAACGAAGCCATTCTCCAGAACGAGAAAGCCCTGCGGTCTGATGCGACGTACCGGTCCCTTTCGCCGAAACAGAGCTTTCAGCACATGTACATGGTTCACAACGCGCACATGCTCGCCTATGCGGCAATGATGAACGGCCGCGAGAAGGAGGCACTCGCCGCGGCGCGCGCCATGTGGATGAATATCCCGGACGACGCCTTGCGCGAGGTCGGACCTGCCTTCGACTTGTGGATGTGCTCGGTCTATGACGTTCAGAAGCGCTTCGGACGCTGGGACGACATCCTCGCCGAGAACCCGCCGCCGCCGTTCCTTCCGATCACGACGGCCGTCTGGAGGGCTCACCGCGCCATCGCCTGCGCCGCGAAGAAGGATTTTGCGAGCGCCCGCCGCGAGCAAGATGAGTTTCGACGGGCGAAGGACGCGTTGCCCGAGGATCATCTGGCCATCACGGACTTGGCGCACACGATTCTCGACGTGAGCGACTATTTCATCGAGGGTGAGATCGCGCTGCAAGAAGGCGACTGGAATCGCGCCGCCGAGTTTCTCGAGAAAGGCGCGTTGGTCGAAGACTCGTTATCGTACGGGGAGCCGCCGCAGTGGCTGCAGCCGATTCGGCACACGCTGGGCGCGGTCTATCTCTCCGCTCGGCGATATCCAGACGCCGAACGGGTCTACCGGGAGGATTTGGCCAAGTGGCCCGACAACGGCTGGTCGTTGTACGGCCTGAGTCGTGCGCTGGAGTTGCAGGGCAAGAACGAGCAAGCGGACGAGGTCAGCCGGCAGTACCAGCGCGCCTGGGCGCGGGCCGACGCGCCGATCGAAACGAGCTGCAAGTGCATTCCAAAGACGTAGCGCAATGAACCGCGATGTGTCTCGAGCGAGCAATCGCTGCTTCATAAACTGAACCATAGCGAGCGACTTCCACGAGGTCGTCCGTCATTCTTCGATCCCCCCTTCCGAGAAGTCGCGAGGCGAAGGCTGCCCGTCTTCTTGCTGCCTGTCACCCCGAAAGTCTGTCGCCCCGGCCAAAACCGCCGTTGGTCGGGGAACGCATTCAAGTTATACTGCCCCTCATGACTTCCCCTCAACCGTCGGGTGTTTTCCGCGGAGCAGCGAGCCTAGGATGGTAGTCAGAGGCATTTCCCGGCCCGGTTCAGCTATGTATCGCTCGCTTCACAGCATCGCTATGGCGGCCGTGCTCGCGCACATCGTGCTCGGGTGCTGCTGTCATCATACGCACGCGTCGCACTCGGCCGATGGCGATCAAGTTGCTGAACATACTTGTCCGCACAAGCATTCGGGAGTGGATCGACCTCATGCCACGCCCTCTTGCGATGCTGCGGACCACGAAACCCCCCGTCGCGAGGTATGTGACCAGCGGGATTGCTTTTTTGTCCGCCCCGACGATCCGGTCTCCGTCAACGTCCCGACACTGCTGGATACCCTACTGCCCCGCCTTTTGGCCGCCAACTGCTGCGGACAGCCTCTCGCGATCCGGCATTTTCCGATTGTCGGCATTGCTCGACCGGTGCGGCTGCACCTGCTCAAGCGGGTGTTGCTGATCTAAACAACGACGGGGATCGTCTTCGTCTGCGCGCGGTTCCGGCAC
>JAAYEH010000583.1 GCA_012728855.1 Rhodopirellula sp. | reverse complement strand
TCCGCAACCTGGGCCAGCAACCACGACCTGCACTACGCCTACAGCGATGACAGTGGCCGGACCTGGCACAACAACGCGGGCCAAAAGATCGCCGATACCGCCGAGGACGATCCGATCGAGCTATCCGACCCGGGGATCGTAGTCCGAGAGATCCCGGTTTTCTCTTGGATCATGAATGCCGGCTGCATGGCGTTGGACTCGAAGAATCGTCCGCATGTCATCACGTACAAGCTCCCTTCGCCGCAGAAACCGGACGAGTTAGCGCACAATCCGCCGGCGGAGATCTTCCAAGACCTGCGGTTCGTCCACTACTGGCGAAGCGAGGACGGCACCTGGCGAGGTGGCGAGCCCATCGTGGAAACCGAGGAAGGCAACGTCGCCCGCGGGGATATTGTTTTCGAGGCCGACGACACACTCTATTTTGTTCATCCGGATCGGAAGCGAGCGGGCTTCCGGTGCCTGGAGTCTTGTGCGGCGGATCAGTGGCAGCGATGGCGAACCTACCTCCTCCCGGTCGAAAACGTCGCGGGGCGGGACGCGTCCAAGCACGACCGCTGCCGCTGGGCTAAGGAGGGCATTCTGTCGTTCACGGCGCAGTTCGGCCGACAGGGGTTCGGGATCATTGATCTACGACTGCAAGGGGAGTGACCTACTCAATACCGTGGACCCGAGATCGAAGCCATCCGAACCGGCTCCGGTTCCCTGATTGTGAGACACCATGGAGTTTCGACGATTCGAGCCGACGATCTTTCAATTCCTGGAGGAATTGGCGGATAACAACCACCGAGCGTGGTTCCAGGAGAATAAGGGGCGCTACGATGCCGAGGTGCTGGAGCCGAGCCTGGCGTTCATACGGGCGTTCCAGCCCCGGCTGAAGAAGATCTCAGCCTACTTCGTGGCCAGCGACCGGCGCGTCGCCGGCTCGCTGATGCGGGTTTACCGCGATACCCGCTTCGCCAAAGGCGCCAGCCCGTACAAGACGAACGTCGGCATCCAGTTTCGCCACGAGTTCGGCCGGGACGTGCATGCCCCAGGGTTTTACGTCCACATCGCGTCGGAGGAGTGCTTCCTGGCCGTCGGTATCTGGCGGCCGGACATGGCCGCGCTCACGCAGATCCGCCAGGCGATTGTCGATCGTCCGAATCGCTGGCGGCGGGCACGTAACGATCGGAAGTTTCGCAGCGTCTTCGAGTTGGAGGGCGGCAGCCTGAAATCCTCGCCCCGGGGATTCCCGGCGGATCATCCGCTGATCGAGGATCTCCGGCGGACGGATTTCCTGGGGCTGCGCGAGCTGACGGAGCCGGACGTCTTGGAGGAAGATTTCTTGGACCGGGTGGCGGAGTCGTTTACGGCCAGCCGCCCGTTCATGCGTTTTCTGTGCGAAGCGTTGAATGTACCGTTTTGACGTGCCAACGGGCTCGTCCTGGCTGGGTATCCGTTACGAGCCGGCGTCTGGACAATCACGTACGAATCGTAGCCCAGACCGCTTCCGGAATTGTCCGACCTTGACGCTGTCGAAGCTGACCAGTAGCCTGGGGAGGCGCTGAAGTGGTCGAGTTCGAGCCTCGTCGCCTAACGCTGACCGGGCCCTGGATGAAGGGGCGAAGTGCAGTCCCGTTCGGCGAGTTGATCGAACAACTGCAGGAGACGCTGAAGGAGCGCGATGTGGTCATCGCCGCAACGGAATCCGGCGTTGCCGGCCCCTATCGATTCGAGCGGTCCGTCTGGGAGCAGGTGG
>JAAYEH010000582.1 GCA_012728855.1 Rhodopirellula sp. | reverse complement strand
TCACAGTGCCTTCGGGAATGTTCAGCGCGTCCGCCGCATCCCGCAGGCTCATGTCGAGGTCGTGGACCATGTGGAAGACTTCACGTTTGTCGTCCGGCAGCCGGGCCAGAGCATGCCGGTAGAACGCACGCTGCTCGGCAAGTTCCGCGGCAGCCTCCGGTCCCAACGTGGCGTTGTCGATCATCCACGCGGGGACGAAGCCTCCTGTATCCTCGTCGTCTTCCGGGTCAGGTGGCGGCTCCAATGGCAACTCGTGGCGGCGCTGTTCAGTGCGCAGATAGTTGAGTGTGAGGTTCGTGGCGATACGGTATAGCCAGGCGTGTGGTGTGCCGCGACCGTCCCATTGCTCGGCACGCAGCCACACGCGAAGAAACGCTTCTTGCACCACATCGTGTGCAGCGGCTTCATCGTGAAGCATAAAGCACACATGACGGTGCAGTGCCCCGGCATAACGGTCGAAAAGCGCCTCGAACGCGCGCGCGTCGCGTTCGAGGATGCCGGCCATCAGGGTCTCGTCGGATTGCGTTTGCATTCTGCCCTCTACTTTACAAGACACCGGAGAATAAGCAAAGGTTCATACGAACATTCGTTCTATGCTATTTCAGGATTTGCGGTATAATGGACGCCATCACCATTCACGGAGGCTGACCATGAAAATCTCGCTTGCCACAGCCCGACAAGTGGCGTTACGCGCCCACGATCTCGACGGAGGGTGGACGTTGCCGCCCGACAAGGAGGGCGCGGCGCAGATCGTCGAGCGCCTGGGCTACGTGCAGATCGATACGATCCACGTCATCCAACGGGCGCACCACCACACACTCTGGACGCGGTTCCCACACTACGCGCCGGACATGCTGGACGACCTGCTCGCCAAAGACCGCCGCGTGTTCGAATGGTGGACGCACGCGATGGCCTATATCCCGATGCGCGATTATCGCTTCTATGCGCCGCGTATGGGGTACCAGGCGCTTTGGGGCCGCCAGCGCGAGTGGTTGGTTGAGTATGCAGACGTCATCGCCCACGTCAAAGACCGCATCCGCACCGAAGGGCCGCTCGGCGCGTCCGATTTCGAGAAGCCGGCGTCCTTCAAGACTGGATGGTGGGACTGGAAACCGGCCAAGCAAGCCCTGGAAATCCTCGCTTCGATGGGTGAGCTAATGGTGACGCGCCGCCAAAACTTCCAGCGCATCTTCGACCTGACCGAGCGCGTGCTGCCGCCGGATGTGGACACCACGCCGCCGACGGAGGATGAACTTCAGCGCTTCATCGTGCAGTTCGCTCTGAATACCGGCGGTGTGCTGCGAGAGAACGAAGTCCAATGGTCGCGCCGCAAAGCCGATCCCGTTGTGCTACAGGCGATGGTGGATGAAGGCGAAGTCACGGCGTTCGAGGTCGAAGGGCTGAACGGCGAGCCGTGTTACGCGCTCAGCGATGTTTTGGAATCTGTGTCGCAATCGCCGAATGGGGAACCGCACCTCCACATCCTTTCACCGTTCGACAACCTCATCATCGACCGGCGTTGGCTCAAGGCGTTCTTCGACGGGTTCGAGTACACGATTGAGTGCTACCTCCCCGAGGCCAAACGCAAATACGGCTACTTCGTCCTGCCGATTCTGTGGGGAGACCGGTTTGTGGCGCGACTGGACAGCAAGGCCGACCGCAAGCCCAAGACGTTTGTCATCAAGCGGCTGCTCTTCGAGCCGGATTTCGATGAGTGCGAGGCCGTGCTGCCAGCGTTGGTAGAGAAGCTGCGCGCGTTTGCAGCGTTCAATGGCTGTGACAACTTTGCCGTCGAGGATGTGAAGCCGGAGAAAGTCAAACCCGCGCTTATCAATGCGCTTACCGTTTGACGTCAAAGCCGCAGTCGGCCTGCGCTTTCGTTTGACTAGACGCTAAAACCTGTTATGATGTCGCCTGTTGCGGGCGGTTAGCTCAGTCGGTTAGAGCGCCTCCCTTACACGGAGGAGGCCGTAGGTTCGAGTCCTATACCGCCCACTTCCCCGC
>JAAYEH010000581.1 GCA_012728855.1 Rhodopirellula sp. | reverse complement strand
TTGCCGAGATACCGACCTCGCCGGACCTTTCCTCGCCGCCGGCGAGGCCCACGAGGCGCTCGCCGAACCGCCGCAACGGGCATTCTCGCAAGACGGTGCAAGGCGATCTGGGTGAGTTGACGATCGCCACGCCGCGAGATCGCAATGGCACCTTCGAGCCGCAATTGATCGGCAAACACCAGCGGCGTTTGCCGGGGTTCGACGAAAGGATCCTCGCGCTGTATGCCAAGGGAATGACCACCCGTGATATTCAAGAGATCGTGCGTGAACTCTACGACGTCGCGGTTCCGTCGTCGCCTCCACGAGAAACTCATAGATGTCCGCCTCGCTGTCCGCCACGCTGACCAACTGGGTCGCGGGACAACGTTCCGCCAAATCGGAAAGCACCTGCGCGAGGCGTTTCTTCAGACGTTTGTCCTTCAGATCGGCGGTACTCACTTCATCGATTACCCATGGCGCAAGCATCGAGGGCCATCCTTAACCTGTTTCGCTCCCCTGCGCAACCTTGCCACTTCCGCACGATCCCACAATGCCCTATTTCGCCAAGGCCAGTTCAAAGGTATGTGTAACAATGAGGGAGTTTCCCCAGGCTACGGTGACAGAAAGCCTTCGGCCAAAGCGCGGGGACGTGCTCCTGCTTCGGGAAGAAAACTTGATGCCCAGCCCGCTGCCCAGCTACCCGAACGACTCGCCCGAATGGGAAAATCGTCTGGTCGTGGACCAACACTGCATGGAGTTGTGGTAAGCCCGCTTCTAATGGTCTGCCCGTCCAACGCCAAGCAGTGGCACACCGACTGCATCAGCGATTGGCCGCCGGAGGCGCTGCCGGTGTCGGCGACACAAGTTCCGGCGACGCCGTCGACTTCGAGCCCAGCAGTTCCGGCAGCTTGTCGATCACGCGCCCCTTGATCTGGATGGCGGCGCCGATCGTTGCCACCACAATGGCCACTACGAGGATCAGGTTGAATACGGCGCGGCCGAGGCCCTTGCCCACGGCGTCGCCGATGTAGCTCCGCTTGTTGTTCATGATCAGGAAGATCACATAGGCGATCGGCAGCATCGTGAAGCAGATCGCCGAGGCGGCAATGGGGAGCCACATGGGGGTGGTCGTGACGACGCCGAGAATGCCGATGGCCGGAGCGAGCGTGAAGATGCGGTAGCGCCATACCGTGTACTCCAGGCCGAACATCTCGCAAAGCGTGAAACCGCAAACGACCATGTGCGTGCTGATGGCGCCGCAGGTCATGCCGATCAGCCCCAGGTCGAAGACGATACGGCCGAGGTTTTCTCCCAGCACCCCGGAAAGGGCTTTGGAGGCGTCCAACGGCTTCATCCCTTCGCGGACCATCTCGCTGGCCGGATCGTAGACCCCGGTGACGGACATGGCCATGATTACCAGCGAGGTGACCAGCACGAAGGGGAGGAACATCGACATGCCGAGATCCCAGCGGGAGAGCGTCTTGTGATGTTCGCCCCATCCTTTCGCCAACAGCGAGTACGGATAGAGGAAGGTCATGTTGATGCCGACCGCCGCCCCGAGCATTCCCAGCACGAGAACCACCGAACCGTCGACTTCAGGAATGCCGTACCAACCGATGAACCCCTTGCCAACCTCGGCCCACTCGACCCGGTTCAGATTCGCCGTCACCACGATGCCGAAAGCGATGATGGTCAGACAGATGACCGCACGAAGAAACCATTCGTAAAGCTTGATGCCACGGGCGCCGCTGCCGTAATTCCACGTCGTCAGAATGCTGATGCCCAGGATCAACAGCCCGACGCCGGCGCTGACGGCGTAGCCGACCGGCGTGAAAACCCCGTCGCCGCTGGCCACGGTTGCTCCCAGCAGCTCGGCCAGATCGCGGGCGGAACTGGCAGCCAACCCATACTGCGGGAAATGCCAGATCACCGAGGCGACCACCGTGCCCAAGGCCCAGAGAAAAACGATCGCCCGGCTCATCTCGCGGCCGAAAGCGCGGTAGGGCCGTTCACCGGTGGTCAGAACGACATTGCCCAGCGCCGCCAACATGCAAACGCCCAGAAACATCGCCACCGGCTGGACCCAGAGGAGTTTATAGCCGAAGGAGGCTCCCGCCATCACCGAGGCGGCGGCACTGCCGGCGCCGAGCGTCATGGCGCTTTGCAGCAGCCCCGGCCCGGTCCGCTTGATGTAACCGACCGCGCGCTCGCCAAACGGCTTGCCCTCCAGCGCCTTCAATTCGGCGACGTCGCGCTGGATTTTTTCGGGATCCCATTTGGCGGTCATGGGAAGACCTTTGGACTGCTCGGCCATGGCGGTTGCGCTCCTGATCGGCGGTGCCAAGCGGGGATGCCCCGTTGCCCCTCGCTTGGAATGCGGAAAATGGTTGTCCTGCCCAAAATACCTGGGAAGCAAAGAAGATGCAATCGCCGCACGCAAACCGCTGGATGGAATCGACTCCCACGCCCGGGGATTGGGTAGGGGGTGCAGCCTGCGGGCCATGCTGGCAGAAACAGGAGGATTCTACAATTCCTGCCGCAGCGCTACTCCAACGTCTGCTGGCGGACGCGGGGTGCGGACAGGGGCCTGTCGGACCGGAACATCACACGCACTCCGATTCCAATTCGACTTCGAGGTCGGCTTCCTCGGCCATCTGCCTAAGTTTGCGATATCTTTGCACCAAGACGTGATTTGCCGGCGTATCATGGCTCCACAGGCCGGCGGTGAATGAATATTCCAGGATAGCAGAACCTCGATGCAGTCGCCCTCGGGATTCGGAAAAACCATCGGGCCGGACCAAGGCTTTGTTCGCACCCGCGACAGAAGTTCCCGTACGAACGCGTCGTTCAAATCAATGTCGTTCGCCATTAGAGCACCTTGTCTATGAAGTTCGTAATCCCCAGCACGGGCTCGCTTCGCTCGGCCGCACCCAAAGAGGATGCACCAATGGCATTACCAGCCGTGAGGCGAGCTTGCGCGCCTCACGGCAATCCTGTTTCTTGGAATTGGACACCCAAGACAGCCAATCACTTTCAGCAATATCCCTCTCTGGATCGCAACCCCCCAAAAATATTATCGGCCATGCCACTGCTCCGCTGCCTGCAGACATCTGCGTTTCCGATACAATATCCCCTTTTTTCGCAGCCGCTATAGGCCGATTTCCATTCTTCCGACGAGATTGGTTTTTTTTCTCGCATTCCATCCCACAGGGCGCACCATGCACTCTGCGATTTTAGGCAGCATGGGATTGGTAGCAACGGGAGCCGGTGAGACGCTGCAGGCGATTTCGCCAGAAGCGAGCAAGCGTGGGGGTGTCGCTGAGGTGGTCGGCGACGAGCGTCAGCATCGCCTCGATGCCCTGCGACCAGAATTTCTCTGTCCCCTTCATCCGCCGGTTGATTTGCTT
>JAAYEH010000008.1 GCA_012728855.1 Rhodopirellula sp. | reverse complement strand
TTCCAGCGGCTGTGGAACAGCTTCCACGCGATCTGGAAAGCGATGAACGTCTTGCCCGTGCCGGTGGCCAGCGTCAGCAGGATGCGCACCGCCCCGGCGATGATGGCGTCCAGCACCCGCTCGATGGCGATGTCCTGGTAGTAGCGTGGCAGGAACATGCCGCCGCCGTCCTGGAACGGAATGGCCGCGAACCGATCTCGCCAGTCGTTCTGCTGGGCGAACGTCGCGTTCCAGAGTTCGTCCGGCGTCGGAAACCGCGGCAGTTCGCCTTCCTGGCCCGTCTGCATGTCGATGCCGTAGATCCCCTGGCCGTTGGTGGCGTAGGCGAAGCGGATGGCCAGCTTGCCGGCATAGTCCTTTGCCTGAGCCACACCCTCGGTCAGCTCCTCGTCCCACGCCTTGGCCTCGACCACGCCCAGCTTCGTGTTGCGATACACCAGCACGTAGTCGCCCTTCAGCGGCTTGGCCCGCCGCCCGTGCCCTTCCAGTCGCCCCAGCGTGATCGGGTACTCCCGCCGGATGCGGCTCCCTTCGACGACACCCCACCCCGCCGCGGCCAGCGCCGGATCGATGTGCTCCGCTCTCGTTTCGGCTTCGTTCATCGTAAATTGAGCTTAAGTAAGTAAGTCGTTTTCAGGCAAGTAGTTGCGCAAGCAAGTGCAGTTCCGGCCGGTTAGCGTTTAAGTAAAAACCTCAGGCCCAAAAGGGTATGTAGCTCCTGTATCGGGGGGATCTTTGAACCGGATCAGCCGGCTTGATTCTCCCCGTTTTCACCGTCGCCGCAATAATCTGGGACACGGTAGCTGCCTTTTCTTCGGGCAGCTTGAATCGCTGCCGCAGGCTCTGATTGTTCATTTGCTGGTTCATTACGTAGCGCAGGCAACAGTGCTGGTAACAGGCTCGGATGCGGTCGCTCCGATCCATCTTTTCGATCTCCAGGTGAGCAAACAGGAGAGCGGACGTATGGCGTGCGCCCAGGCGGAAATCCGGTGCGGGCAGTTGAAAGACTTCCGCAGCATGAATGACTTTGTCAATTCCACTTCCTTTTTCCTCGCAAATCCCCAGCCGGCGCATGATGTCCGCCAGTCGTTCGTTTCGCGACTGGTATTCGTCAATGAACCGTTCTGGCGAAATAGACGGCAAGCCAGGATTGGAGATCTCCATCCGGTCGTCATAGATCTCGATCATGACCGAGGTTCCCGATTCCGTGAAATCCTGATGGATCAGCGCATTGGCGACCAACTCGCGAACCGCGATTTCCGGGAACATCTTTACGTCTTGGCGCAAGGCTTGTTCGATGATCTCGTTGGATGGAACAAGTCCATTGATCAACTCGACCAGGCTTTGAAAGCCGACGGCGTAGCCCTTGGTGACTGACTTGTCGTACTTCGTCTTCAGTTTGCCCTTTCCCTCGTAAACGATCACGCGGGGCGATTTCCGAGCCAGTCGATCGAACAGATCCAGTCGCTTGGCGAACAACACCGCTCCCAGGTTGCTGATGGTCCATCCGTCGGCGTCGTGATGAATGAACCCTTCGCTCGCGAACCGCTCCAAGACTCCCGCACGGTGCGATGGATAGGGCAAGGACAGCAGGTCGAAGTAGCTCTGGGTGTCCAAGAGTTGTACGACCTTTGCGTCATCACAGCCTTTGGCCGCGGCCTCTGAAAGCCAATCGGGCCGTCCTTCGGCGAAGATCGACCGCAAACGGTCCTCGCTCATCGGAACCAGTTCTTGCCCGGCCCGCATCAGGTAGGCGCCTTCGAATTGAAACGCAGTGCCACGTGGACGGCTGGGAATGTGAATGATCACGATTCGGCCATCGGGATGGGCGACTTCTTCGATGTCCACGCGAAAGCCGAGCGTCTGGAACAGTCTTGCCGCCATCGCCACAGGATCGTGACAGGCCGCTGTGCCCACCACCTTGCGCGGTGGCTGATCTTCGATCCCCAGCAGCAGTTGCCCGCCGCCTTCGTTGGCCAGCGCCACGCAGTACTTGGAGAGCTTGCGGGAATCCAACTGCGTCTTCGCTTCTTTGAACTCCAGCTTCTGGTGTTCCGAAGGGGCAGCACGCCAAGCGTCAATCTGGGCAATCGAGGTGATCATGTCGCAGCGCTAGCCCCCTACAGTTGGCCAGTGAAGGCTTGGTGGAGCAAGGATTTTTTCAGTTCGTCGAGGGCGGCCAGCTTGCGCTGGTAGAGGGAGGCGAGGCGCTGGGTTTCGACGGCAACTTTGTCGAACTGAGAAACCAACCTGCGGAGTTGCTGCAACGGCGGAATCGGGACTTCGAATCGTCCCAACGTCTCGCCCGTAAAGTGCTGTATGCCTGTGCCCGTGAAGTGCCGCCGAAGTTCGCCGCTCGCGTCCTTTGCAGACAAATAGTACACGAACCACCTGTTGTGCTCTGCTTGGTGGAAGCGAACCCGATGGATGGCTTTCTGAAAGTGAATTGGATACTCCTTGTCCCAGATCGCAGCTCGCCCCGGATATCCGCCTTCGCAAATAAGCACGTCACCCTTGACCGCCGTGTATTTTTCGGCTTCTTCGTCCAGGAATCGCATTTGGGAGAGATCGGATAGATCGAAATCAAACCATCGCACGTTGAGGTTTCGGAGGTACGGCCGGAGTGTTCCTTGGTTTTTCGCCTTGTCCAACATCTTGCCGAGGGATTTCTTGGCGATGTCGCCCACTTTCCTATCGACCCACCCGTCGCCGCGCTGCGTGAACACGGCTTGCAGGTGGCTTTCAAACAGCTCGCGGGCGTTTTGGAGGTTCTTTTCGGCGTTCGCTTTGGCGGTGGCGATGCCGGCAAACGCTTCGTCCAGGATGCCCACGATCCGCCGCTGTTCGGCGAGCGCGGGGACAGGAACACGTAACCCGAGAACGTCCTCACGCGAAATTCCGGGGACTGTTGCTCCATTTGCTCGCGACTGGAAGTACTCAAACTGCCAAGCCAGGAACGCGTATACGAAGCGTCGATCAGCGTCTTTCACCCGGACAGCCATAAGCTGGCGGCTGATGGCGACATTGTCAGCATCTAACAAGTTGATCTTGCCGACACCGGCCCCTTTGACCGTGATCAGGATGTCGCCGCCTTGGGCCAGTGCCTGCGGATGCTCGGTCCACTTTGAAACAACCGGGTTAAGCTCACCGAAATCCGCCGGCCCAGTGAGGTAGCCAACACCTCTCGATTCCGTGTTGTAGTCCTTCGCCTCAATATGGCGGCCAGAAACCAGGACGCATAATTTGCCGAGCCTTCTAACCGGCCACTCCGCTCTCGCACCGCTCGCCTGATGCTTTGCCGCCCCACCGCGTTCCGCGCCTTTCCCGCTGCTCACCGCCCGCCTCCTGTGCCCACTGGAGCAGCTTGCGTTGGAGTTCCTCTTTGCTGGGCAGATACAGCATCACGCGGCGGGGGCAATGATTGCCCAGTTTCTGATTGGGCAATCGGCATTCGGTCCTGGCAGGCAAGAAACCTCTCCCCTTGATCTACCGTTCGCGTCCCCTTCCGAGCGGGATACCGTCGCTTGGCGTTCTGCGGGAATGTCAATTGGTCAGTCAGCGACTGACCAATTGCCCTGGTCTCGGATTCTGCAATCACCGATTGCAGAATTGACAGCCTGTCCTGATCCGCCGGGCGAAACATCCGCGAGTTCGCCCGATTCACGTCATCCAGCAAGGCGGTTGTCAGCTTCATAGCAACCCCCTGATCCGCCCCAGCACTTCTGCGCTCTCGGCATCCAACGCGGCGATTTCGTCCATGATCTCCTGCGGAGGGCGATACACGACCTCCCCGCCGCCGTTGGGGTTCTTGACCGACAAGTCGAACGTCGTCGGGTCGATGCTCTTGGCGTCCACGGACCA
>JAAYEH010000580.1 GCA_012728855.1 Rhodopirellula sp. | reverse complement strand
CCAAGCCATTCATCCTCCCCAACTCGGCGCAAAGGACTACTTGAAAGAAGGAAGGCATCTTCTCCTTTCCAAGTAGTGGCCCAGTTTACCTGAGCACAAACGGGTCAATTCTGCTGAGCGGCAACGAGCGAATCCCGTCGTTTCTGCAAAAGAAGATCGATGCGCTTACTCCGATGGAGAAGATGGCACTGGAAATCATCACCGCCGTGGACCCGCACACAATGTCGATCGAGCTAGAACGCCAGCTCCTGGGCGACTCGCATGCAGAGTATCAGGCGCGCCTTCAGCTTTATCGGTCTGGGCAAGCATACGTAGCCAGGTAATCACGGGGCCGGCCAACAAAGGAGTCAGAGAAGGCGCCGGGTGGGACCGGGATGAATTTCGCCATCAGTTTCGGTACAGGGCACACCATCAGTCAGGCGCGCGTCTACTTCGCGTTTTCTTCCTCTACTTGAGGGAAAAGAAATCTCTAAACGGTGTACTTCTCCGTCTGCTTCCCCCGTTTTCCTGGAGGATTCCCCCTCGATTCGCGCTAAGCCCAGTTCATGGGAAACCGTTCGTTTTCACTGGCGCGAGAATGCCCCAGGTTGCGCGCTCTGCGTTCCAGGCTCTCTTGGTCCAGGTTGGCCATCGGAGCGCAACAGGAGCCATTCTCGCGCATCTGAACGGGTGTTCACAAGGACCGCCCACCGGAACTCGGATTCCGGAGCCAAGTCCGGGAGATGATCGCCAGGATTCCAGGAAGCGGCACCGCCGGAACCTATTGCCGCTTCGGCAACCTGTTGATCGGGCAACCAGTTCGCCGAAAACGACTCATTGCGTCAAAAGGCGGGCCCAAAAGGCAAGAAGTTGTCAAGAAGTTTGGGCTGAAAAACCCAAGAAAACCCGGGTAATATAATAATAACAACAACTTTTTCTCTTTTTGTATAGGGCCTCTCCCTCGTCTCTATTTTTACGCCCTCGCACGCGTACACGAGACCCCATGCGCAAAAAGTCAAAAAGTTCCTGCCGTACTAGTGAGGGGCGCAGCCACCTGCCGTGGCTGCTTCGAGCGGCCAGCAACGGCAGCCGGCGAGTGCTCTTTGGAGTGTCTGGGCGAGGGACACCAGCATCCGGTTCACTGCGACTTCAGCGCCCGACAGCAGCGCAGCTTCGTCTCTATTTCCGGTGCTCTATTCCTGGCCGCCATTTCGCGGAAGTCTCACCTCGGGCCGCATTACGGCCATCGGATCGACCGGATGGCGGGCCGCTGGGTAGGACGCCTTGCGCCGAGCGGAATGAAGAGGAGGATGGTGTGGGAGGGGCGCGATCATTGGTGAAGGGCCGAGGTCGGGTTTGACGCGCTCTGTGACAAATACCGGGAGCAACAAGTATTAGGTGCTTTAGGCCGCACTCGGACGCCTTTCCAGCAGTGTTTTGCCACCATACGTCTGGAGAACGCTGGGAAGATCCTCGGAGCTTGCCGCGGTTGCTGCCCGTGTTCTGGACACAGTAGAATCAGGCCGAGCGGACTGCCTAAACTATTGCCACACCCGTTGTGAGAGAGAATCCATGATCAAGTGCTTTCCTGCTCTTGGGCAAATCGGGCATGTTGTGCAAACCGTGCTAATGATTGCCTTGTCGGCGGCAAGTGTCGCGGCCGACAGAGCAACTCTGGCACCGACCGGCCATGTTGTTTCCTACGGCACGACGGCCGAGTACACCTTTCAATCTTCGCGAGATTATCGATCCCTGCGGTTGACCCTCTCCATCCGCATGGATTCGCCTCATTGTGCCGGCTCTACGCACGCCTTGCGTCTGAAACTCAACGGAAAGCCCATCCAGGGAGCTATCGACCGGGCGCACAACCGGTTGCTCAACAAGCCCCTCCTGGCAAGAACGGTCAGCGGGAGCGAGTTGCCATGGGTGAGAGGCGCTGATTGGCGGGTTGTCTATGCTCCCGATTTCGAGATTCTCGAGTCCGCCAAGGCGGGAAAGAACCGACTAGTCGGAGGTTCAGCCTATCGCCTCGTACTGGACGTAACCGATCTGGCCGCACCGGGAGCAGAGAACAAGGTTACTCTTGAACACCTCGGCGAAACCATGGGGCTGCGGAGGTATTTTTCGCAGACGAATCCTTCGCTGGACTTCGTTCTCGACGAACTCGCCGTCGAGTTTTCCCGAGAACCGTCGATCGGCAGGGCGTCGCGGCCCGACGAGGAGTTTCGAGCCGAACGGTTCATGGTCCAGCCGCCTGCTGGCGCAGAGGTCGACAAGGTGGTTACCGTGCAGCCTGGAGGCGGTTTGAAGATCTCCTTGCCGGGACTCAGTCTGAATGTCGTCTCGCGATTTTCCTACCAGCGCGGAGACTTTAACTATCTCAGTGCCGACGGGAACTGCAAAGGCGAGCCTGCCTGGAAGGTTGTGGTGAGCCAGACGGCAGGTGAAACGAGGATCACCGGCAGCGGCAAAGAGTATCGGTTGGAGAGGACGGTCCACTTTGCTGGCGATCACTTGGAAGTGAGCGACCGACTCACCAATCTCACGGACGAGGCGATCGGTCTGGCGTTTGACAACCGGCTGGTTTCGCCCGCCAATGAGATCATCGATGCCTGGCTCGGAGGGAATCCGGATCCTGCGGTCGTTACTATGGATCGGCTGGAAAACTCCTCGGTGTTTGCGGCCGGGCGTGAGAGCGGGTGCGGGCTCATCGCCATCGACGATGTCTACCGCATCCAGTCGGTACTCTACTTCGACCAGGGCACTGGGGCCCGTAGCGATACGTTTGCCCTGGGGCCGAAAGATACCTATACGCTCCGCTGGAACCTTTATCCGCTCCTGCGATCCGACTACTTCGACTTCATCAATCTTGCTCGCCGCGACCTGGGCGTCAACTTCACGATCCCAGGTGGCTTCCAGTTCGGGCTGGGAGCCGGTTCGGACGAGGCGTATCGTCAGATGGCCACCGAGCGGGGCCTGCAGTTCATGGCGTCCGGCGTATGGTTCGATCGTTCGGGCGAAATGAAGTGCTATCACGGCGAACACATGCTCCAAGCGACTCAACTGCAACAGAGGCTGAGGGAGCACTGCGCCAACATCCGTCGGGGCATTCCGCACGTCAAGAGCCTCGTCTACATCCACTCGTTCATCAATACCGATCCCGCCGGACCCAAGAAACACGCCGATGCCCGCATTACCGATGAGGGCGGCAGCCAGTACGAGAACAAGCGGTACACCCAGGACACGGGAATTCCCTTCTTCTACAACTATCCAGCCCTTGACCCGGAGAATTCTTATTTCGAGGCCATAAAGCGGATCATAGACATGTGTCTCGATAAGGACAAGATCGGCGCCGACGGCATCTACTGGGACGAACTCGATTGGATCTCTACCAAGTACACGTTCGACCGCTGGGACGGCCACTCGGCCCAACTCGACGATCAATATCGCATCCATCGCAAGATGGCTTACATTCACCTCATTTCATTGACGGCGAAGGTGAAACTGATCGAATACATCCGTAACAAAGGCGGCCTCTTGATCGGCAACTCGGTTGCCAGCACCGATACCCTGAGCAGGATCCATTTCCCGCGATTTGTCGAGACGGCGGCCGGCTGGTACCCCGCCCGCTCGCATCTCTACAGCCCGATCTCGCTCGGCGATCACAAGACGGTGAAGGATTTTCCGGGTTTACTGGAGGACATCCGGGCCAAGCTTATGTGGGGCACCGTCTATTACTACTATGCGGCTCCCAAGCAGCCGTATCCCACGATCACTGCAAAGATGTTCCCGTTCACGCCGGTGGAGTTGCACCGCGGTTGGCTCCTGGGTAAGGAGAAAATCCTCACGGCGGTGCCCGGCACCTTCACCCTCGGCGACGATGACCCGGTAACGGTCTATTGGTACGACTCGGCCGGCAAACTTACCGAGCAGCATGGTGAGGAACGGTTACAGAATGGCAGACGATGGATCCGTCTCGCACTGGGCGAGAAGGAAATGGCCGTGATCGAAAGGCAGCCAAACGTTGCACCACCAGGCCGCCCTCGCTGACAATCGAGGAACACACAAAGAAACGTCCCGCCTCGCCAGCCGGGACCAAGGGCGCGGCAAAGTCGCCGACTACGCGGAACTGGCCCGGCTGGGGCGGGTTACGCGGTCGAGAATGTCGCAGAGCATCAATCGGCTCTGCTTGGCACCGGATATTCAGGAGGAGTTCCTATTCCTTCCGGCAGCCACGCAGAGCCGCGATATCGTGACAAAGCGGCAACTGCGGGTGGTTGTGGTGGAGGTGGATTGGGTAAGGCAGACGGAGATGTGGAGGAGGATGGTGCGGGAACATAGCCGGTTGCACCAATCTCGCAAGGCATATCTCTCGTTCCCCGGCGACTCAGAGCTTCTTGTGGAACAACTGTCGGCGCGAGGCCGCCGCTGCTAAACTACGGCATTACAGAACTATAGGTTGAACTTACTTCTTTGGTGATCGATGACATCCGTACGCGATTTCCAGGTTCAAAGCGAAAATCTTGAAGAAACGCGGGCCATAACAGTCTTCCTTCCACCAGGGCATCGTCCGGGACGTGAATATCCGACCGTCTTTTGCGCCGACGGCCAGGCCGTACATGCATTTACTCCCCAGCTCTACCATCGGATGGAACACGACGCCGTACCACACGTCATTCTCGTCGGCGTTCACAGCAGTGAGCAGTATCGTGCCAAAGAGTACATCAACGGGGGCGACAACCGACGTTTTCTGGCGCACGAGCGGTTCTTCACCGATGAGGTCTACCGTTGGGCAGTCGCGGAGTTTGCGCTACCTGTCGCACCGCGGTCATGTGGAGTTTTTGGGTTCTCGAACGGGGGGGCGTTTGCTCTATCGATGGGCGTCCGGCATCGCGACAAGTACGGTGTGGTAATCGCGTTCTCGATAGCCGGCGGGCCGGATCGTGTTGCGGAATCCGAATACGCGCGTCGTCCCATTGCCAGATACTACCTTTCTGCGGGGACGCGGGAGAAACCGTTTCTTAAAACCGCGCGTGCGCTCGCGGCAATTCTTGCGAAACACGGCGTCGAGCACGTCAGCACGGAGTGGTGCGGCGGACATGATTTCCGTTTCTGGAATCTAGAACTCTCGGAAGCGATTCGCTGGGCGTTCCCGGATCCGACGATTGGAATCCCTCTTCTTTCACACTAGGTGTCCAATGTGCATTGCACAGAGTGGCTTATCCAGAAAGCGAGCACGGCTGTACGGAAATGGGCGGCAATCGCCACTGCAAACCAGCGGCACACTGAGGCACGCCTGGCAGCATTATCATTGCGGTTGGAGCTTTGCAGGCGGTCTCAGAGATCGACAAGTCTATGCGCGGAGACGCATGGAGACGCCGGAAGTGGTTGACTAACTGTTGACAGAGGAGAAGAATTGGGAGCGTGTGCTTGTCGACCTTAACGATCGTCATCACTTGAAGAAAGGCTCGTCGTGGTCGCGAATAACCGGTCGTCGGCCGCAGAAGTTCCCATTCGCCAGTTCGTCGCCGGATACGAGGTGGAGGAGGAGCTTGGTCGGGGCGGCATGGGAGTGGTCTACCGGGTTCGCCAGCAGGCAACCGACAGAATCCTCGCGCTCAAAATGATTCTCTGCGGCCGAGGCGCAAGTTTCCATGAACTCGCCCGCTTCCGGATCGAAGCGGAAGCGATGGCATGCCTCAACCATCCGAATATCATCAAAATTCGCGACGTCGGCGTTGCGGCGGGATGCCCGTTTTTTGCACTCGATTGGGCGGAGCGAGGCAGTCTCAAGGACTTGCTCCGCAAACAGCCTTCCCAGGAGCCCTCGTGGTGCGCGGCTTTGGTGCGAACCCTCGCGTTGGCCATGCAGCATGCGCATGGCCGCGGGATGCTCCACCGCGATCTGAAACCGGCAAACGTTCTCATCATGGGCGATGGCACACCCAAGATTTCCGACTTCGGGCTGGTGAAGTTTGCGGCCCCGATCGGCAAAGTGAGCCAGGCATGCTGCACCTTCTCGATATCGGCGCTCGACATTGAACTGGCTCGCTTTTCGCGGGAACTCGGCGCGCAGTATCACACGTCCCTTGAGGGGGTCGGTGAAGAGGAGTACACACGCCGCATCTGGCGCCAGTGTGCGGCCCGGACGGGTACGCTCACCGATGCGGCAGGACTGCACTCGGTCCTGGATTTCCTGGAGCAAATGAAGCAACCCGCGCAGGTTACGGGACTCGATGGGCTGGATGGCCTGACTCGCTCCGACGCGGTGATGGGGAGCCCCAGTTACATGGCGCCCGAACAGGCCGCCGGAGAACTCACCAAGATCAGTCCGCGCACGGATGTCTATGCCTTGGGCGCGATCCTTTATGAATTGCTCACCGGACGCCCCCCGTTTCGCCAGGGCGATTTCGCGGAACTGCTGGAACAGGTTCAGAGGACTCGACCTATTTCACCGCGCGAGCTTCGGCCTGAACTGCCGGAGATTCTGGATGCGCTGTGTATGAAATGCCTCGAGAAGAAGCCGGAGCGGCGGCCTGCCAGCGCACAGATTCTAGCCAACGAGCTAATGGGTCTTCCGCCTTTGGGCGCTGCACCCATTGCAGCGTTGCCTCCATCGGCCCACCAGCAAGCTCGCCAGCAATCCGAACCGCAGCGTCCTGATCCCAGCCCAAAAGTTGAGAACCGTGAGAAGGATTCATCCGAGCAGACTGCAACCTGGAATTGGTGGCCTTTCCGCAGCAGAAGGTAGGCACTCGTGAGAAGTTGTACCGTCTGCACGTGTGTACGTGACGTATGCACGATGCGAACGACTTCTTTATGAAAGCAAGCCTCTTGGCGGTCGCATCCGCTTGGACCAACAGATCCTTGGTTTACTGGCCGCGGACTTGGATCGAAAGACGGGGCTGTGCCGCAGGCAAAGTGCGTTGGCGGACGTTCAGGAGCGGTTGGAGCACGATCAGCGGCGATGGACGGAGGTACGGGAGGAGATCGTCGAGCGGAAGAGGCAGTTGGTGGACGACGCCGATTTGAAGGCGGGCCTAGCGGCGTTCGAGCCGGTTTGCGAGTCGCTTTCCGTGGCGGAGCAGGGTGTCGTTCCGCTGGTGCGCGAGATTACGCGGCTTTTCGGCCGGTTTTCCAGCGTTCGGCGGCGTAAGGCATGGGAAGAGATGCTTCTCGCGTGGACAGTAGCATCGCATAGGTGGCCGCCCATGTGTTGCTCAGCAGGATGGTGCGAAGCGTGAGGATATTCTGAGTGCCGGCCTTCTTCCAATGCATTCCCGACAGCTTGAGCCGTTGGGTGAAGACGGTGAAACCGGAGATCTTCTCAATATCCGGGAAGGTACTGGAGGTGAAGACGGGTACGTGCGAGGACGGCACGGGCCGATCACCGCTCGGCACCCACTTCCTGATGAAGACCAAGGAAGGTGAGACGCTGAACATCCATCTCGGACCAGCCTCGCAAGTGGAGTTGCTTGTCGCGGACCTGTCCGCCGGTACAAAGGTCAAGGTTGAGGGTTTCCGTACCGAGAAGATGAAGATGGGCCATTATGTTGCCCAGACGATAGCGTACGGAGATCGAACCGTAGCGATCCGAGACGAGAGCCTCCAGCCGATTTGGGCAAGAGCGCAAGGAGGCCGCAATGCGGCTGCCGGAGCCGGCGCGGCATTCGACTGGGGGCGAGGCCGCGGTGCCGACTTCGGATACGGACGTGGTTGCGGCTACGGCGGTGGCTAATGGTTGGCAACGTGGCCTTGGGCTGGGCTGGAGATCCTGTCCCCCATCTGGTAATGAGACCACCGAATCGGCCGACACAAATCCTCGGCCGAGGCAAACCGCTGCGCAAGCTTCTCAAGAGCGGCCTTTGAAGATCGCCGTTACTTCCACAAAGCCTTCGCTCGATGCGGCTTTGGAACCACAATTCGACCGCTGTGCGTATTTCCTGATTGTGGATCTGCAGGACGGTACGATGGATGCAGTCGAGAACACCAGCGATGATGCTCGTGGCGGGGCTGGCGTCGAGTCGGTCCGAGAGGTCGCTTCGAAAGGTGCGGAAGTCCTGCTGACGGGCAAGTGTGGGTCAAAAGCTCTTGACGCACTGTTGGGTACTGGGGTCGAGGTGGTCACCGGCTGCTCGGGAACCGTCCGCGACGTGATCCAGCAATACAAAGAAGGGAAGCTCAAGACGGGCGGCGATTCGAAGCTCTACTGAAAGACATCCGCTTCGATCGTGTACGGCAGCCCGCCTGAATGGCGGAAGCCGGGGCTTTGGTCGACCTGGAGTTTGCCGCCGATGCCTACCTGGTGCGTGGTGTACTCTTCCCGGAGATCGCCGGTGAGTTGCACCTTCACGATCTCGTGCTTGGCGAGTGCCGAACTGCAGAACTTGCAGTGGCCGATCGTGGGAACCAGAAGGAACTCTTTGATGTTCATCACTTGCCGGCCGGGGTACATGTATCCCTTGAGGTAGACGCGTTTCTCGTTCAGATCGATCGCCCCTTGCGGCAGGATCTCGCCGCTGGAGCGGTCGGGCTTCAACGTCTGCCACGAGATAGCCTCGTAGCCGATCGGCACCTCCCTGATGTGTGAAAACAGAATCACCCCGGAGCCAAACAGCCACATCCCCGCCGCGAGCGCCGCTCCGGTGATCGCAACACGTTGGCCCGTGTACTCCTCGGGAGCCCGGCCGATCTGCCGCAGGCCCAAGAGAGCCAGGACCAGTGCCGCGACAGGCAGGAACCCCAACAACCAGTGGAACATCGTCAGAATCGACAAGGCGCCGGCGGCCACGCTCAGCACCGCCAGCAGGTTGACCCTCCGATACCGTTGGCGACTCTGCGGTTCTTCGTCCTCCGCGAAGAAATCAGCGTTGGCATCGCCGAGATTGGCCGGTTCTTGTCCCAGGGTATTGGCGGTCATGGTGTTGTCCTCCAGATCTGACAGGGTCTCCAAAAGCGTCTATGGCATGTGGGTCGTGGTGACTTCGCCTGGCCTACGGCATCTGTTTTTCGTCCCCGGAAGCACTCATCACTGCTCGGGGCACGCCAAGGCGATCCGCCAGGCGGTCGGCTGCCTCCGTGTAGGTACTGCTGGCAACATCGTCCCCACACCCGCGGTCGCCCGATTCCAGCAGGGCACCGTCCGTCTCGCGCGCGGTCTCCTCGATCAGCGGGAACAGGCAGTCCTCATGACGGGCAATGCAGTCCAAAAGCCCGTCGATGTAGGCTCGCGCGTGTCGTGCAAACTCGTCCAGCGCGGCAGCACTGCCGGCGCAAGCAGGTTCAATGGATGCCTCCATGGCATCGACGTGAGAACGGTTGTCCTGGCGGCTCTGTCGTATCGGGCACTTCAAGCATTTCTCGGTTGCGACGCCCATCGCCTGAATCGCCGGGAGCAAATGCTCTTCCACCTTGCGGTCGTGGCAGCGCTGGATAAAGCCTCGCAGGAAGTCGATGGCGTCTCGCGCGGGGCCACTTTCCAAGTTCCGGTGCGACTGGCACCGATCCGCCATCCTCTCCAGGCAGTTGAGAACCTGCTCGATGAGGCGATGTTCGTCGAGGAGAATTCGTATAAGGTGCATTACTAGAATTTTCCTTTGTCGTCGGTCCCTATCCTCGCTTCAGGAGTCGTTGCCGCGGCAAAAGGCGAGATGGCGCGTCCAATGCTCGTCGTCCGGATCGGGGTAATCGGTGCGGACGTGTCCGCCGCGTGTTTCGGTGCGGAGCGACGCAGCCTCGATGATCAGCCTCGCAACCGTGAGCATGTCCTGCAGTTCCCAACCTTCTGGACCGGCAAGCTGTCGTTCCAGGACGTAATGGCACCAGTGGTGGACATTCTCCCTCGCCTCGATCAGGCATTCCGCCGTGCGGCGCAGGCCCACCGCACGCCACATGAGAGCCTTCAGAGAGGCTCGTATGTCGGCGACATCGAACGGCACGCTGCCGTTGTCGGGCATGACCCGCGGATTCGTCAGCGATAACGCTCGATAGGTGTCGTCCACCTGCCTGGCCGCGAGTGATGCTCCATTTCCGGCCGAAGCTCCGAAGACCAGCGCCTCCAACAGGCTGTTTGAAGCCAGGCGATTGGCTCCGTGAAGCCCCGTGCATGCAACCTCGCCAGCCGCCCACAGACCGGGAAGCGTCGTACGCCCTTGAAGGTCCACCACAACGCCGCCCATCATGTAATGGGCACCCGGGCGGACGGGAATCCGGTCGCGGGTAATATCCAGGTTGAATTTCGCGCAGATTGCCGCGATGCCCGGAAACCTTGCGCGGACGCGATCCGGATCGAGGTGGCGCAGATCTAGGTAGACATTCGGGTGCCGGGTCTTCTCCATCTGGCTGACAATAGCGCGGCTGACGATATCTCGCGGGGCAAGTTCCGCACTCGGATCGTAATCGGGCATGAAACGATCGCCGTTGCGATCGATCAACAACGCCCCTTCGCCGCGCATGGCTTCGGTGATCAATTGCCGACTGCTGCCGGCAATGTAGAGCACGGTCGGATGGAATTGGACAAACTCCATATCGCGGAGTTCCGCGCCGGCACGGTAAGCGATCGCCATTCCATCGCCCGTGGCCACCTCGGGATTCGTCGTCTCGCGGTACAACTGGCCGACCCCGCCGGTTGCCAAGATCGTCTGCTTTGCCCAGACGAGCGTCTTGCCGTGCCGGGGGTTCCAGACAACGGCGCCGCGGCATGCCTGTCGGTCGGTCAGCAGGTCGAGGGTGAACGTGTTCTCCCAGATGCCGATTGCGGGCCGGGCAGTCGCCTGCTCGATCATCGCGCGCATGACCTCCTTGCCCGTGGCGTCGCCAAGCGCGTGCGCGACTCGGTTCCGCCCGTGGCCGCCTTCACGGCCCAAGGCGAGGTCGTTACCGATGTGGTCGAACTCGGTTCCCCATTCGATCAACTCGCGAATTCGCCTCGGCCCCTCCCGGACCACGTGCTCGACGGTAGTTTTGCTGCAGAGCGAACCGCCAGCCGTGAGCGTATCGGCCATGTGGTCTTCAAACCGATCCTCGGAGGACAAAACACAAGCGATGCCACCCTGTGCCTGGCAGCTATTCGATACGGCCAGTTCTCGCTTCGTGACCACCAGGGCCGACAAACCGGCATCGACCGCCAGCGCAGCTCGCAGGCCTGCCAGCCCGCCGCCGACGACTAGCACGTCGGTGAAGAAATGGGGCACTTGCTTCGGATGGAACGGAACGAGGTAACGGGGAATGACTGTTTCCATGATTTTCAGTACCTGGCGATGATGCTGGCGCCGCCGCGGACGCGGTCGCCCACGTTCGCCTCGATTCGCAGTTGCGGTTCGTCGGGCACGATCAACTCGGTGCGAGAGCCGAGTTTGATCATCCCGATCTTCTGTCCGCGGCCGATCGACTCGCCGGTCTTCAACGTGCATACGATTCGCCGGGCATAGGCGCCGGCGATCTGCCGGACCACCATCCGCCGATAAGGCGGTGACTCCTCCTCCAAGGCGATCCACATCGACTCGTTCCTTCGGGCAGAGCAAGGGTTGATCGCATTGAGAAACTCACCGGGGGAGTACCGGAGGGCAACGACTCGTGACTCGCAAGGAGATCGGTTCACATGAACGTCGAAGAGCGACAGAAAGATTCCGATCCGAACCGCCGATCCGCCGATATGTTCGTCGTGATCGAGGCGAGTGATCTCTGTGATTCGACCATCCGCTGGTGAAAGCAACAGGCCTGGATCCGAGGGGATTCGTCGCGGAGGATCGCGAAAGAAGTACAGCAGAAATCCCAAGAGGACCAACGGAACCCAGGCGAGATACCAGTACGACCAGAAAAGACTCACGGCCGCAACGGCCAGCGGCCATCCCATCAGTTGAAGTTCGGCCAGTCCCCAACGTGCCAGCGGCAGGCGGTCTCGCCAGGCAAAGGGATCGTCTACCGCGGCCCAGAAGCAGTTGCACCGGTTCGAGCAGTACTTCAGGTCGCGAGGATCGACAATCTCCCACGGCGCGCCTACACAATCACCGCGGCGCAACCGCGCCATGCGGCGGACGTATCTGCTCCGGAACCGATGGAGATACCACCGCCGCAGCCGCCCCCAGAGCAACTCCACACGGAAGCAAACGCCGCCCCCGGGCTGTGCCGTAGGGATATTAGAGGGCATGGGCTTGGGAGTTGCGCGACATTCGGTTCCCGGAGCGGTACTCATGATTCAACCAACGGATACTCGGATTCTTTTCCCGGTTGCAGCAGGAGAATTCCTCTTCCCGTCATCGCGTTGGCGACGGAATCGGGCCGGAGGATCGGCTTCGCAGGCGTCTGCTTCTTCCAGGGTTGGCAGCATTCCTCGCTTGAAATGATCGAGTGCCTGCTCGACCTTCTCGTTCCGACAGCGATACGTGGGAACTCCTGCGGCCTGGAGCGTGGCCAAAGCCTTCGAACCGATGTTCGCAGCGATCACTGCCTTCACTCCGAGGCTCAGGAGCGTGCCCGCCGTTTGCATACCGGCAGTGTAGGGCGTACTTCTACCGCCCGAGTTGCCGCACACGCTGAACAGTTCGCTGTCCGAGTCGACAAGGACAAAATAGTGCGCGCGGCCGAAATGATCGTCGATTTGACTATCGCGACCCGCGCCCTTGCTGGCTATGGCGATTTTCATTACTTCTACCCTTCCCCGCGGTTACTTGCGGATCGCCGCTTGGGGCCATGCATGTCCATTGCCGACTTCGTCGGAAGTCCGACATTGAGAGAGCCTGCTGCTCCACGCCCCAGCCAATAACGCCTTCAACACGTCGTCGCACTGCCCCGAGACGTGGGACACAACCTCCACACCTCTCCGGGTTAATATTCCTTCCAAGGGCCGGGAGATATCACTGCAGACGAATACGGCCGTTCCCAAGTTGGCGATACGACACATTCTGCGATGCGGAGTCTCCCTACGTAAACGCTGTTGTTCGCGCCTGACCTCGCGCCCGCCTTCAACATCGACCACCAGGAGGGTGTGCGCGGGTACCACTGGCGAAACGCGATCATCGAAAACGGCAATGGTTACTCGCATGGGAAGCTTCTCACGCAACGGGCGTGCCTGATCATCAGCCAATCGCTACAGACAATCACAAAGGGTGTCGAGGGAAGGCTTTCCGGCCGATTCCGGAATGCATGGCTTGCGGGTACCGTCGCATTCCGCTCCAGTCGGCCCCCGGCTTGTCCTGCAAGGTGCGATGCTACATTCGTTGCGGAATCCGTTGACCCCTAGCGTCCGCGGGCGGCTTCGGTGTGATCCCAACGCCACCCATACCCGCTGAGGCTGTGGTAGCCATAGTTCCTCTCCCAGCCGAAGTAGCCGCCGCCTCCGCGGCCAGGCCCGACGTAGCGGTCGGGATACCAGCGGCCACCGCCGCAACTGCTGCGGTACGGCGTGCCCGCCGTTCTGGACTGGAATCTCGTTACGAATTGCTGGTACGGGATCCACTGGTTGTCGGTCCAAACGTACCACTCGCTGTCAGCCGTCCAGTACCACCAGTACCCGGCGTGTCGGCGATAGCGCCAGTTACTGGCACCGGTGCCCGGTTGCTTATTGGAGCCCGCTTCGATGCTCGCAGCCTCGACGCCCGCGCCCGTCTGCTCGGAGTCTTGAGGTGCAGTTTGCTCGCGCGCGTTGGCGGCGGCATGATCGGCACGCCCGCCCATGACAGATCCCGCCGCGAGCTGCAACTGAATACCGGCAACAACGGTCGCCATAGCCAAAGCCGCGGCTGTCCATACCGACGTTCTCATGGCAATGCCTCCCTTCCCAAAGACACACGCTTTGAAATGCTTCCGGTGTCCCAGGATCCGGCAGGCATGAGCGGAGCCACAGCCAAACGCACTCGTTCCAAAATCCCGCTCACAGAGAGATGTGCTCCGGGGGGTCGAGCGACATCGAAGGCATGGAAATGCAGTCAGCCAATGCGGTCGTATTTCAACCTCCGCGATACGACCTGCAATGCTCGTGCCTTTCGCTGCTGAGCGTCACAATACAGGACAAATGACGCGCGGAAGCCAGTTTAGCGCAGTTTGGGATCGCCGAGGCGCTGCAAGGTTGGTGGCATTCTGCACGAAATGGTGCGGAAACACCGTCGCAATCTACGATGGTTGGCCGATCGGGCCTATTGAGCGCTGTGTTGTTCCGCTTCATGCCAAAGTTCGATCGACACGTTCCCCGGTAGTGCCAGTCGCGCCTCGACCTCGATCGCCTTAAGGATTCCGACGGGCACGGGACAGGCAGAGTGGAGGCGGTGTTTGGCGGCAAGGCGCCAGACCGACGGAATATCGCCAGGCTTCGCAACCTCGCGAAGCGGATCGATCCACGTCAACTCTTCAGCCAGCCGCCGTACGCTTGGGCACTCGCTTGCGATCGAGACCGTACAACCGGACAAGTCGCCACGCACGACAACGGTAGTCGTGAAGCCGCAGATCCCGCCCCCAATTCTTGCTCGGGCTGTCATGAAATACTCTTCTTTCTTCAATGATCGCAGGGGTTCTCTCCAGCGACGAGGCTTCCACTGAGAAAGGCGGCTGCGACTTGCTCCGGTGTTTCGGCCGGCGCGCCGACAACAACGCGGATGCCGAGAATGCGAAAGAACTCCGAGGCCCGCCTTCCCATACCGCCGCTGATCACAACGTGGACGCCCTGGTCGTACAACCACTTGGGGAGAACCCCCGGTTCGTGGGCCGGCGGGGTCGAATACGATGTTTGAAGAATCTGCCTTCGGGCTTCGTCGACCTCGACCATCGCAAATTGCTCACAGTGGCCGAAATGGGAACAAAGCCTACCTCCGGCGGTTGGAATTGCGATCTTCATAGGCATCTCAACCTTCTAGGTTCTGTTAATTGGCACCCACTCCTACGACAGCATCCCGCTGCAGCGGATTTTCGCCTGCGTTCGGCCTTGACAACCCATAGCGACAATGTAATATAATGCTTTCGTTATGTCAAGCCGCCCTTCGTGCCGATGAGGTTTTGCGGGCGGTTCGCGGAGAACACGAGAGCAACGAAGCATGCCCAAGTCGCAGTTGGATCTCCCCTGGTCCGAGCAGGCCCAATGGTTGCGCGCCATGGCCCATCCGGTTCGATTGATCGTCCTGGAGGCGCTGTGCGAGCGGCCCCGCTGTGTGAAAGATATCAACTCGCTCGTGCCGATCGTGCAAGCCCACCTTTCCCAGCATATTGCCGCGTTGCGGAAGGCGAAGTTGATCGACTGCCATATTAACGGTGCTTTGCGGTGCTATTATGTCGCCCGGCCGACGCTGGTGAAGCGGATGATCCGGCTCCTCTCCCAGGAGCATCCGACGCGGTCTCGCGATTGCCGTTCCGTCCTCCGCGAAGCCCGGAACGATGGGGCGGGGTCGCGAGCGGCAAGGCAGCAGGAATGATTGATAACGCGGTTGTTTGATAGGAGACACGACGTATGGCCTCGAAAATGCTGGTGTTCTGTGGGTCGGACGATCCGCACAAGGCGTTCCCCCCTTTCATGCTCGGATCGGGAGCGCTGGCTACCGACATGGAGTTGACGATGTTTTTCACGATGACGGGCTTGAACATCGTCCGTCGAGGTGGCGCCGAGAAGATCGTTTTGCCGGGCGCCCCGAAGACGTTGCCGGAGTTTCTTCAGATTGCTCGCGATGGAGAAGCCACGTTGATCGCCTGTTCTGCGGCTTTTCCGATTGTGGGCATCGGTGAAGAGGACTTGATCGAGGGGGTCGAGTGCGGCGGTGTGGCCACGTTTGTGACGCTGGCCGAGGAGGCGGACGTTGTTCTCACGTTCTGCTAGTTGACTTGGAGCCCTTTTGGAGGAGCAATCATGAGTAGTGTCGAACTAAAGAGCGTTCAAGCAGCCAAGGTGGTGGACGCGCGGGGAATGGCTTGCCCCGGCCCGCTTCTGGAAGCCAAGAAAGCGATTGGAACGGTGCCCGTCGGACAAACGATCGAGATCTGGTCCGGCGATGCTTCGACTAAAAACGACCTTCCCAAGTGGGCGGCCAAAGTCGGGCACGAGTTCCTTGGGAGCCTGGCTGGCGAAGGGTACGACCGCTTGTTCATTATCCGCAAAAAGTGAGTCGCGCGATGGCGAACGTCGAACAGGCACGTACCCCCGGAATCCTGGTTTTGGCCACCGTGGACTGCGCCTACCCCGGTGCGGACAACGCCGGTCAGATCCATGCCGAATACCCGACGAACACGTACGTCGTTCGGGTGCCCTCGCCGGTGGTCTTTCCGGAGGAGTTCTACCTCGAATGTTTCGATAAGGGGATCGGCGGGATTATCGTCATGAGCTGCGGACACGAGTGTCCCTACGAAGGCGCCTATAATCGGCTGGCGGCTCGCATCGGCCAGGTTCACGCTCGTATGAAGCGTCGCGGGCTGGACACCCGCCGGCTGCGGCTGTGCGCAATTTGCACCGTTTGCACGAAGGCATTTCTAAAGGAGGTGAACCAGATGAACAGTTTACTGGCCGAACGCGTGCCAGCAGCGTGAGTGCGGCACGGCGATTGCAGAGCGATCGGCCCGGAAGCGAAAGCGGACGACTTACCGGCAACTTTGGCGACTCGCCCAGCGCGGTCGACGTCGACCGCCAAGTAGCCGTTCCAGTTCGAAAAGGAGAAAGCCAGTGAGAGCGACAATTGACGAGACTCTCTGCGCGGGGTGCGCGGTGTGCGAGGATGTTTGTCCCGAGGTTTTCGAGATGGGCGACGACGGTATCGCGAAGGTCAAGGTGGTAACGGTTCCGCCGGAAGCGGAAGACGCCTGCCGTGCGGCCGCTGATCAGTGTCCGAGCGAGGCCATCACCATCCACGAATCGTGACCCAGCATGCCCGATTACGGAAGGGAAGGATGAAAGAGAAATCAATTACAGCCGATGCCCTGGTGATCGGCGGTGGGATTGCCGGGCTTCAGGCGGCAATCGATCTGGCCGACCAGGGGTTCCGGGTGCTGATCGTCGAGAAAGAGCCGAGCATCGGCGGCAAGATGATCGCTTTGAGCAAGGTCTTCCCCACGCTGGATTGCTCCAGTTGCATCTGCACTCCGAAGATGGCCGCCGCGGCCCACCACGAGAACATCACCATTCTCACATATGCCGAAGTAGTGCAAGTGGAGCGGCACGGCGGCGATTTCGCCGTGCGGGTACACAAGAAGCCCCGGTACGTGGATGAGGCGGCATGTACTGGCTGCCGGCTGTGCGAATATGCTTGCCCCGTCACTCTCCCCCATGAGTTCGAGGGCAACCTCGGAGCCCGCAAGGCGATCTGCGTGCCTTTCTCCAACGCAATCCCCCAGGCGGCGTTGGTCGATCTGGACCACTGTCTGCTCTGCGGTCACTGCGAGAGGGAGTGTCCCACAGGGGCTATCGATTTTCTTCAGCAGCCCGAAGAGGTTCTCGTGGAAGCCCGAGCGATCATCCTCGCCACGGGTTTCCAAATGACGCCGATCGAAGCCAAGCGTGAATATGGGCTCGGGCGGTTGCGCAACGTGCTCAGCCCGCTCCAGGTGGAGCGCCTCCTGGCGCCGCACGGGCCCTATGGCCGCGTCCTGCGGCCCTCCGACGGCAAAGTGCCCGAGAAGGTCGCCTATGTCCAGTGCGCGGGCTCGAGAGACCACACGCTTGGTGTGCCGTACTGTTCCCGCGTGTGCTGTATGTACGCCATTAAGCAGGCGATGCTTCTCTCCGGCGCCCTGCCGCTGGTGGAAGTGACGATCTACTACATGGACATTCGGGCCTTTGGCAAGGGGTTTGAGTCGTTCTACCAGAATGCCAAGGCGATGGGGATCGAATTCGTGAAGGCCAAAGTGGCGAAAATCACCGAGGATGACCAACAGAATCCCGTCGTGCGAATCGAGCGGATCGATGAGGATGGCCGGGTCGAAGAGCAAACGCATGATATGGTGGTGCTCTCCTTGGGCATGGTTCCTGCCTGGAAGGCCGACGGTTCGCCGCCCGCCGGAGTAGCCGAGGATGGTTTTTTCCTGTCGACGGAGCCGAAGCTTGCTCCCTGTCGCACGGATCGCGAGGGAGTGTTCGTGGCGGGAACGGCCTGCGGGCCGAAGGACATCCCGGATTCGATTGTCGAGGCAGGCGCGGCCGCCTTGGAAGCGGCAGCCTATTTGCGTCGCACCGGTCATTCTCTCGCCGATGGCACGAGCGGCCGTGACGAATGTTTTTCGGGTATACCCGGACAAGCGGAATACTCCAAACCCGCTTTCATCCCGGAAAGGGTTCCCTATGAGCCAGCTTGATTTCCAGGAAAACGCAGCGAGCCGGGAATCCCCGCAACCTGATCCGCCCAGAATCGGCGTTTACGTCTGCCATTGCGGAGGGAATATCTCCGACGTGGTCGACGTGGAAAGCGTGCGTAGAGCCGTGGCCTGCCTGCCCGGCGTGGTCGTAGCCCGGTGCCACATGTTCATGTGCTCCGACCCCGGCCAGCAAACGATCGCCGACGACGTCCGCAACGAAAAGCTCAACCGCGTGGTGGTCGCCGCTTGTTCACCGAGCCTTCACGAACTGACGTTTCGGCAGACACTGTCGCGCGCCGGGCTGAATCCCTATTTGTACGAACATGCCAACGTCCGCGAGCACGTGAGTTGGTGCAGCAAGTCCGATCCTCGGGGGGCGACCGAAAAGGCCATCCGCCTGGTCGGAGCTGCCGTGGCCAAGGCAAGGCTTCTCGGCCGGCTGGAAGGCATCGGCGTCGAGGCCACCCAGCACGTGGTGGTCATCGGGGGAGGAGTGAGTGGACTCCGCGCTGCGCGAGATCTCTCTCGATGTGGCCTGGAAGTAACCTTGATCGAGCACTCCCCGTTCCTGGGCGGACGCGCCGTTCAATTGGGACGCGTTTATCCCGGCGACGACGACGCACGCCAGCTCGTCGGCCGCCTCCTTGCCGAGATCGCCGAAGATCCCAACATCACCGTGTCCACTCAAACGGATATCGCTGCCGTTTCCGGCTACTTGGGCAATTTCCACCTGCAGGTCCGTGTCCATCCACGCGGGGTCGGCGAGGAACTCACCGAGGGCCAACTTCAGGCCGCCATGGAGGCTTGCCCCGAAACGGTGCTGAGCCAGTTCGAGCACGGCATGGTGCGGCGCATGGCGATCTATCGCCCCTATCCGGGCTGCTACCCCGCAACGGCCGCCATCGATTGGCCGAGTTGCACGCGGTGCGGGCGGTGTTCTGACGCCGTGGGCGGCCAGGGCATCGCGCTCCAAGCCGAGACCAAAGAGGTCTCGCTCGACGCAGGAGCCATCGTGATGGCCACCGGCTTTGATCTCTACCAGCCTCGCCCGGACGAGTATGGTTACGGCCGCTTTCCTAACGTGATCACACTACCCCAGCTCATTCGCCTTCTTGCCAGCGAAGACTTTGCGGAAGGCGGGCTGCGGTGGAACGGCCATTCGGTCGAGAACGTCTGCTTGATCCACTGCGTGGGCAGCAGGCAGGTGCCGGGGATCCACGAACCCGGTCCGGACGGGCGGCTCAACGAGTACTGCTCGCGCGTCTGTTGCACCGCAACCCTGCACGCAGCCCTCGAAATCAGGCGCCGTTTTCCCGAAACGAACGTCTTCGAGTTCTACCAGGACATCCGCACGTACGGCCGCGGGCACGAGCAGATTTACGAAGAGGCGTGCCGCCGTGGAGTGATCTTGTTTCGCTATCGTGCCGAAGAGCCCCCTGTCGTGAGCGCTGCGGAACACGAAGGGCCGGACGCACTCACGGTCCGAGTGAAAGATACGCTTACGTTTGGAGAAGAGATCGAAGTCCCTGCCGACCTGGTGGTACTCTCCGTAGGGATGGTCCCGCCAGACATGGCGGGCCTGCTGGAAACGCTCAAGCTGCCGCGAAGCGCCGACGGCTTCCTTCAAGAGGTTCATCCCAAGCTTCGTCCGGTCGAGTCGTCTGTCAACGGAGTGTTTCTCGCGGGAACTTGCCAGGCGCCGATGGATATTACGGAAAGCTGCGCCGCCGCTGCTGCGGCTGCCTCGAAGGCGGCGGCCTTGCTCGGCAGGGGCCGGATCGAACTGGCCCCCTTTGTCGCCCGCGTCGATCCGGAGCGGTGCCGCGGAGAAGGCCGCTGTGTCGAAGAGTGCGCGTCTCGCCGCGCGGTTGCCCTGGTGGAGAAAGAAGTCGACGGTATTCAGGTCCGGCGAGCCGAAGTCAACCCCGCCCTGTGCAGCGGATGTGGTATGTGTGTGGCCGTCTGTCCGCAGGGGGCCATCCAAGTCGACGGCTGGCGGATCGACCAATTCGAAGCCATAGTCGATGCGATTGTGGCGGACTATCCCGAACCGGAGGCTGTCCATGCTTGAAAGCGAATCTCCAGGCACATCGGCTGCGCGAAAAGAAACGGCCCGCGTGCTCCGCGAGCGGTTAAGTGCCGTGCCCCGTCAAATCATTGCGGAAAACCAAGAGCGGACCAGGATTCGCAGGAGAATCGTGGAGGCGCTCGGCCAGGATCCGCGGACTGTGCCCGAGATCGCTGCCGCGACGGATCTCCCCAGCCACGAGGTTCTCTGGCACCTGATGGCGATGAGGAAGTATGGAATGATCGTCGAAGGCGAAGCGCGGGGCGATTACTATGAGTATGCTCTGAGCGAAGAACAGGAGAAGGCGAAGTGAGCACACGCGTCGATCCCGACTTATCCCGTGAGGTGGCGAAGTTCGGTGCCGAAGACACCCAGCAGTGTATCCACTGCGGAAATTGCACGGCCGTCTGCTCCCTGGCGGGCCCGGATGCCGTCTTCCCTCGCAAGATCATCCGTTATGCGCAGCTTGGCCTTCGCGACAAACTCCTGTCTTCGACGGAGCCCTGGCTCTGCTACTATTGTGGAGAATGTTCGCAGACCTGCCCTCGTCAGGCCAATCCAGGCGAGATCATGATGTCTGTACGCCGATGGTTGACGGCGCAATATGATTGGACCGGCTTCGCCGAAAGACTCTATCTCTCTACCCGATGGGAGATCGCAGCGCTGACCGTGGTCGCGGCGCTCGTGGTTGCCGCATTTCTGCTGTTTCACGGCCCAATCGTGACGGATCGCGTCGAACTGAATACCTTCGCGCCGGTATTTTGGGTCGAACTCGGCGACTGGCTTCTTGCCGTAACATTGGGTTCACTCTTGCTAGTCAACTCGTTTCGGATGGTCCGCCTTACCCTGCAGAGCGATCGGGATCGAACGATTCCAACCTACGTGTATCTTGCGGAATTGCGGACTCTGGTAGTTCACTTTCTGACCCAGAAACGATGGCGGAATTGTGAATCCCTCACACGGTGGTGGAAACATGCGATGCTTGTCAGCGGTTATCTGACGATGATGCTCTTGGTTATCGTGCTGTTGCGATGGTTCCAGACCGACGGTTCGGAGTGGCGGATAATCGATCTGCTGGGCTACTACGCAACCGGTGTGCTGCTTTATTTCACGATCGACGCCATCCTTGGTCGTCTTCGTCGCGGTGAAGAAATCCATAAGCACTCCCACGTGAGCGACTGGACGTTTCTTGTCTTGCTGCTGCTTACCTCTTCGACGGGCATCCTGGTGCATCTTTTCCGTTTGGCGGGACTGGCGATGCCGACATACGCGACCTACGTCGTCCATCTAGCCGTTGCCATTCCGATGCTCGTCGTCGAGGTGCCGTTCGGGAAATGGTCGCACTTGGCGTACCGACCGCTGGCGCTCTATTTGATTGCAGTAAAACACCGGGCCGAGCAGGTGGCCTTGCCAGTCCCGTCCAGCGATTTACATCAACGAGTTCCAATCTGAAGAGGCGGCAGGCATGCCGACGTGCGTTGCCCTATAAATGCATCATGCCTGGAATGGGTTTTGGGCAACCCTGCGTTCTGCGATGGAGCGTTCGTAGGAGTTGCTTTCGGCTTTCACCAACTTCGGCCGTCGCAAATTGCGTACGGCGCCGCAAACTAGGAACACAGACTGCTATTGGCAGTTGGTATTGCGATCTTTATGGGGGTCGCCCGCCTTTGGAAATCCGATCAGCATGTACAATAACTGCCGACGATCTGACTCCGGTGGAGATTTCCATGTAGCAATGGGAGTGACGTAAATGAAAACGATCCTCTACGCAACCGACTATTCCGAGACGAGCCAATACGCTCTCCATTTCGCCAGTCTGCTGGCACGCGACAACAGTGCGAGGCTCCTCATTGTCCATGTCTCGGAAACGGAGTGGTATCCGGTGGGGGAACTGTGTCACGACGAGCCGGAACTGGATCCGAGACCGCGAAAACGCTTGGAGTCCGTTGTTCCGGATGATCCGAGTGTGCCGTTTCAGCACCGGATGGTCTATCCTATCCCCACTTCCGAAAATGTTCACCCAGCGGCCGAAATCGTCCAGATTGCCAAGGAAGAAAACGCCGATGCCATTGTGATCGGCACGCACGGTCGCACGGGCCTGAGCCGTCTGTTGGTCGGCAGCGTTGCCGAGTCCGTCATGCGGCAGGCCCCCTGCTCCGTAGTGATGATCAAGAAACCAAATCCTTAGGGAGGTTTGCGATGAGCGATCTGACCAATTTGTCGGAGGATGCCTGCGCACTTCTCATGGAAGTGCTCGAAAAAGAGCAGCGTTACCTGTCCGAGGGCGGCGGTATCCAGACAGGCGGCCGTCCTGTGGACAGATCCCGGCGTCAGGAGATCATCGGGCACCTGTTGTGGCAATTGCGCACGGCCGACCTCAAGCCGCATCTTTCGGAAAGGATCGTGGATGGATCCATCAGCCGAGGCTAGGCTGTGCAGAACTCAGTAGGCTCCGAGGATCTTATGGCCGTCTTGAATGGCGCCCAGGCACCGCCAGGTGTTCCCGTCGATCGTTTCGCCGATAAAACACACGTGGCCGTCGCCGAACACGACGTTGACTCCGCCGGGCATTTCGGTAACCATTGCACCATGATGGACTTGATCCACGCTTGGCTTGCTCAATCGAGGAACAGTTCTCTATGACTTACTTGCAGCAATTATCGAAGGCGCAGTGGACGTGGCTCCTTGGCACGCTGGCCGCCGGGGTTGCAATCGTGGCCGCCGGTTGGATCGCCGAGTCTCCGTTGGACCGCACGTCGGCGACTGCGCCGACCACGGCCATGAGCATCCGCGAGATCGCGCCGGAACTCGACGTTACGGGCAAATCCCTGGCCCGAGAGTTGGGCTTGCCACTGGATGCGCCCAAGGGCAAGCCACTTCGGAAGCTGGCCGTTTCTCAAGACGACTTGGATCACGTCGTCGCTCACCTCCTCGGCCACCGACCCGCAAACCTCAAATACTACGTCTTTGCGGCGATCGTTTTGTGGGGGCTCGTCTTCCTCACCCGGCTCGGCCGCCCTGACGGCGCCCCCAACGCCGAACGCAAGACTTGGTATCCCCGCATGGCATACCTTCTCGCGCTGGTGGTGGCTGTGGCAGTCTGCGGCTTTGCGCTCGGCAAATCGCCCAACCCGATGGAAGGCGTCGTGAAAGTCGTCAAGTCCATGGTGGGGCTCTATCCCTCGGTATGGGACAAGGTGGTGGCGCTGTTGTTCTTTCTTGGCCTGGCCATTGTGGGAAACAAACTCATTTGCGGCTGGGCCTGCCCTTTTGGAGCGGTCCAAGAGCTTCTCTATAGCCTGCCTTTTTTCAAGCAGATCAAACGCCGGAAGGTTCCCTTTGTGCTGTCGAACACCGTCCGGACACTGCTCTTCGCCACGGTGCTTCTGCTGTTGTTTGGGATCGTCGGCGGCCAAAAAGGATTTGTTTTGTATCACTTCCTGAATCCTTTCAACCTCTTCGGCCTCGATTTCGAACACGGCGCGATTGCAGTCACGACCGTGGTCGTCTTGCTGTTGGCCCTGCTGACCTACCGGCCCTTCTGCCAGTTCATTTGCCCCTTTGGTTTGGTCTCCTGGCTCGCCGAGAGGCTCAGCCTGGCGCGGGTTCGGGTTGACGCGAGCCGGTGCAATGGATGCGGCACGTGTGTGCGCGCGTGTCCCACAGATGCTGCGAAACACGTTCTTGCCGGCAGATGGTTTGCGGCGGACTGCTATAGCTGCGCCCGATGCTTGAACGTCTGTTCCCAGGAGGCGATCCGGTATGGCTCCGCATTCGCCCGAGGAGGTGTCGAGGCCGAGGCTCGGAACTCCGATCGTCAAAGACATACGCCCGACGCGCTGGCGGATGCCTGATGTCCGCTGCAAGTCGCGCATGAACATTATCAAGGGGCCTACATGCCTGCGTTGAGTCTTTCAAAAACATGCCGAATCTCGGCCGTAACCAAGGCATGATGCGTCTGGACCCGCAGGTGAGCCTCGCGGGCTCTTTCGTGTTGAACCCGAAACTCGTGTTGCGAGTCGGGCAATAGCTCTAGGTCGATCTCGCTGGCGCCTCGTTCGTGGCGTGCAATCTCGCGCGTGTGCCGCTGAATTTCCAACTCTCGGGCACGAATCATCTCGGCGTGAGCTTCCAATGCCGCTTCATGTTCCAGAAGCGCCGTTTGGACTTGCGCCAACATCGCGATTGCCCGGCGATGTTCGGTTTGCCAGCGTCCGACATCCTCGAGCCACGTTGCGTGATCACGCTCCGCGCCCTGGTGTTCTCTTCGCAGCGTTGGATAGTCCAGAGTGTTCATGACTTGGCTCCTCCGACAAAAAACGTAGTCATATCACCGCCGGCCATCCTGTCCCGGGTGGTACGTGAACTTGACAACGATCGTCTTCTCTGTTTCTCGGCGTTCGGTAACCGAATACCGACAGACTGCGTGCGGGCTGGGCTCTTTTGCCGCAGGCCATCCATGTCTTCGGCAGAACCCCGCCGCATCGTAGGAAAGCTCCGCACACTCCCCACCGATTGCCCCGTGATGAGACATTTCATAGCACGCCGCCGCGAGGAGTTGTTCTTCCTCGTCAGGCGAGTTTGTCCGTAAAGCCTTGCCGCCCAGCGGTCCGCCATTGAATACAACAACAACGTGGTTCATGGCACATCCTCCATGTCCACTATTTCGCGGCCATTGCCGAAAAACACCGGGCAGGGAGTCTTGACGCGTCAAACGAGTTCTTTGACTCGTCCGCCCGACTTGAAGCCTTCGTCCGGGCCTGGCGTGGCGCGGATGGGCTCATTCATTGGGTGAGGCAAATTGCCGTCCGGGTCGATGCCAAGCAACTCGTACATGGTCCCGATGAGATCCCACGGATACACGGGACGATCCTTGACTTGCTCCCCCTTGGCATCGGAGGAGCCGAGCACGTGTCCGCCCTTGAAACCGCCGCCCGCCAGTACGTGCGAAAAGACCGGCCCGTAGTGATGGCGGCCGCCATTCCAGGGCGAACTCCAGTCGACCTTGGGCGTACGGCCGAATTCGCCGCCGATCCAGACGATTGTCGAGTCGAGGAGCCCACGATCCGCCAGGTCGGTCAGCAGCGTCGCCACGCCGCTGTCGAAGTTCGGCAAGAGCTTCTGCATCGAAGGAAAGTGATCCTTGTGCGTGTCCCAGACAAACTGATTGATGGTGACATACTTCACGCCCTGCTCGACCAGCCGGCGAGCGACCAGACACGATTGCCCGAAGGTATTGCGACCGTAGCGTTCTCTCAAGTCGTCTTTTTCCTCGTTCAGGTCGAAGACCTTGCCCGCATCGCCGAGGATGAGATCGTAGGCTTTCTCCTTGGCGGCCTTGGCCGCCGCCAGTTCCGGGTGGTTATTCGCGAAACGTGCGAAGGTGTTGAGTCGGTCGAGCATGTCACGACGTTGCTGCTGTTGTTCGTCGGTCATGCTCGGATCGATAATCCCTTCGACGGCAAACTTCTGCGCATTGGGATCGCCGCCCGTGGCAAACGGCTTGTAGCGGATTCCGAGGAACCCGGCCTCGGAAAACCGGCCCTGGGGTTGAGTCAGCACGATATAGGGCGGAATGAGTCCCTCCTTGCCCTCTTCAAAGCCCTTGAAGGCGGCAACTACCGCGCCGACCGCGGGATAGGCGTGCCGGCTGCCGGCCATGCGCCCCGTCTGGACCATGTACGCGGCGGTCTCGTGACCATTGTTGCCGTGAGTCATACTGCGGATGATCGAGTACTTGTCGGCCACCTTGGCCAACTCGGGAAGCATCCCGCCGACGCGGATCCCCTTGACGTTCGTCTCAAGCGTCTTGGTCAACGAACCGGTATATTCGCTCCCGGCGTCCGGCTTGGGATCGAAGGTATCGGTGTGGGGAGGCCCGCCCGACAGCCAGATCTGGATGACGGCTTTGGCCTTTGCCTGTTTGGCGCCGCTGGAACCGGCGGCAGGCTTTGCCGACGGATCGGCAGTTGCCGGGGTTGAGGGGGCGCCCAGGCACAATCGTTCCGCGAGCAGGAGACTTGCCGCGCCGATTGCCCCCCGCTGCATGGCTTCGCGGCGGCAAATCAGTCCGTCGCGGCTGTCCCCTGCCAAACCGCTCGACTCGGGATAGTACGAACGTTTTGCACACATGTTACCTCTCCTCTCTCGAGCAACTCGGGACTGGTCAACCGAGCCGCCCTCTTTGGTGCCGAAAAAGGCTAAGAAGCTCTAACAAAACCGGGACAGGGAACCCTCGCCTCGCTGCAATATCCCGGTTTTCAGACAATTGGCCGGGAGCCAGTCCCGGTTTTGTTAGGGCTTCTAAGGGGGGATGAACTGCTTAATAACAGCAGCAATCACAATGCCAAGACAATATTCCGCAGTGGAGTTCTGGCGCAAAGCGTTGCCTTCTCGGCAATTGCGAGGAAACGCTGCGACACGGCGATGCCGGACGGTGTCGCCTTGTGCAATTCAATCTTGTGGATAGTATCGCACTTCGCGACACTTGCGGCCGTTCGGTTCCGTTTCGGCCGGCCATCGCTACTTGTTCGCAAGAGGCCAACAGGCTCCGCCGAGAAACTTCCCGGTAGCCGTGGCTTTGACCTGCTGATCTTGAATGAGTTCCGACTTGAGCACGTACAAGACGGACATCGACTCGTGCAGCCACGCCCGAACGGTTGCCCGCCGGCCCGTTGCCACGGGATGGCGAAATCTGACCGTCAGTTCGGCAGTTACCGCTTCGCAGCCGCGAGCAAACAGGCAGTTGGTCATCGCACCGTCGAGGAGGCTTGAGATCATACCGCCGTGCAGCATTTCAGGATAGCCCTGGAGGTGACTTGGGCAATCGAACTCCGCCTGCAAGCTGCCATCGGTGCGCTGGACGAACTTCAGCCGTAGTCCCGACGCATTTCGCGGAGAGCAGATGACGCAATCAGGATGGGCACGGTGACGCAGTTCGTCCATGAGAGTCGATCCGTTCTCAGGTTGCGCGAGGGTTTGCTGTTTGGGCCGGCTGCCGTGTTGTTCCGCGAGGCTCTTCAGGCGGAGACTGTGTCCGCGAGGCGAGGGTTGAGCGGGGGTCGCGGGGTATCTTTCGACGCGGGCGGCTCTGTTTACCGAGGGCTGCTATCGCCAACACGACCGCCCCACACGCGGCAATCGTCAACCAGACGAGCTTCCAATGCCGGTTATCAGCAACGGCATCGATGAACCGCTTGTCCCAGGGAGTGAGGTTGCGGTCGGGGCCATTGCGGAGTTCCTGCCAAACGGCCCAGGTTTGACCCGGGGAGAGAACGTGCGGGTCAGCGAGGCGAGGCCGTACGCAATGGAGGTAGAGGGCCAGCCCAAGTGCCGATACCAAGATCAAGGCTCCCAGCAACATGATCGCCTGCCGCCATCCCCATCCGGGTGCGCTACCTCGATTTGAAATGGTGCGAGCGATTTCCAATTGCCGGACTGCCTGCATCGATGGCACTTCGAGCTGACTTCCGCATGGGCAGGCGATCGTCTCGCCGGCCTGGCTCGGCTGGACCACAAGCCTGCGGCCGCACGGACACGGAAGCAGGTACTTCTCGCTCACGTCGACACCTTCCTTTCCGCGATCGGATAGATCTTGGGTTTGTAGGGATGGTTGCGTTTGCGGAGAACCTTGGCTTCTCGAATCGTGTCGGCCGAAGGGACGTACATGGTGGGAAACGGATTGATTCTCAGCGATTCCGGAGTGGGAGGATCGCGCCGCTGAAGTCTTGCCAACACCTCCAGTCCACGGACGATACGGCCGAAGACGGTGTGGTTGCCGTCGAAATTCTTCATTGGCAGAAAGGTGAGATAGAACTGCGATCCGCCGGTATGGGGGCCGCGGTGGAGCATCCCGAGGCTGCCGCGGAAATGGAGCCGGTGGTCGGAGCGATAGCATTCGCATTCGATCACGTAGCCGGGCCCGCCGCTGCCGTCGCCCTCGGGGCAGCCCGCCTGGGCCATGGATTGCGGCAGGACGCGGAAGAAGGAGAGTCCGTCGTAGAAGCCCTGCTCGATGAGAGTGATGAAGTTGGCCACCGTGTTGGGCGCTTCGTTTTCGAACAGTTCCAGTTCGATATCGCCCTGCGATGATCGCAGCAAGACGCGAGGCAGATCGCCGGCCATTCGCTCTGCCTTGCGGAGGTTCTCTTCTCGCAGCCACTCCTCCTGGTAGTAGGCGATCTCCTGGAGGTATTGTTGTCCGAGGCCACTGAGGGCATGGATCTCCTGCGCCTTCTTAAGATGCTTTTCGGCGAGGTCGAATTGTCCCACGATAAAGGCGGCGCGTCCGGCGAGATCGTGCAGCAAGCCGGCCTGGAATTGGGCGCAGCGGAGGTCGTGGTCGAGCAGGAGTTGAGCCATGCGGAGGGCATCCTCGTACTGCTCGGTGTTGGCGAGCATCACGGCCACGCCGGCGAGAAAATCGACCAGGTCGGCGTTTTCTTCCGGCTCTTTGACACTGGCCAGCGTTGCCGCATCGATCAGTTGCTTCTCGAGGGCCTTGCCGTCTTCGACTAGGGCAGCGTATTGCTCTTTCAAACGTGATCGCCTCTCGTCGCTGCCAGTCCGGCAGTCTCTATCCAACTGCTGAAGCTCTCCCACGAGGGTTTGCCATTGGTAGAAGACGCGATCGAACTGCGCGCGATGAGTGCTGCACGCGGAGTTTTGCAGGACAGCGGCCGCAGGGTCGTCCGGGGCCACCGGACCGCAGCCGGCCGAGAGCATCAGCGCGAATCCAAAAGCCAATCGAAATGTCCTTGTGGTGAACCCCATAGCTACACGCAAAGCGGAATTCATTCCGCTGGGATGGCGGCTCCACTAGTCTCGGATACTGAAAAGACCGACTCCATTCCGTCGTGTGATACGGACGCGGCACCGGACTGCCCTTGGGGTTGTTCAAAACCCAAAAGCCGCGCGCTATTGAAAATCACCAGGGCGGCTCCCACGTTGTGCAGCAGCGCGCCGAATAGCGGGCTAATCAGGCCGATCGACGCGAGCCAGACGAAGATCAGGGAACTGCCGGCCCCTAAAAGAATGTTCTCGTGGATCGCCCGGCGGGTCCGACGGGAAAGTCGAACAGCCGAGGGCAACCGGTTGAGATCGTGCGCGAGCAGGGCGACGTCGGCACTCTTCAGCGCGATGTCCGAAGCGCCGGCGCCCAAGGCAACGCCGACGTCGCCGCGGGCCAGCGCCAGAGCGTCGTTCACGCCGTCGCCTACGACCATCACTACCCGCCCGGAGTCGCTCTCCTTGGCGACGACTTCAAGTTTCTCCTCCGGTAATACTTCGGCAACGACGCTGCCGATCGCCAGATCACGGCCGATCCGTTCGGCGACTTCTCGCCGGTCGCCGGTCAAAAGGATCGACCGCTGAAGTCCCAGCGAGCGGAGCGTGGCGATCGCCTCTTTGGCATCCGGCCGAGGTCGGTCGGATAAGAGCAGGCAACCGATCGCCTCGGCCTTCTCGGCCGCGGTTGTGTTGATGCGGCCGAGCCAAACGATGGGACCGGCGTGCTCGGGGTTCTCCGGCAGCGAAATTCCCTCTTCGATCAACCACTCGCGGCGGCCGAGGAGCCGGGTTTCGCCGTTGTTCGTGAACCGAATGCCCTTCCCGGCGATCTCTTCGATCTTCCCGCCAGCACGATGCGGCTGCGGCAGCAAGCCGGCCGATTCGGCCGCCATCACCACGGCACGCGAAGCGGGATGCCGAGAGCCTGTCGCACAATCGAGGGCTTGGGTCAACAGTTCCGCCGTGCTGTATCCGTTCATGGCGGCGGCCCGCGAAAGCTCCAGGCGGCCGAACGTGAGCGTGCCGGTCTTGTCAAAAATGACGGTATCGACGTCCGCCATCGATTCGAGGAATCGGGCATTCTTGATGAGGATCCCCAGCCGAGAGGCTGCCGCCAGCGCGGCGACCATCGCGCTGGGGCCGGCGAGCACCAGGGCGCCGGGACAGCCGACCACCAGCACCGCAATCGCCCGCGACAGGTCGCGGCTGATGAAGAGCACCACGGCAGCCACCGTAAGGATGATCGGTACGTAATAGCCGGCGTATTGCTCGATCAGCCGCAGCACGGGCGTCTTGGACTGTTCGGCATCGTGGAGCAATTCGACCACGCGCCCCAGAGCGGTCTGCGAACCGGTGCGCGTGACCCGGACGCGGAGCAAGCCGGTCAAGTTGACCGAACCTGCGAAGACAGTCCCGCCGGGGGCGATTTCCTCCGGGGCCGACTCGCCGGTAATCGATGACTGGTCGACGGCGGAACTGCCGTCGAACACTTCGCCGTCGGCGGCGATGACGTCGCCTGGGTGCAGCAACATGACGTCGCCCGGCTTGAGAAGCTGCGGGTCGATGTCGCGCGGGCCCTCGGGAGTGACCACGGTAGCTCGCCGCGCTTGGAGCTTCCGCAGCCCCTCGATGGCAGCCTGGGCCCCCAGCACGCTCCGTTCTTCGAGAAAATGGCCCAGGCTCATGATTACTGGGATCAGAGTGGCGGTGACGAAGTCTCCGGTCGCCATGGCAGCCAGCGTGGCCAGGGCAACCAGTTGCTCGCTGAATGTGTTGGGATTGGCGGTGAACAGCCCGCGGATGGCAATCAGGAAGATAGGCAGCGCCACGACCCAGGCGGCCAGGGCGATGATCAATTCCGCGATATTGGCCATCTGGGGCGCCCCGAACTGCCGTTGGAGCAGTCCAACGGCCAGCAGTCCGCCGGCGAGCATCGCCGAGCCGAGTTGGATGGCGATCCTCGCACGTTCGGGGATCGTGAGCGGAACATCCAGCGACCGGTCGAGGCGGGCGGAAGCCGGGGCTGCGAAATGGCTCATCGTTTGCCCTCCACGTCAGAGAGGATCACCCGGTCTTCCGGGGAGACGAAATCGAGCTTACCCACACGTTGAAGGACGTACTCGACGGTCTCCAGATAGATGCGATTCCAAACCAGAGCCGAGTTTTGCCGGTACTCGCTGTGGAGTTGCTCGAAAACGGAGAGTTCCGCGGACGCCTTTGCGTTGAGCGTGTTTTCGTAGGCGGCGGCCTCTTGCACGAGGCGGTTTTTCTCCGCCTCCGCTTTGGGGATTTCCCGAGCGGCAAACCCCTCCGCCTCCCGCTGATGGGTTTCCATGGCGATCTTCGCACTCTGCACGGCGCGGAAATCGGTAATCACGTGGCGTGGCGGATGGATCTCCTTGAACTCCAGGGCCGAGATGGTCATGCCGCAGTCGAGCCCATCAAGCCGCTGCTGGGCCTGTTGCCAGACGGTTCCGGCGAGACTGACCGACGGTTGCGACCGTGTGTTGTCCCCTTGCTGCAGTCGGAGCACGTCGTTAACGCCCCATCCGGCGATCGCGTGGGTGAGGGCCGACAGGACGGTGTCGCGGAGGATGGCCTCGGGTTCCGCGGTTCCCAGGCGAAATCGCACCGGATCGGAGATCTTGTACTTCACCACGATCTTGGCCTGGATGACGTTCTGATCTCCGGTCAGGCAGTAGCCTTCCAGGATCGGGTCGATGGTGCCCAGGGCGTCGGTGTCGTCGATCCCTTTCCAAACGTCGTCGATCACAACTTCGCCCTCTTGCTTGGCGGGCACTTCGATGACTTCGTCGATGGGGTAAGGCAGCGCCAGCATCAGCCCCGGCTCCTTGACCTGGGCGGCCGGGTTCGCGCCATGGAGCTTGCCAAGCCGCAGCAGCAGGCCGACCTGATCGGGGCCGACCTCCTGGATCCCCGAGAAGCAAAAGAGAACCAACAGGCCGATGACGACCCAGCGAAACATCTTCAATCCGGCTTCCAAGCCCTGAAGCACCGCAGGCGGACGTTTTTGGACCATGGCTACCCTTTCTTTTCGTCGCCTGTCGGGGAGGTCGTCAGGCTCGGCAGACCACCCTGGCCCGTCCGCCGTTCGGCCGATTTCGGTGGAGCCGAGAGCACGTCGAAAAAGCCCTGGTCGGTGCGGAGGATCAGAGTGGCCTTTTCGCCCAGGGTCCGCTTAACCGCCTGGAGGGATCGCCAGAAGCGGTAGAATTCCGGGTCGAGGTTGTGGGCTCGGGCGTAGACCTCTGCGGCATCTTTTTCGGCACGGCCGACAATCTTGCCCGCCTCCTCGCGGCCTTCGCGGCGTATCTCTTCCGCTTTGACCAGAGCGTCGTCGCGGATCCGTTGGGCCTCCTTCTCGCCTTCCGCCCGCAATCGGCCGGCTTCCGCCTGCCGCTCGGCCCGCATCTGTTCCAAAACCGTGGCGATATTCTCTTCCGGGTAGGCGATCCGCTTGATGCCCACTTGCTCAACCGCGATCCCGAACCACTGGCGAGCCGGGTCGCGGAGATCTTCAAGCACCGCTTGCTCGATCTGGGGAGTCTTGATTTCTTCGGGTTTGGTCGAAACGAGCGAGGTCAGATCGTAGCGGCCGAGTTGAAAATTCTTACTGGCCGCGGCCATGCCGTCCAACTTCCGCTCGGCGGCCTCGGGTGTGCCCAGCGACTGGAGAAACAAGAGCGGATCATCGACCCGCCAGACGACATATGTCAGCAGGATCACGTTCTTCTGGTCCCGGGTGAGTGTCGCCGTGTAGGGACTGTTGTAGAGCCGGTGACGTGCGTCGATCGGATGTACCTGTTCGACCGGCCAGGGCCATTTCCAGCCCGGCCCGGCCTGACGGACCGCGCGGACCGGGTCGCCGAAACGCGTGACCACGGCGTAGGAACCTTCCGTCACCTGGAAGTACATACTGTAGGCGACCAACAGGCCGACGATTGACGTTGCCAGCAGGATTCGGAAGAAAACCGCCGCGGCGGCGACTCGTGAACCTTGTGCGCGAGGGCCGGGGGAGTTCGAAAGGCTGCTCCTGGTCATCTTGGATTCGCTCCCGCATTGAGTGTGGCCGGATCTTCGAGGTCGATCTCAGCCCGTTGGTCGATAAGAACGCCGCCATGTCCCTGGCTGAAGACTTTGTCCACCACGACGAATCGCTTGTTTTCGAGCACCTCCTCGAGGATCTCGAACCACAGCCGCAGTTTCAGGGCGCCCGGCGCCACGGCGTAAGCCTGGCCGAGGGCAAGGAATTGCGAGGCTTCCTCCAGCGCCTCGCCAACGCGACGCGCGGCCTGAACCTTTGCCTCCGCCACCGCCGTCGTGCTCTCGCGATGGGCGTGCTGGATGTCGGCAAACTGCTTGCCGGTGGCCTCGATCCTTTCTCGGTCGGCGTCGATGCGGGCACTGATCACGTCGAGGTAATCCGCGCCTGCTTCGACCGGCGGGTGGAGACCCATGAGGGCGACCGCGACGATCTCGATTCCCAGCCGGTTCGCCGTGGCGTACTCCTGGAGCGATGTCTCCAGCCGCCGCGCAACTTCCGCTCGGTTGGCCGAAAAGACTTCGGCCAGCGTGGCGGTGTGTGTCTGCTCCATCAGCGCCCGATAGGCGTAGGCTTCCAGGGCATCGTCGGGATTGCTCGAGTGGTACACGTAGTCGAGGAAGCCTTGTTTGTCCTCGCGGATCTTGTAGTAGACCACGGAGTCGATGGCCAGCAGCTCCGATCCGCCTCCGAGCACCAGGGCAAACTCTTCCTTGGCGTGATCTTTGGTCCAGAGCAGCGCCGCCTGCCGCCCCGGTTTGCTGATGAAACCGATTGGCTTGAGCGAGACTCGTTTGACCGGGTACTGCCGCAGGCGGCCGAGCGGCCAGGGGAGTTTCCAATGCAGTCCGGGCGAGAGGGGGACGCCCCGGACGCGACCGAAATGCTCCCGCACGCCGAGACAGTCGACTTCGACGACCGCGAGGCTGGTCAGCCCCCACAGCAACAGGGCGACGAGCAGGGCGGCCGGTAGGACGGCTCCGCGGACGAAGCGAATCGCCCATGAGGAACGGAAGTTTACCCCCAAACGCCGTTCCACCGCTTCAAAAAGGCTGGCGGCCGGATTGCCACGAGAAACCACCAGATCGCGCAGGACGAGCCGCAGCGGTGGAAGTGCAAGCGGATCTTCGCCGGGACGGAGCCAGTGCAGTAGATAACGGACCAACTGCTCCACCGCCAGGGCCAGGATCCACACCAGCAAGACGCCCCCGACCCACGACTGCAGCCGCGGCCAGAACGCCGCCGCCAAGATGGCGGCAGCGACGACGATCGTTGCCCAATGCAATTCACGGAACGCGAGTCGAAGCGAATTGGATTGGACGAAGGCTTGAGAGGGGGCCTCGCGATACGACTTCGTTAGCGCCAGCCAGATGCAGGAAATAGCCAGAGACGCGATCCCCAGCGCGGTGGTTTGTGGGGTCGACGCCTCGACCTCCCCAAGGACGCCGCCGAGCAGGAGATACACGGTGAACAGGGCGATGGTGGCGGTGGGACAGACGGCGAGCAACAGGTAGTGAAGTTTTCGGGCGTGCTCCAGATCGCCGAAAGCGATATCGTAGTGGTCGTAGTCCTCCTCGATTTCCTCGCCCGACCACACCGGTGCATGCCCCGGACGTTGTGTAGGATTGGGGCTCGCCGCGCAGTCTTGTTCTGTCTTGGCCATCCGCCTGCGAAGCCGATCGGCATGCCAGGCGACCCAAACGGCGACCGCAACCAGCGCCATCTCCAGTGCAAGGGCTTCCAGCGAAACCAACCCGGCGTAGATGCCGTAGCCTCCGGCGACGAGCATGCCGCCCGTGGTGAGCACAGCGGAAGTTAGCAGCAGACTGCCGGCAGGTTTCGCTCCGGCGGAGAACTCGGTTTCACGACGAGGGAATGTCTGTGCGGTCTGCGATTCAGGCATGGTATTCGGACGGGAGAGTTGTCACGCGGGAAGCGAATCGCGCTTCGCAAAGAGTAGGGGAAACACGATATCGCTGGTGCAGCAAGGAACCCAAACGGCCAGAAAGAGAAACACTAGGACCATGGCGATCACTCCGGCGGTAAGATCGCCGCTGATGGCCATCGTCATGTGAAACAGCGAGGCCCACGTGCTCAGCAGGACATGGCCCGCGTGGGGCAGCTTGGTGTTCGGCCAAAGGCAGGCGAGCCCGATTCCGAGAAAGGCCATCGGATTGACCAGCCACCATTTCTCCACGAAACCGAGATGAATGCTGCGGTTCGGCAGGCTGAGGAGGCTTTCGCCAATGTAGGGAATCAGGCAGTCGCTCAACGTAGCAATGCCGATCGAACCAAGATAGCCGATGGCGATCGTGGACCAGGCGCCGCGGCTTGCATGAAGGCGATACATGCTGGCGGTGACCAATGCGCTCAGCAGTACGTGGAGCGGGTGGAGGCTCCAAAAAAGGGGCGCCGACAGCCGAGCCAGGGAGTCCGTCGACGCAAGCGCTAACATCACGGCGATCCCGGTCAGAGCGCCGACGCCCGTGAAAGGTGCGTGTGCTTTGAGTTCCCGCCCGATCGTGGATGCACGCCCCGGCGTTTCGAAGGCCGCGGTCGCCCCGGACGACTCGGCGGAACCGACATCGTCGCGGGGCGACTCGCGACCGGAGAGGTCTCTCGAATGTTTCACTGACATGTTTGCCACTGGTTCTCCCTCGTGATCGCAGCCGTGGTGGCCGGCATCGGGAAGTCCTTTACTCCTCCTTTTTCATCTTGTCGAGCTGCTCCTGGATTTCATGGAGTTGCGCCGCCAGCGCGTCGGCTTGCTGCTTCAACGCCTGAGCATCGACCGGGCTTGGCGGGTTTGCCGACGGAGTGGAAGGGAAAGTGGAAGTCGGTGCGCCGGGAGATGGTCCATCGGCAGCCATGCCGCGGCCAAATCCCCAACCGTGGCGCCCGCCGCCACGTCCCATGCCGCCTCCTCGCCCGCGTCCCATTCCGCCACCTCTGCCCCTGCCCCTGCCCATCCCGGCCCCACGGCCCATGCCGGCCCCCATGCCAAGCCCCAGACCTGGTCCGGTGTCGCCCGCAGGCGGAAGCGTTTGTTCGGACGAAGACGTCGGCGAGGCGCCGAAATGACTGGCTACGTTCGGACCGCCGGACTCATGGAGGCGCCCCGCTTTGAACTGCTCGACCGCCTCGCGGACGGTTCCCTGACAGCCAGTGATCATTACAATGGCTGCCGCCGAAAGCGTCTGGTAAGCATTCGGGCCACAGTTGCCAGTCAGAACTGCCTGAACGCCCTTCTCGGCCAATAGTTGGGCCGACTGGATGCCGGCCCCCGACGCCAGGGCGGCGCTGTCGTTCTGCACGCCCTCACAATTCATGCTGTCGGTATCGACGATGACGAAACAGGGACACCGACCGAAACGCGGCTCGACGACCGCATCCAGCGAGGGTTCCGTCGCTGTTACTGCGACCTTCATCGGACCCTTCCTTTCTTTCTCTCTTATTTCGTGAAAATGGCCGCGCGCGGCGCCGCGGCGGGATCAGTCTTGTTGCGGAGCGAGTTCGGCGATCCGCTCTCTGATCTGTTCCAAGGTCTGGGCCAGCCCTTGCGCCTGCTGCTTGAGCAGGTTGAGTTCTTGGTCCCGCGAAGTTGCCGGCGGCGCATCCGCCGCAGGGCTTCCCCAGCCGAAGCCGGGCCACCCCCAGCCGGCTCGCTGCCATCCGGTCAACCCTGTAGCATAGAAGCGATGGCGCCAGCCCCGCCCGCCACCGCCGCGGCCCCGGCCCCAAAAGCCCCGCCGCGGCGTGAAATTGGCAAACCCGGGCGCTGCGTAGCCCGCGCAGAGTCCCGCGCCGCGGCCGGTCATCGGTCCAAGTCCCATTGGTCCTGTCCTGTCTCCACCTGGCATGGTTTTTCTCCTATTGAGAAGTGTGAGTAGTAGAACGTTATTACAGTTTTCGTGTGTTGTCAGCTTTTAGGCTATACAATACGTGTGCCAAAACACTCGCGCCCCGGATG
>JAAYEH010000579.1 GCA_012728855.1 Rhodopirellula sp. | reverse complement strand
TGCGCTGCAAAGCGCGATTTCAACGAATGGAAACACCCGGACAGAGAAGAGGCACCGGTACTCCTTGCGTTCCTTGGTTTTGTGAGGCAATCGTCCCACCGGTACGCTTCCGCCGGATGAACCACAAATTCTTCGACAATGGCCCGCAGCGCCGCGGGCGACAGCAGCTTGGGGGGAATACGCATGGAGCCAGTATACTGCATAACCGATATTGGCCACCACGCCGAAGCCGAACTGACCGACTCGGTAGCAACTCCGTATTCTAAGACGTGCCAGAACAGCACCGTTTTTCCAGGGGCGATCTGGCGGCGGTCGGGCCCGGCTCCGACCTTGACCGCAGGGGGCACCTACCGTGTCGCCCAGTCGCTATAATCCGGGTGTTTGCATTGTCTCAGATAGCAACCCCCGGAGGATTGGTAACGTGAATCGATGCCGACTGCACACGATCAGGCGGGTGGGCTTTGCACTGCTGGGAGCTATCACGATGACTTCAGTATGCGGTGCCGATTGGCAAGCGACAAAGATTCTGCAAATGGACGGTCCGTCGGTAGCTGCGGAGTCTCCCGCCCAATGGCAGATCGTTACGGAGACGTGGAATCGCGTGGTGGCCGTTCCGTACATTGCCTACCTGCCGGAGAAAGATCGCATCTGTATGCTGGTCAGTTGCGACTACCCTCACCAGCCCATGGTTCTGTTCAGTGACGACCGTGGTGCCACGTGGGGCGAGCCGCGGCCGGTGTCATCTGACGCGACAGTAAATGCCTCGGCCGGTCTGGGGACGGCGCTGACGTACTTGGGTGGAGGGAGGCTGATGCTCATCGCCGGTGGACGGTGGTTCAGCGAGGACTACGGTGCCACCTGGGAGGGCCCATTGCCCGTCGCGCCGGCGTCCAATGGTCAGCCCTGGTACACGTGGGATCCGATCTTGGTTGATCGGGAACCCGCAACGGGCGAGGTGAAGCGTCTGATCGAGACCGGCTACAACTGGGAGGGTGGCGGGCACGGGTCACCCACCGGCTACGAACAGGCCTTCATCAGATTCAGCACCGACGGCGGACGCACTTGGAGTGAGGACACCCGCGTGCCTCAGTGGCACGGCGTTTCCGAGGTTGCCCTCTTGCGAGCGCAGAACGGCGAGTTGGTCGCGGCGTGTCGTACCGACATGGCGCGGCAGTACCTGGGCAATATCGACCATTATGAAGGCCTGGGCATTTCCCGCTCGAAGGACGATGGCAAAACCTGGTCACAGGTCGATCGCCTTTATGACTACGGCCGCCACCACCCCTGCCTCGTGCTGCTACCGGACGATAAGATTTTGATGACCTACGTTGTCCGCCTGGGCTATCCGCGGGATGCAGAGGGCTTCCCGCAGTTCGGGATCGAGGCGGTCATCAGTCGCGACCATGGGGCGAGCTGGGATCTACCGCATCGTTTCGTGCTGGCGAAATGGTCCGGCAATCGCACGGGGGCCAACGAATGGTGGCCCAGCAGCCAGGCAAGCTCCACGGTGCTGCTCCCGGACGGCTACATCCTGACGGCATTCGGCACGGGTTACCGCAGTCAGCCCAATGCCAAGGGACAATCGGCTCCGCGCGACGTGGGTCTGGTCCGCTGGCTGCTGAATTCGGATTGAGGAAACATCCCGCGTCCACAAAGGTCACCAATATGCCGATAGCCGTTTGGGAATGGTGACAACCACTTGCCGGTGCGCAACGGGAAAACAAACCTCCTCGGCCACACGCATCGCCGTCAGCAGACTCATCAAGGAGGTGCATGGTGTTCGTCGGCGAGCGTGCTGTCCTCGTCGGGAATGTAGGAGCAGTACGACGCCACCAGGTGATGGGCCGCCGCGCCGCGGTCGTGAGCCGACTTCTTGGTGCCCCATTGCCCGCGCGTGCATCCGGTGAAACCGTCGGGAGGCTCTTAGGAGAGGCCCTTGAAGGCCACGATCTCATCGCCGATCTGGAGGGTATTGCCCGTGCTCAGGTCGCCCCAAAAGGTCTCAAGGCCTTCGGGGCGTTCGACCGTGGGCCTGTCGGTGCTGTTGAGCGGGTTGGAAGTAAACAGAACGGACAGGCCGTGGCCACGGCCGGCAGGGGTTAGGAAACGAACAAGTTCTTCGTGGCAAAGTGCGGATCGCTTGTCAGATGCACCCCCAGTCGGCGCAACCCGGCCTCATCACCCGGTGTTGGGATGTGCGTGATGTGGGCGTCGCAGCCGCGAAGCTCCTTCAGCTTCTCAACGCACAGATGCACCATCGGATTGGCCGTTATGCTGATCGCAAGCGCGATCAGTGTTTCCTCAAGGTCCAGGCTCAACGTCTTCTGTCCCAGAACATCCTTCTTCACTTTGGCAACCGAATCGATAATGCTGGGGGCCAGGAGATGAATACCATCCGGCACTCCCGCCAATCGCTTTACGGCGTTAATCACCAGACTCGAGGCGGCGTGCATCAACGGAGAGTTCTTGCCGGAAACGAGGCATCCGTCCCTCAGTTCGATGGCTGCCCCGCAACAGACGCCCTCGTTTCCGCGGCCCTGAAGCTGGGCCTGCTCGGCGGCCTGCCTTGCAGGGGCGACCACGCGGCGATCCTCCGGCTTGACATGGAGCACCTCCAGCAAACGTTGAATCCTCTGTACCGTCCGCTCCTCGGCTAATCCCATGGCGTACTCGGAGGCGGAACGGAAATACCGCCGGATCACCTCGGCCCGTGATGCCTCCTGGACCACGGCATCACTGGTGATTCCAGTGGTCGCGCGATTCACCCCCATTTCCGTGGGTGAGCAATACACGGGCTCTCCCCCAGTGATCCGCTCGAGGATTTTCCGGAGCACCGGAAAAGCCTCCACGTCGCGGTTGTAGTTGATTGCCGTTTCGCCGCAGGCTTCCAGATGGAACGGATCAATCATGTTCACGTCGTGCAGATCTGCCGTTGCCGCCTCATAGGCCACATTGACGGGATGACTCAGAGGCAGATTCCAAATGGGGAAGGTCTCGAACTTGGCATATCCCGAACGGATGCCGTGCCGGTGATCGTGATACATCTGGCTTAGGCAGGTGGCCAGCTTGCCGCTGCCCGGACCGGGGCCGGTGACTACCACCAATGGCTTCTCCGTCTCGATGTACGGATTCGCGCCATAGCCTTCTGAACTCACGATCCGGTCGACATTGGTCGGATAGCCTTTGGTCGGCCGATGAATGAACACGGCGATGCCACGGCGTTGGAGCTTGTTCCGAAATTGCACGGCGGCCGGCTGATCGTCAAACCGTGTGACCACGACCCCCCGCAACTTAATCCCCCATTCACTCAAGTCATCGATCAACTTCATGGCGTCGGCATCGTAGGTGATGCCGAAATCGGCTCGCATCTTCTTCTGCTCGATGGCGCCCGAGTGGATGCACAGAAGGATTTCCGCCTTCTCCTTGAGCTGCGCCAAAAGTTGCATCTTCACGTTCGGATCGAAACCTGGCAGCACCCGGGCTGCGTGGTAGTCGAACAGCAGCTTTCCCCCGAATTCCAGGTATAGCTTATCACCGAAGCGGCGGACTCGATCGATAATGGCGGCCGTTTGCTCGCGCAAATAGGACGAGTTGTCAAAAGCCAGGATATCGTGCATCACCTCTGAATCACTCCCTGTAGTTCGGCTTCCATCCAAGCCACCGAGCGGCCGATGCTCCCAACGGTCGCCGTATCGGAATCAGCAGAGTCGGTGCTTCGGTGAGCATCTGATGATAGCTGCGTTCTCGGTTTTTCGCCAGAGGCTCCACGCAAAGATGCTTCGGCCCGTGGGCGAATCCGCCGCAATCAGCGCCCTGACGGCGGCTGCTCTCACCACCGTTAAGGCGCATAATCCCATAAGCTAATTCACTGGTGCTCAGATAAAGTGAGCCATTGGCTCACAGGGTGCGTTGGGACGAGGGGTGTCCAGCGTGGTAGCGGTGCCTCCTGGACGAGAGATGGGCTACTGGCGGGAAGTGAGGATGTCGTTCCAATCGTGGGCAGACGGCCTCAAGCGTTAGACGGCGGAATAGCTCGAGCCTTATTTCCGCTCCCAGCAATGGCGAATGGCAGCGTTGAGCAAGCCTTCGGATTGCGGGCCGGCTGTGCTCGCGATGCCTGCCATGCGAGGGTGATTTTCCGTGAAGCTTTCTGCGTCGTCAAGTATCAACGGGATTGCCGGAAGTCTCGCTTCTAGGCCGGGTTGCGAACAGGCTGGTGACTGCCCCGGCCGCTACGAAGTTGCCAGCGCTATTCGGATGGTTTGCCTGTAAGTGGTTGGGCGAATAGGGACTGCCGCGCGTGCGTGTATTTACGCGTCTTCACGCGTGCGCGAGCCCCCAGGCGCAAATGGATGTTGATGGCGCCGGTTATCGCGCCTCGAATCTCGCCACGGGGTAGCCTGCGGTGTAGCAGATCACGAACTGACCGTTCGCGGTTGGATAGCGAACCTCGTCTCGCCGCTCGAAATCGCTTGGACCTTTGCGCTGGAGAGCCTGGGGGCCGTCGGGGAGGAGATAAGGGTCGCCGAAACGAAACACGATCTGCGTGCGATCGCCCAACGCGTGACCGGTCGTCTTCAACGCATTTCCGTCCAGATCCACGTCCGTGACGAAATGCGGCTCGACATCCAGTCCCGCCCGCTGGAAATTGGCGGCCATTTCCTGGGCGTCACCCACCGGACAGGATGCATCCGTGACGCCGTGGATGACGAGGATCTTGCAGACGTTGCCCAACCGTTTCATCACCTCAACGTGCCGCCGATGACCGACGAAACGAATCTCCTGGTCGTCCGGACTGAGGTAATTCGCACTGGACGGATCGCGGCTGTAGCCGGCGTTGATGTGCGTGCCGCCGGGCAGGCCATAGGCAAAATCGTCGTTGAGCTTCGCCATGCCGCACATGTCGAGGATGCAGGCGAAGGTCCGCGGGGCCAGCTTGTTGACCATCAGCGTCACGTTCCCGCCTCCGGAGCCGCCGGTTGAGAAGATGCGACCGCGAGCAAACGGCTTCTCCAGACGCTCCAGTCCCGAGTACACCGCATACAACGCTCGCAGGGCATCGAGCGCCTGCAAGTAACCGAAGTCGTAGGGCGGCCCGGTGTCGACCCACTTCCCGCTTTGCAGATAGTCGACGCAGATGGCGACCACGTTGTATCGCTCGGCGAGTTGCTCGGGGTCCGCCGTGCCGATGCTGCCGGTGCCGCCCCAGTTGTGCAGACTGAGCATCAGGCCGGTCCGTGAGTTCACTCCTTCAAGCTTTCCGCCGGGGTAGTGAAGGTAGACCTTTACCTCTCGCGGACCCGGCCTGTGCGGCCACTCCTGCGCGGGCACTCTGGTCGCGGCGTTCTCAGCCGGCAGTTCGGGCCAGTCTCCGGCACCGGCCATGCCGCTGACGGCCAGGATCGTTGAAAACATACAGATTACTTCGAGGGAACGCAGGACGCGAAACATATCGTTACCTCCTGATCACCCAGACCTTTTCTGCTGCGTGTGTGCGGCAAGTTTTTCTGGTAACCGGCGAAGAAAAGGCTATGCAGTACGCACTGCCGCGGGCGGGAGTTGGTGTGTGGCATAGTCGAGGCGACCGATAGGAAATTTGATTTCCCGCAGCCGCTGAGTCTAGCCCCGAAGAACTGGGTAATCAATGGGGTGCAAGAGGACGAAGGCGGCCGAACCGCAGATTAAGCGCGAACCCCGCCATTGGCACGCAACGTCCCCGTGCCCGTCGGACAGAATCAGAACATGGCCCAGGATGATGAACGGGTCCGCCCAACGCTACTTTTCTGCCGATCGCAGGAGGATGGCACGATGGCTCCCGATTGGGACGATTCGCGGCAAGTAAAGCTGCAGGGGCAGTTCGAAGTCGGGCTGACCGTCGGCGATCACTACTTTCTGCAAAGGACGCTGGGCAACGGATCCATGGGGCGGGTCTTCCTGGCCAGCGACTTGCGGCTGGACCGCCCGGTGGCAATGAAGATTGTCATGGCAAGATCCATGGTGCTAGACTTACCGCGACAGGCGTCTTGTGGCTCGGCAGGGCATGCACGTCATCAGCCCCAAGAAGAACAAGTACTGCTTCGCCATCCGCCGAGAAACACGTTTGGCTGTTCTCGACACACGTTCCACTACTCACCGCTGCCTATACTGAGACTTACACAGCCGCAGAGTTGGCATCGCGGCCTGGAACTGCCTGATTGGAAGAGGAGCACAATCCCATGCTACGCCGCACCCTGATCGCAATCTGTCTCGCAGTCCTGCCAACGCTCGCCGTCGCCTCGCCCAAAGACATGACGGTCTACCGGCGGGCGCCTGTGGGCGCATTCGGTGTCGACACATTGGAGCACGTCGAGGGTGCGGCCAAACTCGGCATGACGCTCATCTACAGCTACAGCGCACGAAACGCCAAAAGGCAACTGGACCTCAACGATCCGATGGGCCAGGCCGTCGCGAAGTACAAGATGCAGGTTATGTATCCCTTGTGCGGCCGCTTCACTCAAGCGCGTTTGGCCAGCGAAATCACGCCGACGGACACGACCATCCCGGTCATTGGCGGAAGGGACGGTTCCGCGACTTCTTTTCCGGAAAACGGCTATCTCGTGATCGAGAGCGAACGCATCGAGTACGCCTCCCGTACGGCGGAGACCTTCCAAGGCTGCCGGCGTGGCGCAGAGGGCACGCAGGCTGCGGCGCACGGCGCGGGCCTGCTGTTGTGCAATTCCGAGGCCCTGCGCAAAGAAATCCTGGCCGTCAAAGACGCCCCCGGTCTGTGGGGTTACTGGCTCGTTATGCACGAATTGAGAATCTGTTCGCGGCGGATGGATGTTGCAGGCCGTTAAACCGAGAGGGCAGCCATGATTGCGATCAAACCGCATCACTTCGTGGACATCTTGACCGCCTTGGGAGCGGGGACCATGCAACTCCAACCACATCCCTACGGGCACGCTTTGCATAGGGTAGCGACCGGCAAAGCGGTACGATCGCTCAGCCGCTCGTTTTCAGCGGATCCAACCCGGGAACGGCGGCGCCTTCCTGGCATCAGCGATGGCCTGCTTTGGGAGCGACTCGACCCACGCCCGCGCCTCGCTGCCATCCTCTACTCGCTTCCGGCTCCGCGGTTTCGTTCAACTGGTTTCTATGCTGCTCGCCCCCGGCCACGCGTTTATCGATGGGGACTCTTTGGCGGTAGCGAGCACCATAGAAACCTCAACGTTTGCGTCTAAACGTAGTGACAAGGCCGAATGGCCCCACGGAGGTATTTATTGACCATCTATCGATGCATCTGGGGCAGATGTCTCGAACCCAGGCAAGCATGTCTATCTCGAGAGGCCGATGAGCCACAACCCCGACTATGACCGCGTTTCTGGCCGGGAACCGCAAACGCGGCAACGGACAACTGGTCGGTTTAAGGCGAAACCTGCTTTTTCGCTGATGCGATGGCCGCTTCCTACCCCTTGGCGGGCGGCTTCTCGCGGCAGTATACTGAGCGATCACCTGTTCACTGCCGTCTGTTTCCCCCATCCAACGATTTCGTGCTAACATGACACGCATTGCCATCCTTGGCGCTACCGGATATACCTCGCTGGAACTAATTAAAGTCCTTCTACGTCACCCGCAGGCGGAGATCGTGGCGATCACCAGTCGCCAGGAAGGCAATCCGCATGTGGCGATGGTTCATCCTTCGCTAACGAACCGCTTGGATCTGGCGTTGGAGAATCTGGCGCCGGCGGAGGTCGCTGCTCGAGCTGAGTGCGTGTTCAGTTGCTTACCCCATGCCACCAGCGCAGCGATCGTCCCTCATTTGTTGGACGGTGGGTGCCGTGTCGTCGATTTCAGCGCGGATTATCGTCTCGACGATGTCGAAACGTTCGAACGCTGGTACGGCGAGAAGCATCCCGATCCGAGCCGCCTGGGCAAGGTGGTCTACGGTCTGCCGGAGCTGTTCCGCGACCGGATTCCCGCCGCGACGCTGGTGGCCAACCCCGGTTGTTACCCGACCTCGGCGATCCTGCCGCTAGCGCCGTTGCTGAAAGCGAAGCTGATCGATCCTCACGACATCATCCTCGATTCCAAGAGCGGCGTCTCCGGCGCCGGCCGCACGGCCAAGCTCATCACGCACTACCCGGAGTGCAACGAGAGCTTGTCCGCCTACAATGTTGGCCGGCATCGACACACGCCGGAGATCGAGCAGATCCTCGGGCGAGCCTGCGGTGAGACCGTCGACGTCATTTTCACACCGCACCTGGTTCCCATGGACCGCGGCATCCTGACCACGGCGTACCTACGCCCTCTGCACGATATCACCGAGGAAAAGGTGCTGGAGACGCTGCGTGAGTTTTACGACCAGGAACCGTTCGTCCGTGTCGTCGACCACCTGCCGGCGACCAAGGACTCGACCGACACCAATTTTTGCGACATCACCGCACGCGTGGTCCGTGGCCGTATCCTCACGATCAGTTGCCTCGACAACTTGATTAAAGGCGCCTCCGGGGCGGCGGTGCAAAACTTCAACCTGATGTACGGTTTCCCGGAGACCACCGCCCTCTAGCCACCGCCGCCGAACCGGCGGCGTGCGATCGGTGTCCAAGAACGGAACGGCTGGCGCGTGGCCGGGTGCCGCCAGCGATTTTTTGAGAGGCCCTAACAAAACGGGGACTGGCTCCGAGCCAAAGATTCGCAAAACGCGGAGAATAGACGCGCTCGCGACATGCCTGTCCCCGTTTTGTTAGGGCCTCTAAGACAATCGAACGATGGGAGAGTCTACGAGCAATGGCCATTTGTGTTCCCAAGGGGTATCGAGTCGCCGGAGTCCACACGGGCGTCAAACGGGACGCTCGCAAACAGGATCTGGCGTTGGTGGTTTCCGATCGCGACGCGGCAGCCGCGGGCGTGTATACGCAGAACCTTGTCTATGCCGCGCCGGTGGCGTTGGATCGCGAGCGGACCCCCAGCGATCGCATCCGCGTGGTCGTGGCCAATTCCGGCAACGCCAACGCTTGCACCGGCCAGCGCGGACTGGAAGACGCCCGCACGATGGCTCGACTGGCGGCCGAAGCGGTCGGGGCCGAACCGGACCAGGCGCTGGTTCTTTCCACGGGAATCATCGGCGCCTATCTGCCGATGGACCGCATCGGCAGCGGGATTGCGTCGGCCGCCGCAATGCTGGGCTCTGACGAGCAGTCGCTCGTGCCCGCCGCGCGAGGTATGCTCACCACCGACACGGTTCATAAGCTCGCCGGCCGCACCGTGACGATCGGCGGACGACAGATCCAGGTTACCGGCATGGCCAAGGGCGCGGCGATGATGGGGCCGAACATGGCCACGATGCTCGCCGTCATCTTCAGCGATGCCCCCTTAGACAAACTATCCGTCGATCGGTCTCTGAAGGCTGCCGTCCGCGATACGTTCAATTGCATCAGCGTCGACGGCCACATGAGCACCAACGACACGGTGCTGTTGTTGGCCAACGGCGCCGCGGGCGGAGAACCGCTGCAGGGTGATGATCTGGCGATGTTCGACGGCGCGCTGGAGGAAGTGTGCGTCGACCTCGCCAAATCGATCCCCGCCGACGGCGAAGGCGCATCGCACTTGATCACCCTCAAGATCAGCGGCTGCGCCGACCGCGCCGCCGCCCTGCAAATCGCCAAAACGGTGGCCAACAGCCCGCTGGTGAAGACCGCCATCACCGGCGCGGATCCGAACTGGGGCCGAATCGTATCGGCGGCCGGCTATGCCGGCGTGCCTTTCGATCCGGCCGGCGTTACGCTGCACGTGAACGGTTTCATGCTTTACCAGGCCGGGGCGCCGGTCGACTTCGATGCCAAGGCGGTTTCCGATTCGATCCGCCAGAACCGCGACACGCTCATCCAACTCGCCTTCGGCGAAGGCCCCGCCGCTGCCCGCTTCTGGACCACCGACTTGACCACCGAGTACGTCCGGCTCAATGCCGACTACCACACTTGAAGACAAGTGCCCGCTATTCCGCCGTTTCCGGTAAGTCTCCTGCCCAAAGATCCTGGGGACGACTCTTATTTCTCCTCCACTACGATTCGACCGAGCTGAATATCATCAAACCAGACCTGTCCCTCGGTGGCTCCCTCGACGGACAGCATGTAGATCAGGCGTGCTTGTTCCAACGGCGGCGTTCGAAAGTAGAAATCGAGCATTTGCCACCCGTCAGCCGCGGGCTGTTTCAAATTGGATACCACGGAGGGAAACTGCGTCATCCATTTCCCGGTGGAGTCTTGCCACTTCATCGCGACGCCAACCGTGGCGTCGCGATCGATCGCTTCGGTGCGAGCGCGGCAGCGAGCGCGATAGAGTGCGCGGGGTTCGACCGGAATCTTCTTGAGAAAGCAGAGCGGTTGGCCGTCGGAGCCTGCGGCGGCAATTCGCAGCGCTCCCTGGGACGGTTCGTCCGCCTGGCGATCCCAGGCAAATTTCGCCTTGCTGCCCACCCTCTGCCAGTAGCCCCATCCGCTCGGCAACCCTCCGCCCTCGCCTTCGCAGGCGTCGAAGAATACGGACCGCTCGCGAGTCCCCGGCGGCGGACCTTCTTTGGCAAGACGAAGCAATTCAATCCGATCGGCCATCGTCGCCTTTACAAGATTCCAGCCGTTGTCGAGAAACGCGGCGCGAGATTTCTGCTCGCTCGTCTCAGCCAGCGATCGCACCTGGTTCATCCACGTCTGGCAGGTATCAAGATCATCGGTTTCCAACGCCTCGAAGTAGCCGGTATCGTGCATGGGCAAGTAGCAACGGCGTCGGATCCCCGTCTTGAACCAATCGGTCGCCGGCACCCGCCGCATCCAGAAGTCTTCCCAAAACGCGTAGTAGGCCCGCAGTGGCACTGCGGCTTTGGGGCCGACGGCAAGTTGGCACCACTCGTCGAGCATCGCATCCACGTCGCGTGTCGGATCCCAGAGCAGCTTGAAGAACACGTACAGCTTCGGTCCTTCGATCCATGCTTCCGTGGGATAAGCCTCCGCGTAGTATGCGACGACTCCGGCCTCGTTGGCAAATCGAAGGTACTCGCCCATCAGGTGCGGATAGACTCGAGGCAGCTTGTAGAACTGGTCGCCGTAGATGTAGTCGTACCAGGCTAATCGTGGCGCGACCTTTTGCCATGCATGGGTACGATCGATATCGGCCCGCCGAGCATCCGGATCGATCCACATCATGCGATCGATGCAAACATACGGCAGGATGTGCGGATTCACCTTGGTTTCGCGGGGCGGATCCGTCACCTCGTTGTATGCCAGGCAACCAAACCATTTGTTCGGATGTTCTTCCAGCACGCCCTCGGCGACCTGACTGGCCCAACGGAAAAAATAGTCGGATAGATCGACGTTTCCAATCGAGTTGCGAGGTACGTCGCCTTTCATCACCGAATCATCCCAGGCATGGGTGTCGTTCATGCCCAGCGAGTACGATTCGGCATCCCCGCGGCGGTCGAAATGGGCGTTGATGCGGTTCACCGCCTCTTGGACAATGCCGTCAGCGGTGAGCACCGGCTGCCAGTTGTAGTCGCCCGGCTGGCTTGGGACGCGCTGCGTGCCGTTGACCACAGGGAAGAAGTGCGGGTGCGTCTTGCCGTACTTGTCCGGCGGAAAGAGGTTCAAGAGGTTATGATGAAAGGACATGCGTCCGTGCATCCGCGCCCGCATCAGCCACGCCGCCCGAGGGTTCTCTTGACGCGAGCCGGCAAAAGCGGTTCCGCTGACCTGTCGGCTGAAGAACGCCGGCTCCTCGCGCACCGCCGCCCGAGGAATGACGACGTCCTTGGATTCGGGCACGTACTCTCCCGCGTCGCCCGGGAAGAGCCAGCGCACGCCCAAGTACCGCTCCAGCAGTTCCTGGGCACCGAAGAGGGCGCCCCACTCCGAGCCGCCCGCCACGACTATTTCGCGGGGGCCAGATGACGAGATCACATAGCCGTCCTTGTCCAGTTCTGCGTCCGGCGGAGTCGCCGTGATGCGAAGCACGTTTACATTCGCCGGCGCCTCGGCATGAATAACAATCCGCGCCGCGGTGCTTTTCTCGATCACGCGCGCGACCAACTCCGCCGCCTCCTTGACCATCGCCCCTTCGTTCGCGGCGCAGACAATACAGCCCACCGGTTTGCTGTCGTGGACCAGCGCCATGCCACTGCCGGATGTCTCCTTGGGCGATTCTTGCTTTGCCACGGCCGTACCATCCTCCGCCCTCAGAAAAGGCAATGGCGGCAGAAACATTGCCATCGCGAGCAAACCGATGTGACGGTGACGGAAAGGTTTGTTCATGTGCATGGCTCCTTGATGAACTCCAGCAGCGCCTGACTGCTTGGCAATATCGCGGGCAGTTGATTGTTTACGCCCCCAACTGATCACGCCCCGCATGGACCTTCTCGAACGCGGTGGCGATGTCGTCCATATCTTCCCGTGTGCCCAACAGGATCCGCTGTTCGATCCATACGCCCTGATCGTTGGAAATCGTCTCGCAGTTCGGGCACTTCACCTGGCGATAGTCCAATTCCGGCTGCGATGCCCGGTAGCCCGTGTACGGTCCGAAAGCGAGATTCTCGAACATCGGCTGGCGATAGAGCGGGATCAGGTATCCGGGCGATGTCGGGATCCCCTCAGCCTTCAAGGCGTCGAGAAGTGCGTCACGACCGATCCCGAACTCAGCCGCCACCACCCGTAGCGAGAAAAGGTGATAACCGTGGCGGGTGCAGTCTGCGGTACGGACTTGGGGATAAAGCCCCGGCAGCTTCGACAGTCGCTCGGCGAGATACTTGCCGTTGTGGTCGCGGGTGTCGGCCTGCTCGTCGAACCGATCGAATTGGCTGTTGAGCACGGCCCCCTGGAATTCACTGAGCCGGTAATTGCCGCCGATCGTATGGTGTTCGTACCATGCGCCGCCCGGCGCGCGGCCGCAATTGTGCAACGACCAGCACCGGGCCGCCAAGTCGTCGTTGTTGGTAAGAATGATGCCCCCCTCGCCGGAGCAGAGGTTCTTGCTCGACTGGAATGAGAACACTCCCATGTCGCCCAGCGATCCGAGACGGCGCCCCTTGTATTCCGCGCCGTGCGCGTGGCAGGCGTCCTCGATGACGGCCAGACCCCGATTGCGGGCGGTCGCCATGATGGTGTCCATGTCGCAGGCCAGTCCGCCGAGGTGGACGGGAATGATCGCGCGAGTGCGGGGAGTGATCGCCGCTTCGATTTTCTCGGGATCGATGTTGAAGGTATCCAGTTGCAGATCGACGAAGACCGGCACGGCGTTGGCCTCGACGACGGCGGACGCGGTGGCCAGAAACGTGTAGGGCGGCACGAGAACCTCGTCGCCGGCCTGGATTCCCGCCGCCAGCAGCGCCAGCCGCAAGGCCACCGTCCCGTTGACCACGGCCACTGCGTGCCGGGCGCCGTGGTACTCGGCGAATCGCTTCTCAAAGGTCTTGACCTGCTCGCCCTGCAGTTTTCCCCAGTTGCCGCTTCTCAGCGCGGCGAGCAGGGCCTGTTCGTCGCTCTCGGCGAAGACGGGCCAGCCCGCGAAGGGCTTCGTTCGGACTGGGACGCCGCCCCGAATGGCTAATGTATCTGCCACGATGCTTTCTCCTAAGGACTTGGGGTTGCCGCATCATCACGTGGACTTGCGGACAATCAGTTTCGGTTGAATGGTGATCTCGCGCCGCTCGGGAAGTCTGCCGCCGGCCTCAACCATTTCCAGGAGCAGGCCGAGCATCGCACGGACACATGCCTGGTGGTCTTGATCGATCGTGGTCAGCGGCGGATCGATCACGGTGGCCAGTTCGAGATTGTCGTAGCCGATGACCGCCACGTCGTCCGGCACGCGATATCCGCGATCCTTCAGCCGCTGGATCAGCCGGACCGCCCAAACGTCGTCGTCGGCGATGAGGGCATCCGCGCGGCGTTGGACAACGAGCGTCTCGATCGCGCGGTCGAGCACCTTCTGCGAAGGCGTGCCGGAGCGGGAACCCGCCGACCAGATGAGCTGCCGATCGACGAGCAGTCCGCGGCGGGTCATTTCGGCGCGATAACCGTCCCGTCGCAGCGCGCTCTTTTCGTCGGCCACGTTCCACATCACCAGAGCGGGCCGGGTCCGGCCGCGGTCCAGCAGGTGCGAGGCGGCCTGCCGCACACCGTCGCCCGTGTCCACCCGCACACAGCCGGCGTCGTCCAGAATCCGTTTGCCGTAGAAAACGACGCGCATTCCCGGCCGGAACAAGGGGCGAAGCTGGCGGTCGTAGCCCCGCATCAGGTCGAACAGACAGATAATCCCCTCCACGCCCCGCCCCTGGAAATCATCGAGGTATTCCTGGATACCGGCCGGATCGCGACGGACCTGGCCGATCATCAGGCGATACTGCCGCCGCGATGCCTCCTGCTCCATCGCAGCCAGGCGAGCCGACATCACGGGCAGGTTCCAGGTATCGAAAATCACGCCCAACATTTGGCTCCGCGCGCCGCGGAGCTGCTGCGCAATGCGATTGGGGCGGTAGTGCAGCCGGCGGGCAATCTCGATCACCCGCCGCCGCGTGGCTTCGCTGACGCGGACCGTGCTGCCGCCCGTGCCGTTGAGCACGTGCGCGGCGGCCATTCGGGATACTCCGGCTTCGCGAGCGACGTCAATGAGGCGGGAGGGGGGAGGTGTCATTGGTCATTGGTAATTGGCTACTCTGCAGGTGGGGGCAACGCGGCCAGAGGGCACGCGAGTTGTGGTCATGTCGGGAAATATATCAGCCCTTCGTTACTCGGTTCGGCTGATGCCCTCGGCCGAAGCCCTGACGCAGGGCAAAACCAGCGAGTGGCAGCCAAACTTGCTGAGCGGAGCGACGTGCGGACTGAATTGCTGATGTATCGTAATATCAGCTTAGCGAAACGACTGGCAGAGTCAACTGGTCGCAAGGCCCATGCGGAACGGATCGGAGTTTGTGCGAAACATCTTCGCGGGTAAGGGGTTGCGTTGCCGGAAACCGAGGTGAGGCGGCAACCGGTTGTTTTTTCCGACGGCAGCACCACGGCCGAACGATCGTGGCAGGGAGAATCCGAATGGGGAAATGCATGGCCCGGGGCGATTGACACTTTCTCGGGAAACTACCTATGATATACCGTGACATTGGCCGCTGGTTCGTCACGCGGCCCCGACGCAGAATTCGCCTTGGTTGAGGGGGCGGCTTCCCGTCGATACACTCCCGGCAGCCAGGCACAAAATCCCTTTCACGGAGTCGCGAATCATGCCACGCCAAAACCATACCGCGGGCGTCAAGGAGTCTCGGCGCCAGTTCCTCAAGACATCCGGCGCGCTGGCTGCCGGTATTTCTCTGCTCGGGCCGCGCATGGCTCGAGCCGCGGAAGGCTCCAAGGAAACGCTCGCCGTCAACGGCGGCGGCAAAGCGGTGACGGCTTCCTCCGCCGATGCTTGGAAATGGCCCCTTTATGGCGATGCCGAGAAGCAGGCGATGGCCGACCTGGTCGATAATCCCGGCTATGGTCCCATCGCCCAGTTGGAAGAGGAGTGGAAAGAGGCCTTTGACTACCCGTTCGCCAAGGCCCACTGCAACGGCACCGGCGCCATCACCGCCATGTTCTTCGCCCTTGGTCTGCCGCCCGGCAGCGAGATCATGGTTCCCAGCTACACCTTCTTCGCCACGATCGTGCCGATGCGATTGTTCGGCCTCGTTCCGGTTTTCGTCGACATCCATCCGCACACCCTCAACTTCGACCTCGAAGACGCCAAGAAGCGGCTCACCAAGAACACCAAGGCCGTAATGCCGGTCCATTGGTTCGGGCTCCCCTGCGAAATGGACCACATTTGCGAGTGGGCCGACGAAAAGGGACTGATCGTCTTGGAGGACGCCTGCCACGCCCACGGCGCGTCGCTCAAGGGCAAGTACACGGGCAACTGGGGCCGCATGGGGGCGTTCAGCTTCCAGGCCAGCAAGCCGATGCCGGCCATCGAAGGCGGCATGGGCGTCTACCAAAACCGCGAAGATTATGAGAAGGCGGCGACCTTCGGCCATTACAGTGTGCCCTCGAGTTTCCCGGAAGACAGTCCTTATCGCAAATACAACGGCACCGGCCTGGGCGTGAAATTCCGCATGCATCCCATGGCCGCTGCGCTGGCCCGCTGCCAACTGAAGGGACTGGTGGAGCGCAACGCCAAGGGCGCCGCCCAGATCCGCCGGCTGAACGACCGGCTCACGCAACTTCCCGGCCTCTACGAGCAGTCGTACGGCCGCAAGGACATGGATCGGCTCTACTACGCGCAGAACATGCTCTTCATCAACGAAAAAGAGGCCGGCATGTCTCGCGCCGCATGTGTGAAAGCCTTGCAGGCGGAAGGGGTCAGCGCCAGCGCTTACAGCTATCGGCTCCAGCACAAGTGCCCTCTCTATAGCGACGCCCAGTGGTGGCATCACGCGCCGACGATTCCGGAACTGCCCGGCTCGGAAGCGGCCAACGCGGGCAACATCGGCCTGCCGTATTTCACCACCGAAGTCCCCGAACTGGTCGACCAGTACGCCAAGGCTTTCGAGAAGGTGTGGGCGCATCGCAAAGAGATCGCTTGATTTCGGGCGCAGTACGATAGTCGTGTGGCACTGCTTGGAGTTGAACGGGTTGTCCATCGGGACCGACGGTTCCACAACTCCAAGCAGTGCGAGTCGGTGAGTCGGCGTGCTTCCCACTGCTTGTGATTGTGGTTCGTCTTGCCCAAGTGGAGAATCCATCCAATCCCAAGCAGTGCCACATCGAAAACAGGATTTCCCGGAATCGTGCAAAACCATAACGTGTGGTATCACCCGACCGCTTCCCAAGTCCTAAGTACTAAGTACTAAGTCCCAAGTTCTAAGTTCCAAGTTCCAAGTTCTAAGTTCTAAGTTCTAAGTTCTAAGTTCTAAGTTCTGAGTCCTACAACACTTGAGGAACCAGCCATGAATCGCCTGATGCCATGTGCCGCGGCCTGCCTGCTTTTCGCGGCAGCGGCCGCCGTGGGAATTTGCGCCGTCGCGGCCGCGACGGAACCGTGTACAAAGGCCGCGAAGGCCGCGGTCGGCAATTGCTCCCAGACCGGCCAGAACAATCCGCTCGCCTGCCGACTGGCAAACTACCGCGAACACCAGGACGACGCCTGGGACCAGTTGCCGGCGATCGGTGTCCGATATGTCTTCATGAACGTACCGGCCCCCGAGCAAGTCGACACGGTCGCTAAACAACTCGCTGACAGCGGTTTGAAGGCGGCCGTGCTGCGGGGCGACACGGATCTCTCGCGCGAGTCGTCCGTCGAGGAGTTGGACCGCCAGTTGGCCGTCTGCGAGAAGATGGGAGTGAAGTACATGTTCCTCTCGCCCAAACATCCGGGCGTGTCGAAAGAGGTGGCCTACGAGCGGCTGCGGAAGATCGGCGACGCGGCGAAAAACCACGGCGTGACCATCGGCCTGGAAACCCATCCGGATCTGGGCACCAACGGCGATGAACACGTCGCCACGATGAAGGCGATCAACCATCCGAATATCCGTGTGAATTTCGACTGCGCCAATATCACCTATTACAACACCGAGACCGACGCCGTCGCCGAGTTGAAGAAGTGTATTGACTACGTGGCGACCGTCGAAATCAAGGACCACAACGGCCAGTTCAAGACCTGGAACTTTCCCGCCTTGAGCCGAGGCGTGGTCGACATTCCGGCGGTCCTCGACGTGCTCAAGAGACACGGCTATCAAGGGCCGATCACCATCGAGATCGAAGGGGTCGAAGGCGTCGACCGCAACCGCTGCGAGATCGAAAAAGATATCGCCGAATCGATGGCCTACATCCGTTCGCTGGGAACGTTCGACTGATCGATCTACCTCCTCACCCGTCCACGATCCCGAAGTAGGAGTTGCATGATGGCTATGCCGGCGATGCTCTCCGCTCAGGCCCCGGCGACCAAAGGGGCGCTGCAGTTTGCCGATTACCTGATCCTCGTCGGCTACTTCGTGCTGATGCTCGGCATCGGGCTGTACTTCTATCGCTTCATGCGCGGCATCAAGGATTACTTCAGCGGAGGAAACAACATCCCCTGGTGGATCAGCGGCGTTTCCTTCTACATGAGCAGCTTCAGTGTCTTCGCGTTCGTGTCGTATTCGGCGCTGGCGTTCAAGTACGGATGGGTGAGCGTGACGCTCTTGTGGGTCACCGTGCCGGCCACGGTTTTCAGCGTCTTGCTGTTTGCGAAGAAGTGGCGGCGGGCGAGGATCGACAGCCCGGTGGAATACCTGGAGACCCGCTACAGCCATGCCCTGCGGCAGATTTTCGCCTGGCAGGGGGTGCCGGTGAAGATGGTGGACGACGCCCTCAAACTGGTCGCCATCGCCGCCTTTATCTCGGTCAGCCTCGGATTGGACAAGCAGCAGAGCATGTTCTGATCGGGCGTGATCATTCTCGCCTACACCTTCATGGGCGGCCTCTGGGCGGTGGCCGTGACCGATTTCATCCAGTTCGTGATTATGGCGGTGGCCGTGCTGATCCTGGTGCCGCTATCGATCAGCAGGGTTGGTGGGTTCGATGCCTTTGTGGCCGGGTCGCCGGAAAACTTCTTCCAGTGGACGACCAACGAGTACAACTGGGTCTACATCGCCCTGCTCTCGCTCCTCTACTGCGTGGCCTGGAGCAGCATCAACTGGCCGCTGATTCAACGCTACTACTGCGTCAAAGATGAACGCGAGGCGGTGAAGGTCGGCTGGTTCGTGACGGGGCTGAATGTCATCGGCCCGCCGCTGATGTTCCTGCCGGCGATGGCGGCCAAGCAGTTTCTCGCCCCGGACACCGCCGGCGAAAGCGTCTATCCCTTACTCTGCGTGGAACTGCTCCCGGCCGGCATGTTGGGGTTGATTGTCGCCGCGATGTTCGCCGCCACGATGTCGATGCTCAGCAGCGACTACAATGTTTGCGCCGGCGTGCTTACCAACGACGTCTACCGCCGCCTGTTGCGAAAAAGCGCCAGCCAGCGGGAACTCGTCTTCGTCGGCCGGCTGATGACGCTCCTGATGGGCGGCATCGCGCTGGGGCTGGCCATGCTGATGGCGAACGTCGGCGGCGAGGGCTTGTTCAAGAACATGGTGATGCTTTTCGGCGTCGTCACCGGGCCGGCGGGCATTCCGATGGTTTTCGGACTGCTCAGCAAACGCGTCACCAACCTCGGCGCGCTGGCCGGATGGTTTGTCGGCATTCTTGTCGGGCTCGGCCTGCTGCTGTTTGGCCCGGCGAGCATGCCGCTGGCGATCCCGGGCCTGTTCCACGTCAACCTGGAAGCGGAAATCGCCATCTTCCTTGTCAGTTCGCTAACAACCCTCATCGTGATGTTTCTGGTGACTATCCTCGTTCCGGCGGATGCGACCCATCGCGAGCGCGTCGCCGCCTTCCAGCAGCGACTGCGGACGCCGATCGGCGACCTGCCGGAAGACATCCCCGACCCGAGCGAGATCGGCACTGTCTTCTCGCCGTTCCGCATCGTGGGCATCTGCATCCTGGCGATCGGACTGATGCTGCTGAGTGTGCTGCCGTGGGTGCAAGGCGATCTGGCCCTGGAACTCACCATTGGCTTCGGGCTGGTTCTTGCCTCGCTGGGCGGCATCATGACCTGGCGAAGTTGGAGCGGTGCGAGCCAACCGACCGGTTAGGGCAGGAAGCACGTCAGGCTTTCCAGCCTGACTTCGCCTTGCCGGCTCGACGCGTAAGGGGGGCGGGAGTCTTTAGCGACCGCCCCCGTGAAAGGTTGCATTGAGAGCGGCCGGGCTGCCGGTATCCGGTGGGCCGGATTGTCGTTGGGGCCTCCGATTCGGTTCGACCGACACAGCGGTTCGGGACCACAGTCTTGTGGCCGGGCCGACAAGTTGGAGATCCGCTTTACCGCCGTTGCTTCGCGTCTTGGCAAGTGGTTGGGTATACTGGGCGTGTCGGGCGACTGCACCGGCGACGGGCCGGTGGCGGAGAGCTTCTGTGCCACATGTTTCTCAGGTGATACTCATGCGGAGTGTTTTCGGCGTCGCGATCGGTGTCCTATTGCTCTGCTCGGCCCCCGCGACGGCGCCGTGCGACGACGGCATCTCTACGCCGGAACTGCAAATCGTTGGGAAAGAGGGGCGATACCGCGTGGAAGTGAGGTGCGACGGTCAGACCGCTTTGGCGTCGGGGGAGAACGGCCTTTGGTCGATCGCCGCCGATTGGCGGGAGGGGTGGCCGTGCGAATGGTACCATGCGGATGCCGAGGAGGTCGAACGCGCGGGACCGTGGACGATCCTCAAAGGGCGCATCGAGTTGCCCACGGGCTGCTGGCAGCTACGCGACGCGTATCGGCCCGCCGGGCGAACGATCCAGTGCGTCCGGCGCTTTACATGGGAAGGTAAGGCCGCGGCCCAACGGACGACCCTTTCGGTCCGCTGGCAGGCCAATGTGAAGACGGCGCAGGCCCTCTTGCCGGGGATCCTCTATTACGGCAATCCGTCGGGAGAAGCGAGTGGGCGGGTTCCCGTATTTCACGGCCGCGATGGGGAGGAAGCGATTTTCGAGGAGCACCGTTACCCCGTGCCGTTGGCGGCGCTGGAAGGGCAGGGGAAGTTGAGGCGATACGGTGCGGCGCTGCATTCGGTGCCCTGCCCCGTCCCGTGTGGGAACTTGCCGGACCAATGGTGGTCGTTGGGAGTGACGGTCGAGGACGACTCGCTGGAGTTGGTGCTCCTCTCCGGCCCCTGTGCCTGCAACGGTCGACGGAGCGCTATTAAGGCGGTGCAAGGCGGACTCGTGCCCTACGACGAGGCATTTCTCACGGTTGCACCCGGCACGGTCATCGAGAAGACATTTTGTCTGGAGGCATACCCGGTCGGGCAGGAAGGCTCCGGGTTCCGCCGGCCGCTCTGGAGTGCCGTTGACCGGCTCCAGCCGTTTTCGCTCGACGGTCTTCCGGCCTTCGACGAGATCGTCGAGGCCAAATACCGCTTCGCCAAAAGCCGTTGGTACAAGAGCGGCGACATCGCCGGGTTTCGCAAGTACCCTGACCGAAACTGCTTCGTTCTTGGATGGTGCGGGCAGGCAGCGGCGCCCGGCTATGCGCTGCAAGTTCTGGCAGACGGCCTCGGCGATCCCGACGCCGTTTCCATGGCCTGCCAATCGCTCGACTTTCTCGCGAGTGCTCAGTTCTACGAAGGCGGATTCCATACTTGGTACGATTGCGACAAGCAAGTGTGGAGCCGCCATGAGCCGCTTTCCCAAGGGCAGGCCATGCTCAATTTCGCCCGAGCGATCCAGGCCGGACGTCGCGATGGTCGATCCACCGGCCGCTGGGAGACATTTCTCCGCCGGGCATGCGATTTCCACGCCGAGCGGATCCTGAGCGAGGATTGGCGACCGCGGTCGACCGACGAAGCGTTTTTCATTGCCCCGCTCTGCGAAGCTTCGCGATGCTTCGAACACACCCGCTACCGGCAGGCTGCGGAAAAGGCCGCGGAGCACTACGCCCAGCGCCACGTTTCGATGCGCGAACCGTATTGGGGCGGCACACTCGACGCGCGCTGCGAAGACAAAGAGGGGGCATATGCCGCTTTCCAGGGTTTTCTCGCCCTGTATGATCTGACCGGCGAGAAGCGGTTTCTCGATTGGGCGGAACACGCCTGCGACGTAGTGCTCACCTATCTGGTTCTGTGGGACATCGATTTGCCTGCCGGCCGTTTGCGGAATCATGGATTCAAGACTCGCGGCTGGACGGCCGTTTCTCCGCAGAACCAGCATATTGACATGTACGGAGTGGTGATGGCCCCGGACGTCTACCGACTCGGACAAATCCTCAAGCGTGAGGATCTCAAGCGACTCGCCTTATTGATGTTTCGGAGTTGCGGCCAGTTGATCGACCCTTACGGCAGCCAGGGCGAACAGCCGCAGCAGACCAACTACGCGCAACGAGGCCAGATCGACGATGTCTTTTCGCTTCGCGGCGGCTACGCCGAGAGCTGGACGGTCTTCTGGATCACCGCCCATTTCCTCAATGCGGCGGCTCAGCTCAAGGAACTGGGCGTGCCGATCTGGGACTAGAGGCCCGAGGCTTATCGGTTCCAAATTCAAAGTGAAAACGGCAGTCGCTCGCCTGCCGCCCCCTACGGGGCTTGAGAAAAAAACGAATGGTCTTGGATTCCAGGGGTTGACACCCCTGGCAATTCTCTCTCGCCGCGTCGCGGCTTATCCTTAGAGCCTGCCCCAAAACCGCGTCGGGAGAAGGGGACAGGCACATTTTGCTCCGAAGACTCCGCAAAATGAGCCAGTCCCCGACGGTTTTGGGATAGGCTCTTAGTGCTTCCTCACCACTGCTTGCCCGAGCCCGAACCGCAAAGGGCCGCGAGTCAATCGCCGGGATTCACTCAATTTCCGTTGTCTCCCCTGCGCTCTACTCCCCAGCCGCGGAGCGGCGCCGGTCAATTACCAGGGGCGTGTGGCCCTGGAAGGTATTGCGCGAAAACTCCCTCGGCCCCGGACGGGGCAACAGAACACCTTGTGTTTCAAAGTTCTCGCTCCGCGGCGGACTTCAGGAGTTTCAGAGCGTCGTCGTCCAGCAGGAAACGATGCTCCCGAAGTTGCACGACCGCGCCGAGTGTTTTCGCCAGGTAAACTTCGCGGGTGGGGTATCGCTCGGCTGCCGAGGGCCGCGGGTCGCCGCTCTTGAGGCGCTCGTCGCGGGTTGGCGCGAAGGCGAGGTACGAACCGTGATACGGCGCCAACATCCCGCCCGCGCCGTACTCGGCCGCGCGGAGGTTCCAGCCGGTGTATGTGGCCAACGGCACGGCGACGTCCGGCAGACGCACGCCAGCCAACTCGTTGCCGTCGGCGTCGACCGCGGGGACAAGGGTGCGGTAGGACGAACCGACGCGAGGCGGGACGTATTCGGCGATTCCATCGGCACTCCATCGCGCCCCGAAGTCGAGCCGGAACGGCATGTAATACCCGGTGGGCAAGTCGACGCCCGGGATTTTCGGAAACGCCTTGCGAAATGTCTCCAAATCGACCAGCGTGCCGTCGGCGATCCGTGGATAGCGGCTTTGCGGCGGTTTCCGTCCGCTGCTGACCCACTGGTCCAGTGCGACGAGAAGGGCCCGGAGCAGTGGCGGCCGGTCGACGAGCGGATTGCGAGGATTCTGACAAATGCCGCGATCCGTGGCGCCGCCGCCAAGGTGCTGCGCGCCGGCAAAAACGTAGAGCCGCACGTTCGGATCAAGGGGTACGTCTTGCGTGCCCTCGACGTTCGTGTGCAGAAGCGAGGCGCCGCGGGTCCAGTATTCCGTCGAGGTCTGGGTGATGAAAAGCTTGGGCACGTGCCCGCGGGCGCGAGCTTTCTCGAGTATTTCGCCCGAACGGTTGGTAACCGGATCCGTTTGGGGAACGGTCGCAAAGGGGAACGACTCCGAAGGCGTAAGCCGGTTTTCGTGATGGGCGGCGCAAAGCGTGGTCATGCCGAAGCGCTGACTGAAGAGCCGTCCCGCCCCGCAAACATGCGAGATCGCCCCGTCGAAAACGATCCTTTGCCGCTCATCGGTATTGAAGCCGTCGTAAATGAAGTGGTTTACGAACCGGCCCGACTGCGAAATGCCGAAGATGTACGCTTGCTCAACCGCTGCGGCCAATGGGTTGGCGGTCTGCCGGCGATCGGCGGACTCGTAGCGGAAGAAGGCGGCGCAGTCGCGGACCGCGACAAACCCTAAGCCGGTGACTCGCGGATCCTTGCCTTCGTACACCAGCTCGTAGAGCCATCCCGGCCGCAAACCGCCTTTGACCCATAAGTGTCCCGGATCGGGTACCGGTGTTCCGTCTTCCACTCGCGCGAAAGCCCACTGGTCCGCGGGGATCTCTTGGGCCGGTTGGGCGCGGGTTGGCCGCATGGTGAGCCTGGCGAGTTTGGTGTCGAGACTGACCGGCGGGTAGGGAACCGAGATCGCCCAAGGAGTCCAGTAGAGGGGGGAACATTCGACCGGTTCATCGCGGGTGATTTCCACATGGATCTTGCCCGTGATCGGCTTGCCTCCTTCGGTGGCGATGGGCAGATCGGCGATCAGCCGGTCGTCGCCGGGGACGATTTCGCCGCTCCAACCGCACCAGAGGATGGAATAGCCCTGCTCCATGAGAAAGCCGTTGCCGGCATCGGCAAGAGTGGTCGGATTGTTGCCGCGGGCTTCATTGAAGGTCCAGAGGGCCAGTTTGTTCCCGCGGTTGTTGACGTCGTAGAGCAATCGCCGGTTTCCCCGCAGCGGATCAACCGGCTTGAGCAGGAAGAAATCGCTCCGGAATTCGACTTTGCCCCCTGCGTTGACGGGGGCGAGCGAGATGTCCGTAATGCCTCCGTTGGCCGGATCCTTCGGGTCGATTTCGAAGTGGAGTCGGCCCACGATCTTCTCGTAGGGGCCCGAGCGGCCGAAGGCTATGGCGTCGGCAAAGGGGGCACGATGGCGGATTTCGATCCGTACCAGTTCGGCATCAACGGGTTGGAGCAGCAGAAACAACGACGCGACCGCCGCGATGGCGCTGGATTGAAAGAACCGCATGGCCATACCTCCTTTTGACAAGAACGTCTGTGCAATCGCCAGGATAGAGTACCGCAAGACGGCCCGCAACGTCGAGAGGCGGTGGGTGAGCATCATCTTTTCGCCGATACCATGCCCGATTTTCCGGGATTCTCCGATCTCGGAACGGGTGCTATACTCGCGCCCCCGCGGGCCTGTTTCGTTGTGGCCCCTGGTGTGGGTCGCGTGGTCTCTGCTAAATAAGAAGTAGCAGGAAACTCGGAAGATGACGGTCCTTGTCACGGGAGCTACCGGACTGGTCGGTAACAATGTCGTTCGAGCCCTCGTACGAGAGGGGGGGGCGATTCGCGTTCTGGTGCGAGAGGGCTGCGATCCTCGACCGTTGGACGGCTTGCCGGTCGAGATCGCATACGGCGACGTTCGCGACGCGGAGTCGGTTCGTCGCGCCGTTCAGGGAGTGGAAAGCGTGGTCCATTCCGCCGCCGTTGTCGAGATCGGCTGGTCGGGGCTGGACCGGCACCGAGCCGTCAATGTGGAAGGAACTCGCCATGTGGCGGAGGCCGCTTCCGCGGCCGGCATAAGATTGGTACATGTATCGAGCGTCGACGCCATCGCGATCAACCCTGCGGGCAAGCCGGCCGATGAAGAGTCGTCGCGCGAAGCGGTTTATCCCTGCCCGTACCCGATCACGAAACGAGCCGCGGAAGATGTGATCCAAAGCTATGTTGCCAGCGGGCTGGACGGCGTCGTGGTGAATCCTGGCTTTATGTTAGGCCCCTGGGACTGGAAACCCTCCTCGGGCCGGATGCTGCTGCAGGTTGCCCGCCATTTCACGCCGCTGGCGCCCGGCGGCGGCTGCTCGGTGTGCGATGTCCGCGACGTGGCCGACGGCATCCTGGCTGCCCTGCGGCGCGGCCGCCGCGGTTGGAACTACATTCTCGCCGGTCATAACATGAGCTACTTCGATCTGTGGCGATTATTCGCGGAGGTAGCGGGCGGAAAAGCGCCCCGCTTCCGCGCCGGTCCGGTGCTGCGGGCGATTGGGGGCCTTGGAGGCGATCTGTGGGGAAAGGTCGCCGGACGCGAGCCGGATCTAAACTCCGCCTCCGCCGCCATGTCCGGGCAGTTTCACTACTACAGCAGCGGTCGGGCCGTGGAAGAACTCGATTATCGCATCCGCCCGGTTCGCCAGATCGTGGAAGAGGCGTGGCAGTGGTTGCGGCAGTGGCATGCCGCGTGATCGGTGCCGGTGGCCCTGGCGGCATAATCTTGCAAGGGGTAGCGCAAGTGTCCACGACGTCAAGAGCCGCATGATCCGCCAAGCCGGTCGCCGAGATATGCGGCATTATCCAGTCTTGGACTGCCCATCAAACTCATCCGTATCCCTTCAAGAAGCAGCCTGTCGGGTTCGCACTCGCGCCAGTCGCCAATTCGCCGGTTGCTGACGCGAACGGTCTGGAACTAATGGCCCGAATTGCATTTCACGGAAATGGTCCGGCTGGGAGCGAGGTTTATTCTAAAAAAACCTCTCCGCCTATTCGGGTGAATCGATTAGGTGTCGGGCAATTGATGATGGCCGGCGCCAGGCGGCCGCGGGTCAACTGGCTGTGGGCTAATCAGTGTTTTCCTGATTTGCCTTCGCCGCACATCCAGGATAATTGCCAAAATCGGATCGGCGTCCGGCGAACCATTTCATGAGCCAGAATTCGCGTTCTGGACGTTTTACCGTTGCCGCAGAAATTAGGAGCAAGAGCTTGTTGGCCGGATGGGCTTTAATTATTTTGGAGAATATCCTTTCAAGCCAGCCGCAACATTTCTTGGGATTTGCCGGTTTTTCCCCGATCTTTCTTCCCCCGAAAAAAACTACTTGGGAATTCACGCCTACGCCGCACCAATTTTCTCGCCACCTTGCGGCACGCGACCTCTGACGAAGCACCGTGTAAGGATCGGAGATAGCCCCCCCCATGGAGACAGCTCTTCGCAAGATGTTTCGGAAAAGTCTGCCGAAACGCGTTTATATTCTCTGGGCCCTGCACCTGGTGGTGCTCAGTTTTGCCTATGTTTTGGCGTTCGGCCTGCAGTTCGATTTCGCGGTGCCGGAGTCGATGGCGGCGCTGATGTGGTCCACGCTTGTCTGGGTGTTGCCGCTGAAGGTGGCTGTGTTCTACCGGCTCGGCAGCTTCCACAGCTGGTGGCGCTACGTTTCGTTCGCCGATCTGGCGGCAATTCTCCAGGCATCGGCTCTGGCGACGGTCGCCGTGGCGGCGATCGATCACTTTGTGATCTCGGGCGAGCAGATACCTCGCGCGGTCTTGTTGTTGGATTTCGGTCTGACGCTCCTGTTGCTAGGTGGCATACGCTGTGCCGTTCGGCTGCTTCGCGAAGAGTTCTGGCCGGCGCTGACAGCCAAGTCACGGCGGCCGGCACTGGTGATTGGGGCTGAACAGGGCGGCGAATCGCTGGTGCGGCAGATCCACAGCCAGCCTGGGCTGAATTACCGGATCGTAGGCTTTCTCGACGAAAATGCCGAACATCGCGGCAGTCGCATCGGGCGAATTCCCTTTCTGGGCACGCCGGACGACGCCGCGCGTCTTGCCGATGAGCGTGGGATTCGCGACATCCTCGTGATCGCCGGCGCGCTGCCGGGCGCGCGGATGCGCGGTCTCGTCGAGCAGTGCCGAGCGGCGGAGATCAACCTCAGAGTGGTCCCGCCGATAGACCGTTTTCTCAACGGATCGTACCAGCTTCACATTCGCGACGTGAAGATCGACGACTTGCTCCACCGCGATCCGGTTCAATTGGATCGGCAATTCGTGGGAGAGATGATCCGTGGCCGGCGGGTGATGGTAACGGGCGCGGGCGGAAGCATTGGTTCGGAGATTTGCCGGCAGGTTCTTTCTTGCCAGCCGGAGCAACTCGTGTTGGTGGATCACGGCGAGAACAGTTTATTCTACTTGAAACGGGAGCTGGACAAACTTGTCGACCACCACCTGTTGGCGCCGTGCATCGGCGACATCGGGGACGTCGAGCGGATGCGATCGATCTTCGAGCACCACCGCCCGCACATCGTCTTTCATGCGGCGGCGCACAAACACGTCCCGATGATGGAAGACAACCCTGGCGAGGCGGTCAAGAACAACGTCTTCGGCACGCAGCGATTGGCCGACCTTGCCGGCGAGTTCGGCGTGGAGCGGTTCGTGCTGATCTCCACCGACAAAGCGGTAAATCCGACCAGTGTGATGGGGGCGACGAAGCAGATCGCCGAGCGTTACGTCCACGCCCTCTCGGAATTCTCCGGCACGCGTTACATCGTGGTCCGCTTCGGCAACGTGCTTGGCTCGGCGGGAAGTGTCGTGCCGATCTTCCGGGAGCAGATCCGCGGCGGAGGCCCGGTGACGGTCACGCATCCGAAAATGGAACGGTTCTTCATGACCATCCCCGAGGCTTCGCAACTGGTGCTGCAGGCCGCGGCGATGGGCAAGGGGGGCGAGATCTTCGTCCTGGAGATGGGACAACCGGTAAAGATCGTCGATCTCGCTCGAGACATGATCCGGCTCTCCGGCGCCGCGCCAGGCGAGATCGAAATACAGTTCTCCGGGATGCGGCCTGGAGAAAAACTGTACGAAGAGTTGTACTTCGACACCGAACGCCTGCTGCCAACCGCCCACCCCAAGTTGCGAGCCGCCGAGCACCGGCCGATCAGCCTGATGGAACTCCGTGAATCGTTGCTGAAACTGGAGTTCGTCGTCGATCAGCCGGCGGATGTCGTCCGCGAAACGCTCGGCAGGGTGGTTCCCGAATATCGAGGACGCGAACCGGCCCGCGACGGCGCGGCGCCGCTCGTGCAGACCGGGAAATTGCTCGCACAGAACGCGGAACTCGCCGGAAAGACCCTTATCTTGTCCCCATGAAGCCGCCGGACTGGAGGTGACCATGCTCGTCAACGACCCGTTCGACTCGCCCATCCGGACATGCCTTATTGCCATCTGGCGATTCAGGTGGCGATCTGTGTTCGTGTTTCTCTTCACCGTTACGGCGGCGATCGTGGCTCTCTTTGTCTTACCGAAGGAGTACGAATCGGAGGGGAAACTGTTTGTGCGCGTTGGTCGAGAGAATGCCTCACTCGACCCGATCGTGACCAGCGAGGGGACGATTGCGCTGAGCGCATCTCGGGAAACGGAGATCAATTCGATCGTCGAGCACTTGCGAAGTCGCTCCATTCTCGAAGAAACACTTCGCTCGGTCGAGCCAGGCTACTCGACAGCCGCGCCGGAAGATCAGGAAAGACTACTTCGAGCTTTTGGCGAGTCGATCTTCATCCATTCGCCTCGCTCGTCGACCGTGATCGAAGTACATTGCGTGGCATTGAACCCGGAAAGGTCTCGGAAGAGCGTGGCGACGCTCATGGATTTGTACCTCGACGAGCACATGCGAGTCAGCCGCGGATCCGGATCCCATCAGTTTTTCGTGGAACAGACGGCTGTGCTGCGGAATCAGTTGGACAGTGCCAGGGCCAACCTGCGAGATGCGAAGAGTGCGGCAGGCATGGCTTCGATGGAAGGCGGCAGGATCGCTCTGGAGACGCAAATCAGCGCCGTCGAAACACGTATTCGCGAAGTGGCTGCCGCCTTGGCGGCCACGAATGCCAAATTAGCTTCGCTTGAGGGGAAATTGGACGGTATCCCGGAAGCTCTTCTCAGTCAACTCGTGGACGGCACGCCGAACGACGGTCTGGCGGGAATGCGCCAGACGCTGTTTGAACTGCGAACTCGTCAAGAGGAGATAGCGTCGACGTGTACGGAGGAGCACCCGCGTTTGCAGGCGATTCGTATGCAGGTAAGAGCGATCGAAAGATCTCTTGGCGAGGCGGAACCGGACCGGCAGGAGATCAACCGGGCCATCCTCGCTCGCGAGGCTTCCGAGCAGGCTTCTCTGACGGCTGAGAACGAGCAGCTCCAGTTGGATTTGGCTCAACTTGAAGCCAAGCTGATCAAGCTGAACGAAGACGAGTTGCTGATCGCCGGCCTTACCAGCGAAGTGGACCAGCTTGAGGCCAAGTACTTGACCTACGTTGAGAAGTGTGAGGAAACTCGCATGGATGAGGCGCTCCGCGCCGACCGGTTGACGAATTTGAGCATCATCCAGCCGGCCAGCTACGTGCCAAGGCCGGTGCGGCCGAACAAAGCAAATGTGCTGATGCTTGGCCTTGTATTGGGATGTTTCGGCGCGATTGCCGTCGCAATCACTTCGCACCAGTGGAACGCGGTGCGGCAGATCTTTGATGAGCCGGACGTGAGATCTTTTCAGATGCGGGAGAGGCCGGCAAATCGTGCGACCACCGGGGCTTCCGCCGGTTCTGCCGGTCCCAACGGAACAGGCCAGCTTGAGGAAGCACATGCAGGGGACTAATCGTTTCCCACCAGGAGCGGATCTGTCGCCGGCGGCGTTCACATCGATATCAAGATTTGGCCGCACGACTCGACGGCGAAGGAGTCTTTCCTTGTGACAGCCATTTCAAGGCCATTGTCGCAGAACACCACTCGTCTCGTCATGGCCGAGTCAGCCGCGAGTGTTATTTTGGCATTTTGGCTGTGCGCGGCCGTTGTTTTGGCTTTCATGGTGGCCTGGCCGGATTGCCGTCATTGGTTTGTGTTGCCGTTGCTGTGTTGCGGCGTGATCGTCGGGGCGGATGCCATGGATTGGCTGCTCGGTCGCGTCGGCTTGTTTGATCCTATCGGAGTCATCGGCATCGTCGGGCTACACTTCTTCTTCCTTGCGCCGCTCCTGCACGTCGTTCTCGATTACTGGTGTGTGGATGTGATTCCGCCGCCGGACTGGCGTTACTGGCTTGGTGTTATGGCGCTGTTGAATTTGTGCGGACTGTTGGCCTATCGTGTCGCTCGAAATGTGGGTGGGGCGAAGGGGTTTTCCAAAGTGTGGGTTCTGGACAGAGGCATGTTCTTCGCGTTGGTAAGCGTCCTATTGGTGGCCAGCGCGACCCTTCAATGCTACGTTTACGCGCTATTTGGGGGAGTTCAAGAATACATCGCAGCAGCGACCGGACCGGACCGGGAGGAAGCGTTTCGGGGGTTCGGCAAAATATTCATGATCTCAGAGAGTTTTCCGATTCTGGCGATGATGCTTTTTGCAGTTTATGCGCACAGCAGGGGCGGAAACTGGCGCCGGTCCGGTATTGCCGTATTTGTTGCCCTCGCATGTTTCCTTGTCGCAACCTTTTTCTTCGGCGGCCTGCGAGGAAGCCGGAGCACCATTGTTTGGAATTTGGCGTGGGCGGCTGGAATTGCTCATGTCTGGCTGCGACCGATTTCCATGAGATCGGCTTTGGTTGCCGGTGCCTTTCTCATGTCGTTCATGTATTTGTACGGTTTTTTCAAAGATGCCGGCACC